>CAZBBB010000012.1:0-53525 GCA_964490005.1 uncultured Phycisphaerales bacterium | reverse complement strand
CTGCCGCAGGTGCTCGTGCCGGGCGGCGCCGAACACGTCGGCCTGCTCGTGCCCGAAAACACCGTGCCGCCGGCCTGGGCCGGCCACGCGCACGTCTTCCACAACCCGATCATCCTGGCGCCGCGCCTGTCGGCGCCGCAGTTGCAGGAGTTGGCGCGCGAGATCGGCCGGCGCCTGTCCGCCGTGCGCGGCCGCGCGACGCTGCTCTTCCCGCTGCGCGGCACCTCGCGCTACGCGATCGCGGGCGGCCCGCTCCACGACCCGACCGGCGACGCCGCGTTCCTCGCCGAGCTGAAGCGCGCCCTGCCCCCCGCCGTCACGCTGCGCGAGATCGACGCCGGCGCCGAAGACGAGGACTTCGTGGCCGCTGCGGTCGACGCGCTCGTCGCGCTCATCGAGACCGCGCCTCCGCCGGCGCGCTGAGTCCGCCGCGAAGGCCGCCGATCGCTACGGCGTCGTCCCCGACACGGCGTTGCTGGCCTGCAGGGCGACGGGCCCGTGGTCTCCGACGACCCAGAACTGGAAATACACGTCCAGACCCGGAGGGAGCCCCGTCGGCCAGCGGCCCGTCTCGGCGACGTCGCCGCCCGCGTCCGTGACATACGCGAACACGTAGTCGACGGAAGGCACGAGAACGCCGCCGCCGATCGGCAGGTCGATGCGGCTGCCGCCGATGATCAGCAGCGCCGGCAGGCCGGGCGTGTCGGTGTCGAGCGCGAGGCTCACGGCCGTGTCGCCGACGAGCGAGCCGGTCGCGGTCAGCTTGGGGGCGACGAGCGCGCCGCCGCCGAGACTTCCGCCCAGGTTCGCCCAGGGCGTCGTGACCCGGATCGAGTCGACGCTCCAGTTGTTGGTCGCGTAACCCTTGTAGTGCAGCGCGATGCGCACGTCGGGCAGTCCGGCGTAGGCGTCCATGTTGGCCGTGATCTTGCTGAACCCGTTGGGCGGGCTGACCAGCTTGTGCAGCACCTCGTACGTCGCGCCGCCGTCGGTGCTGACCTCGATGGCGTTGTAGAACATCAGGTGCGCGAGCGACTGGAACTGCTCGGCCTCGAAGGTCACGTTGGTCACGCCCGTCAGGTCGATCGGCGGCGAGCGCAGGATGTTGTCACGGAAGTAGAAGCCGTGATCGCACCAGCCCTCGTGATAGACGTCCTTGCTGCCGTTGACGAGCTTGAAGCCCGACTCCCAGATGTCGCCGTGGTAGCCGAGCTGGATGTTGGCCCAGTTCGCCGGGATCCCGGCGTCGAAGTTCTCCTCGAACAGCACCGTCTGCGCGCTCGCCGTCGGCGCGCCGAGCGCGCCCGCGAGCAACAGCGTCACGACCCGTGCGCACCTCATGGCGGCCTCCTTCGTCGCGTTCGTCTTCCGCCCGCTCCACCCGGGCCCGATCGTACTACGAAGCGGGCGCGCCGTGGGCCAGCGCCGATCGGCCGCCCGACTCAGAAGCGCCCGGCGAGCGCCGGGTGCTCGAATCCGTAGCGCTGCGCGCGGAACAGGGCCTTGGGCGGCGCGCGGCCGCCCTGCGGGCTCGGCTCGATTTCGCCGCCGAGAGGCGAGATCCAGTCCCAGACGATGTCGCCGGCGGCGTTCACTTCGAAGACGCGGCCGCGCGCGCCCTCGCAGATGAGCGTGTTGCCGTTGGGCAGCCGCTGCGCGCCGGAAATGAAGGCCGAGAAGAACTCGCCCTCGGCCGCGTAGCTCCAGATCGGGTCGGCCGGGCCGAAGGGCTGGCCGGCCGCGCGCAGGAAGCCGCGCTGCGCGTCGAAGGGCAGGACCAGTTCCTCGACCGCCGAGTACTCGCGATCGTCGGGGCGCCCGCCGCCGTTGTTGAACAGCAGCACGCGCAGGCTGCCGTCGCCCGCATCGGTGATCCAGGTCGGATGGTGCTGGTAGAACAACTTCTGGTCGGCCTCGCCGCCGTGGCCGTAGTTGCGCGGGTTGCCCCAGCGCCACAGGAGTTCGCCGCCACGGCCGTAGCGGCCGCCGGCGGACGTCGCCGCCTGCTCGGTCGTCGTCGAGTGGTCGATCACGAAGATCTCGCACAGGTGCGGCGAGCTGAGCACGATCAGGTCGTGCTCGGGCAGATAGGCCACCGAGTTGGTGTGCATGAAGTCGCCGCTCGGCGGCGGCTGGTCGTCGGCGCCCTGATCGCCGCCGTCGGGCGCATCGGCGTCGGCGCCGCCGGTGTAGCCCAGCTGCGCCATCTGCGCCGCCAGCTCGTCGCGCTTGCGCTTCTCCTCGTCGCTGAGGTCCTCCTCCTTCTTCTCCCAGCGATGGTCGGCGTTGATGTCGATGCGGCCGGGGTGCTCGGCCAGCGCGCCGTAACCCTGGCGCTCGGGGTCGAAGTCCTGCACGAGGTGGTCCCAGGCGCGCCAGGTCCACACGATCTCGCCGCCGAGCGGCGGCGTGGGCCGCACTTCGTGCACGACGTCGGGCCAGAAGCCGACCGACTCGAGCGCCTCCGGGTCGCGACCGCGCTGCGCGGCCTCGCCCGGCGCGCGGAACTCCCACGCGATGACGAGGTAGTTGCCGTTCGGCATGCGCGTGGCGTCGTGGTGCAGGATGCTGCGTTCGTCCGCCAGCCGGAACTCCCAGACCACGTTGCCTTCGAAGTCGATCTCCTGGATCACGCCGCCGATGCCGCCGCCGCGGAAGCGCGGCACGCCCTCGGCCTGCCCGCAGTGCAGCAGGTGGCCGTTGTCGAGCAGGAAGGTCGCGGCGCCGGGGCGGTTGGCCGTCTTCCAGGTATGCACGACCTCGCCGTCGAGGTCGACGAGGTGCACCTGCCGGCTGTTGAGCGGCGCGACGAGCGAGAGCCCGGGAACGGCCGCGTCGGTGCGCAGGCGCAGGCCGCGCGGCTCGTCGGCCGCGCCGGCGTGCGGCAGCTTCGCGGGCGGCGCGTCGGCGGCGCCGGCCGCGTCGGCGTCCTGCGCCCGCAGCGGGAGAGCGAGGGAAAGCACGCCCAGCAGGGCGGCGGCAAGGGACGGCAGCGGTCGGGTGCGGATCATCCCCTCATGCTGACAATCCGGCGCGCCGCCGCGCTAGTTCCCGTCGATGCGCCGGGCGACGAGCACGACCTCGGTCGTGCGGCCCTCCTCGAGTTGCAGCGGCGTCATCCCGTCGCGCTCGGTGGGCGTCGCGAACGGCTGACCGTTCCTGAGCGTCACGAGCATCGCCCAGTAGCGGCCCGGCGCGAGCGTGTTGATCACCACCGGCTGCGGCGGCTGCGCCCAGTTGGCGTGGATCACCCGCTCGCGGCTCTCGTCGAAGACATAGACGATCGACCAGTCGTCGGGCTCCTGCGAGGCGTCGGGCACCAGCGTGAAGCGCACGGTGGACTGCGCCGCCAGCGCGAGCGCCAGCGGCTCGGCCTCCGCGCCCTCGGCGACCTCGAAGGCCAGCGGCGCGTTGGCGCGATGCCCGGAGGCCGTCGCGGTCACCCTGTAGCGGCCCGGCACGAGGCCCTCGAAGACGAAGGCGCCGTCCTCGCCGGCAAGCACGCCGAGGGTGAAGTCCTCGTAGGCGCCCGAGGTCAGGGACACCCTGGCCTTGGCGAGCGGCCGGCCCTGCGCGGCGTCGACCACCGTGCCGCGGACGCGCGACGTGCCGAGCACGAGGTCGCGCGCGACGGGCTCGCCCCAGCCGACCTCGAACTCGACGACCGGCGTGAGGCGACCCGAGCCGGTCACGCTGCCGAACAGCCGCCACGTGCCGGCCACCGGCAGCCCCAGTTCGAAGCGGCCGTCACGGACCGTGCGGCGCACCGTCTGCTGCCGCTCGTAGCCGAGTTCGTCGGACAAGAGCTGCGCCATCACGGTGTGCTCCTGGTCGCCGTCGGCGATCCCCAGCAGGCGGCCCGAGACGCGCGGCAGCGCGGGCTCCTCGAAATCGACGCGCACCGTCTCGCCGGCGCCGACCACGACGCTGCGCACCGAGCGCCAGCGCACCAGCCAGGTGCCCGGAGACAGGTGGTCGAAGAGATAGCGCCCGCCGGCCCCCGAACTCGCCGACTTGACGTCGTCCTCGTCGGGCACGCCGTCGCGCAGGCGCTGGAGTTCGACCTCGGCGCCCAGCGCGGGAAAGCCGTCGCGGTTCGTGAGGACGCCCTCGATGCGGCTCGCGCGCGTGAGGATCAGGTCTTCGTCGCGCCGCCCGTCGCCGGCCTGCACAGGGGCGTTCCGGAACGGCATCCAGCCCGGGGCCTCCGTGCGCAGCGACCACTGACCGGCGGCCAGTTGCGCGAGCCGATAACGGCCGTCGGGGCCCGACCGGGTGCGCGCGAGTGCGTCGGACCCGCTCTCCTCGTCTTCATCCTCCGCGGCGACGAGTTCGGCCATGACGAGCACGTCCGCGATGCCGGCTCCGTTCGTGTCGAGCACGCGCCCGGTGACGAGGCTTTCGGCGATCAGCCGCACGACGTGGCGGCCCTGCCCGCCCTCCGCCACGCCCTCGGCCTGCACCCTTTGCCTGGCGTAACCCGGCGCCGCGACGAACAGCCGCGTGCCCAGACCGCCCACGCCGCGCACGCGCCACACCGCCGGGCGGCCCTCGGCGTCCGGCAGCGGCTCGACGGGCAGCGGCTCGGGATCGACGTCGTCGGTGTCGTACACGCGCGTGGCGGTGAGCTGGACCTCGCTCGGCACGCTGTCGTCGGCTTCGTCCACGACCGTGACGTCGAGCAGCGCCTGTCGGCGCAGGCGCAGCTCGTGCGGCCCCGAATCCGGCACCAGGTCGCGCAGCGCGCCGGGATCGTGGCCGGGCGCGCGCGCCACGAGGTCGAAGTCCTCGTCGTGCGGCAGGCCGCCGACGACGAAGCGACCGTCGGGCCCCGCGTGGAACTTGCGGAACCACGGCGAGCCCCACGCGACGAGCGCGAGGAGGGCGTCGGCGTCGCCGGGCGCCTCGCCGTGGCCCTCGTCCTCGACGACCGCGACCTCCGCGTCGGGGACGGGCCGGCCGTCGGCATCGAGCACGAGGCCCGTGATCGTCGCGCCGTGCGCGACGATCACGTCGCGCAGGTCGGTGATCCCGCCCGAGACGAGTTCCACGTCATCGACGCTCATCGAGGACACGAGTTGGCCCTGCACGTGCAACTGGCCGCTGCCCTGCCACAGGCCCTCGAGGAGGAACTCGCCGCGCGCGTCGGACTCGGTGCGCGCGAAGATCTCGATCAGATCGCCGTCGTCGGCCTGCACGGCGCTCTTCGGCAGCAGCGCCGGGCGCACGCTGTCGATGATCCACGTGAGCGTGGCGCCCGCGACCGGCGCGCCCTGTTCGTCGACGAGCCGCCCGCGCAGCGCGGCCTGCGGTTCGACGCGCAGGTCGCCGGCCTCGTAGTCGCCCCGGCGGTGGTGCAGGCAGACGTGGGGATGGTTGGTCCTGCCGGGCGCGACGACGACGAGGCCCGGCGCGCCGGCCCAGTAGTCGCCGCCCTGCTCGTCGTCGCGGCAGTTCTCGACGCCCGGCCCGCGCAGCGCGAAACGGCCGTCGGCGCCGGTGAGCGTCGAGGGCAGGTCGGCGGCGTCGACCTGCTGCGCCCACCACAGGTTCTGACCGAGCACGTGCCAGGCGGAATGCGCCGGCACGAAGTAGACCCGCGCGCCGGCGACGGGGCGCTCGTGCTCGTCGAGCACGCGCCCGCTGTACAGGTCGTGCGGCAGGTCGGCGAGCCCGACGACGCGCGACGACTCGCGCAGCGGTCCGGGGCGGGGCACGGCGGGCGCGGGCGTCGGAGCCTCGGCCTCGACGGGAAGGGCCACGGGCAGGCCCTGCGCGACCTCGGGCAGTTGCACGGTCGGCGCCGGCGCCTCGGGGCGCGCGGCGACGGCGCCGCGCGGCGCTTCGTCCGAGCCCTCGATGTCCGCGAGCACGAACAGCAGCCCGAAGGTGAGGGCGCCGGCGACGAACAGCACGAACAGGCGGCGCGCCGACCCCGACGACTGCGCCGATCCGCGCGCCATGGCGTGCCTGCTCCCGTGACCCATCCGTCGTGCCGACACCCGAGCGCCCTCCGGCGCCCGGCTAGCGCCAGCATCCGCGAGGCGTGACAGCACGGTCAATCGGCACGGGCCGCCAGCGCGTACGATGGCCCGTCCTCCGCGACCCGGAGCCCGTCATGAGCCACCTCTCTCTGCTCGCCGCCGCCCTGCTCGCGACGGTCTGCGCCTGCACCCACCATCAGGGAGCGCCCCCCATGAGCCCCTCGCCCGCTTCATCGCCGTCCGGCTCGGTCCTGGTCAAGGTCTTCGACGCAGAGGGGCGGCTCGTCGGCCCCCTCGCCTCGCCGAAGGTCGTGAAGAGCGAGGCCGAGTGGCGCGCGCAGCTCACGCCCGAGCAGTACCGCATCACGCGCGCGTCCGGCACCGAGCGCGCCTTCTGCGGCACGCTGCTCGACAACAAGCAGGAGGGCGTCTACGCCTGCGTCGCGTGCGGGCTGCCGCTGTTCTCGAGCGACGCCAAATTCAACTCGGGCACCGGCTGGCCGAGCTTCTTCCAACCCATCGCGCGCGAGAACGTGACCGAGATCGTCGACGCCAGCCACGGCATGGTGCGCACCGAGATCCGCTGCGCGCGCTGCGAGAGCCACCTCGGGCACGTGTTCGACGACGGGCCGCGTCCGACGGGACTGCGCTTCTGCCTCAACTCCGAGGCGCTCGACTTCACGGAGGCGGGCGCGCTCGCGTCGCTCGCCGACCCGCTCGCTGCCGGCGCGGGCGCGGGCGGCGCGACGGCCAGCGTCGTGCTCGCGGGTGGCTGCTTCTGGTGCGTCGAAGCCGTCTTCGAAGAACTCGAGGGCGTGCTCGGCGCCGAGTCGGGCTACGCCGGCGGGAGCGCCGAGACGGCCAACTACGAGGACGTGTGCAGCGGCCAGACCGGCCACGCCGAGGTCGTGCGCGTGAGCTACGACCCGGCGAAGATCTCCTATCTCGAGCTGCTCGAGGTGTTCTTCGCCACGCACGATCCGACCACGCTCAACGCGCAGGGCCCCGACAGCGGCACGCAGTACCGCTCGGCGATCTTCCCCGCCGACGACGCCGAGGCCGAGATCGCGCGCGCCTACATCGACGACCTGACGGCGGCCGGCGTCTTCAAGCGGCCGATCGTCACGAGCATCGAGCCCGGCCAGACCTTCCATCCGGCCGAGACCTACCACCAGAACTACGTCTGCAACAACCCGGGCCAGGGTTACGTGCGCGGCGTGGCGCTGCCCAAGGTCGAGAAGCTGCGCGCCAAGTTCCCCGACAAGCTCAAGGCGCGCTCGCCGCTCTCGCGCTGAGGCGCGCCGGGCCGCCGAGGGCGCGCTCGAGTTCCGACGTCGCCAGCACGGCCTGCAGGGCGGCCGCCGTGGACGCGGCGCGCGCCTGCGCCGCCGCGCGTTCGGCGTCGAGCAGCGGCAGCAGGGTCGTGTCGCCGAGGTCGAAGGCGCGCTGCGCGAGCCGCAGCGCGTGCAGGGCCTGCGGCAGCAGGCTCTCGCGCGCCAGTCGCGCCGCGTCGGCGGCGAGCCGCGCGCGATCGATGGCCGCCCGGATGCGTTGCCCGAGCTCGGCGTGCACGGCCTCGCGCGTCCGCTCCAGGACCGCCAGCTCCGACGCGGCGCGCGCGATGCCGGCTTCGTTGCGGTCGAAGACGGGCAGCTCGACGCTCGCCGTCGGGCCCAGCACGTGATCGGTCGGGCTGTCGCTCTCGGGCCGCTCGAAGGCCACCCCCACCGTCGGATCGGCCAGGACGTGCTCCTGCTCGAACTGAAGGCGCGCCTGCGCGGCGGCGATCTCCGCATCGAGCGCGCGCAGCTCGAGGCGCTGCGCGAGCCCATGGCGCACCCAACTCTCGCGTTCGCCGTCGGGCGCGCTCGTCTCGGGAAGCGCATCGGTGAGCGGCACCTTCGCCAGATCGATCTCCAGCGAGAGCAGGCTCGCCAGCTCGCGTGCGGCGACGGCCTGTGCATGCGCGGTCTCGCGCGCGTGCAACTCGCTGAGCAGCGCCTCGCCCTCGGCGCGCTGCACGTCGGGCTCGGTCGCCACGCCCTGCGCCGCGCGCGTCCGCACGGCTTCGCTCGCACGCCGCGCCAGCTCGGCATCCTGCTCGGCGGCCGCGTGCAGCTCGCGTGCCGCGACGCACGTGGCGTAGGCCGCCCGCGTGTCCGCGACGAGATCGCCCGCCTGCCGCGCCAGTTCGAGCAGTTGATGCTCCATGCCCGCGGCCGCCGCGCGGCGCCGTTCGGGCAGGTGCCAGAGTTCCATGACGCCCTGCGCCACGCCGGCCGCCACGCGCGTCTGCCCGCCGCCGGCCGGGAAGAGCAGGCCGAGGTCGAGCACCGGATTCGCGAGCAGGCCGGCCTGCACCTCGTCGGCGCGGCCGATGCCCAGCGCGGCGAAGCCGGCGTGCAGGCGACGGTTGTTGAGCAGGGCCAGACGCAGCGCCTCGTCGAGACCCAGTCCGTCGGCGAGCAGCGCCGCGATCTGCGCCTCCGTCGGCGGCTCGCCTTCCGGATCGTGCATCTCGACGGCACCAGTTCTGGCAGTGATGAGCGCGCGCGCGCCCTCGTAATCGGGGCGCACGCTCTCGGTGGCGCAGGATGCCGACAGCGCGCCCAGCACGCCGAGCGACGTCGCGACGATTCGTGGCGTCCCCTTCATGCCCCACCTCCTTGCCGCGACGCGCCGTCGGGCACGACATCCGCCGGGCGCACCGGCCGGCCGAAGCGCAGGAACAGCGCCGGCACCAGCGCCATGTTCAGCACGGTCGCCGAGAGCAGGCCGAAGACGATCACCGTCGCCATCGGACTCAGGATCTCGTTGCCGGGGCGATCGGCGCGCAGCGCGAGCGGCACGAGCGCCAGGCCCGCGGCCAGCGCCGTCATCAGGATCGGCGCGAGGCGTTCCAGCGCGCCGCGCCGCACCGCCTCGCGGAAGTCGCCCACGCCCTCGAAGCGCTGCAGATGCCGGATGTGCGAGACCATCATGATGCCGTTGCGCGCGGCGACGCCGAAGACCGTGATGAATCCGATCATCGAGGCCACCGAGAGCGTGCCGCCCGTGAGCGCCACGCCCGCCACGCCGCCGATGAGCGCCAGCGGCAGGTTGACCATGATCAGCAGCGTGTCGCGCAGCGACCGGAACACGGCGTAGAGCAGCGCCGCGATGCCGGCCACGATGCCCGCGCCGAGCCAGGCCAGACGACGTCCGGTCGCCTCGGCGCTCTCGAACTGACCGCCGAACTCGACCCAGTAGCCGTGCGGGAGCGGCACGTCGGCGGCCAGCGCCTCGCGCAGCTCCGCGACGACGCTGCCCACGTCGCGCCCCGCCGTGTTGCACATGACGACGATCTTGCGCTGCACGTTCTCGCGACTGATGAAGTTCGGCGCGCGGTCTTCGCTGATCGCGGCCAGCGCGCCGAGCGGCAGCTGCGCCCCGCCCGGTGCGACGACGAGCGTCTGCGCGACCGTCTCGGCCGAGACGGCCTGCGCCTCGCCCACGCGCACGAGCAGATCGAAGGCGTTGACGCCCTGCAGCACCTGCCCGACGACGAGCCCGCGCGTGGCGAGTTCGAGCGCGCGCGCCACGTCCGCGACGAGCAGTCCGTGTCGGGCGATGGCCTGCCGATCGAAGGAGACGCGCAGCGTCGGCACGAGCGCCTGCTGCTCCACCGAGAGATCGACCACGCCGGGCACGGCGGCCATGCGCGCCTCGACCTGCTCGCCGAGCCGCCGCAGCGTCGCGAGGTCGTCGCCGAAGATCTTGACCGCCACGCTCGCGCGCGTGCCCGAGAGCATGTGGTCGATGCGATGCGAGATGGGTTGTCCGAAGGTCGCCTGCACGCCGGCAATCGTCGCGAGTTCGGCGCGCAGCGCCTCGAGCAGTTCGTCCTTGCCGCGCGTCGGCAGGCCGCGCCGCGCCGGCGCCTCCATGTCGAGCGTCAGGTCGATCTCGCTGGCCTCGACGCCCTGCACGTGCTCGTCGCCTTCGGCGCGGCCGGTGCGCCGGCCGATGGCGATGATCTCGGGATGCCGCATGAGCGCCTCCTCGGCGAGGCGCGCGAGGCGGTCGCTCTCCTCGAGCGAAGTGCCCGGCAGCGTGACGATGCCGACCACCAGCGCGCCCTCGTTGAACTCCGGCAGGAAGCTGCGCCCCATGCCGAGGGCCCCGGCGATGCTCAGCACGAAGAGCAGTGCCGCCGGCAGCGCGAGCCGCCACGGATGCGCGAGCGCGCCGTCGAGCAGGGGCAGATACCCGCGCTTGAGGGCGCGCACGAAGCGCGGCTCGAGGCCCTTGCGGACGATGCCGCTGCGCGGGAGCAGCAGCGCGCACATCACCGGCGTCAGCGTCAGCGCCGTGAGCAGCGAGGCGGCCAGCGCGACGGTGAAGGCCACGCCGAGCGGCTCGAGCAGGCGGCCCTCGACGCCCTCGAGCACGAAGAGCGGCGTGAAGACCAGCAGGATGATGAGCGTGGCGAGCACGATCGACGGGCGCACCTCGACGCTCGCGTCGTAGACGACCGCGCCCGTCGAGCGCCGCTCGCGTTCCGGCCGCGCGGCGTTCTCGCGCAGGCGGCGCACGACGTTCTCGACGTCGATGATGGCGTCGTCCACGAGCGCGCCGATGGCGATGGCCATGCCGCCGAGCGTCATCGTGTTGATGCCGTCGCCCAGCGCGCGCAGCACGAGCACCGCGATGAGCAGCGAGAGCGGCAGCACCGAGAGCGTGATCAGGCTCGCGCGCAGGCTGCCGAGGAACACGATCACGACCAGCGCCACCATCACCGCGCCTTCGAGCAGCGCGTGCGTCGTGTTGCGGATCGAGGTCTCGATGAAGTCGGCCTGCCGGAACAGGTTCTTGTTGATGAACTGCCCCTCGGGCAGGCCCCGCTGGATCTCGTCGAGGGCCTGGTCGATGCGACCCGTCAGCTCGAGCGTGTTGGCCCCCGGCTGCTTCTGCACGGCGATCACCACGCCCGATTCGACGATGGCCTGCCCGTCGGGACCGCGCCGGCTGGCCGCGGCCGTGCCGCGCTTGAAGGCGGCGCCGATCTGCACGACGCCGAGATCGGACACGCGCACCGGCACGCCGTCGCGCAGGGCCACGACCGTGGCGCCGATGTCCGCCTCCGTGAGCACGCGTCCGATGCCCTCGACGATCGTCTCCTGCGCGCCGCTCGTGAGGATGCCGCCGGCCACGTTCTCGTTGGCGCCTTCGAGTGCCTGCAGCACCTGCGAGGCCGTCAGGCCCTGCGCGCGCAGGCGCTGCGCCGAGAGCACGACCTGGTATTGCCGCGTGTCGCCGCCGATGGGGACGACCTGCGACACGCCCGGCACCGCGAGCAGCCGACGTCGCAGCGTCGTGGTCGCGATCGTGCGCAGCTCGAGCGCGTCATGCCGGTCCGACGTGAGCGAGCAGAACAGGATCTCGCCCATGATCGACGAGATCGGCGCCATCGCGGGCGCCTCGACCTGAGCGGGCAGGCTCGCCGCGACGGACGAGAGCCGCTCGGCGACCGATTGCCGCGCCCGATGGATGTCGGTGCCCCACTCGAACTCGATCCACACGACCGAGAGCCCGACCGCCGTGCCCGAGCGCACGCGCCGCACCTGGGCGGCGCCGTTCATCGCGGTCTCGATCGGGAAGGTGACCTGCGTCTCCATCTCGAGCGGAGACATGCCGTGCCCCTCGACGAGCACGGTGACGGTCGGCGCCGAGAGATCGGGGAAGACGTCGACGGGCATCTCCGCCGTGACGAGCAGACCGACGACCGAGAGGGCGAGAGCGAGACCGAGCACCGCGATGCGGTTGGCCAGCGACCAGCGTATGAGCAGGTTGATCATGTCCGTGCGCTCAGTGCTGGTGACCGGCGCCGAGACTGGCCGGCGACAGCGCGGCCAGACGCAGCGTCGAGGCGCCGCGCGTCACGACGCGCTCGCCGGCCTCCACTCCCGACCGCACTTCGACGAACTCGCCGTCGCGCACGCCGAGCACGAGTTCGCGCCGCGCGAAGGACTCGCCGCCCAGCATCACCCAGGCGGTCGGCCGTCCGCCGTCCATCACGACCGCTGCGTGCGGGATCGCCACGGCGGCGTCGACCGTCGCGACCGCGATCTCCATGTCGGCGAGCAGGCCGGGCCGCAGATCGGCGCCCGCCTCGGGCAGGGTGTAGCGCAGCAGCACCGTGCGCGAGACTTCGTCCACCTCGGGCCCGAACAGGATCAGGCGGCTGCCGGGCGAATCGCCGACCTCGACGCGCCGCCCGGGGGCCGACGGAAAGCTCAGCGCCGCGCGCGGCGCGCGGCCGATGCGCGCCGCGTCGAACTCCGAAACGCGCCCTTCGACCCAGAGCCGCGAGGCGTCGACGACGCGGAACAGCGTGGCGCCGGCTTCGACCGACTCGCCCGGAACGCGACCGGCACCGACGACGACGCCGGCGATCGGCGCGAGCACGGGAAACTTCAGGCCCTCGGGGAGCGTTGCCGGGCCCGCGTCCGCCGGCCCCGCCCGAACCGAGCCGATCGCGGCGCGCGCGGTCCGCGCCGCGTCGAGCGCCGCGTCGGCGAGCGCGAGATCCCGCTGCGCGGCGTCGGCCTGCTGCTGCGTCGCCAGCCCGTCGGGGCGCAGCTTCGCGATCCGCTCGCTCTCGAGCCGCGCGAAACGCTGCTGCGTCGTGGCCGCGGCGAAGGCCTGCTCGATCTCCATCGCCTTGAGGTTCCACTCGAGTTGCAGGGCACGCAGCTGCGCGGCGTCGGCGGCCGAGAGCGGCGGCTCGACGTGCGCGAGCGGCGCGCCGGCCGCGACGAGGTCGCCGCTGCGCGCGAGTCCCTTGCCGTCAGGCCCGAGCAGGCGCCCCGCGACGGGCGCGGCCACGACCGCGGACGCGCCTTCGGCCGGCACGACGCGCGCGGGCACGACGAGACGCTGCGTGAGTCGCGCGGGCGCCGCCTGCGCCAGCAGCAGCGGCAGTTTCCACTGCTGCTCGAGCAGGAAGGGCACGGCACCCGGGTCCTCGGGGCTCGCGTCGGCCTCGGCCGCGGCCCGCGCCTCGGCCGACGTGCCATGCACGACGAACTCGCCGAGTTCGAGGCGCTCGGAAGCCTGTTCGCTCGAGAGCACGAGCGAGGCACGCAGGCGGCCGGGCGCCGCGAACCGTCCTTCGGGGATGAACAGGCCGTCGCGCGTCGGAGCCGTCGCCGTCAGGACCGTGGCGCCGATCTCGAGCGTCACGCCGCCCGTGCGCACGGGTTCGCCGGTCGCCAGCACCGAGACATGCGCCAGGAAGCGCGCCGGCTCGCCGGCGACGAGGCGCGGGTACTCCATGAAGAGGAGCACCCGCTCGCCGAAGAGCGTGAGACCGATCGGTTCGATCTCCGCCTTGTCGGGCGGCGACTCGTGCACATGCGGCGCGGGCCCGCAGGACGGGATGGACAGGAGCAGCAGAGCGGAAACGACGACGAAGGATCGGACGCGAAGGAGCATGTGCGTGGCCCGGCGGATCAGGGGCTGAACATCGCGCCGACACGGCGACGCGACGAAGGGGAGGCATCGACCGGCTCGCAAGCCGGTGTCGAGCTCCGCCGCTAGATCAGCAAGGCCCCGCGAGAGCGCAGCACACGCACGGCGCCCGAGTCGCGGTCGCGCAGGCGGTGCGCCGCGGCACTCGGTGTGGCGGTGTCGGGCACGAGCGCGACGGCGTCGCACGCCGAGAAGACAGGCATCTTGAAGGCCTGCTTCAGCGCGTCGTCGAGCGCGGCGGCCGACGACGTCGATCGATGCAGCGGCGCGGCCTTCAGCGCCACGGTCGTCCCGGGGGGCACTTGTCCATGCGCCGAGTCGTCGCACAGGCCCATTTCGGGCTCGCCGTGCTGCGCCGCGTGCCAGTCGGGCGCCTCGTCGAGACAGGCGGCGACGATGGCCGCCGGCGTCAGGTGCGCGTGCTGGTCCTCCAGACCGTGCGCGTGCAGCAGCATCGCGCCGGGCGAGAGGGCCGGCCCCGCGAGCAGGACCGGAACGATGCACAGCGAGAGCATCCGGGCACCGAACCCCGGCCTCCGACGCGTCGACGCGTGTGCATGCCGTTTCACGACCCGCTTCTCATACCACAGACCCGAGCCCCCGGCCAATCGCCGAGCGGAACTGCCGTAAGGGCCGCAGATCAGTGGCGCACGATCAGGGGCGCGAGGTTCGAGACGGTCTGCTGGCCCGGCTTCCAGGCGCTCGGGAGCTGCGGATACACGGCCTGCGCGCGCAGCGTGATGCCGGCGAAGCCGGGCGTGTTCGGCAGCGTGATCGTCAGCGAGAGCGGCGAGTCCTGGCCGAGCATCACGAGCGGCGCGACGAGCAGCGTCGACGCGGGGTCGAGCCACAGCGGCAGCTCGAGCTTCGGCAGCGCGAAGGTGGCCGGCGCCGTCGAGAGCAGCAACCAGCCGAGCGTGCCGGCCGGCCCGTAGAGGTCGAGCGAGCGCTGCGCGCCGAGCCCGTCGCTGCCGGTGATCTCCAGATACGGCTCGGGCGCGGCGGCCGCGATCACGGTGCCGCCGAGGCTCGTGCTCACGGGCGCCGCGAGCGTCACGCCGCTGTGGATCACGAGGCCGCCCGCGCAGTCGATCGCGCTGCCCGGCATGCCTCCGAAACCGGGCTCGACATACCCGTCGTCGAGCACGTCGAAGCTCGAGCCGCGCACGATCACGGTCGAGAAGCTGCAGCGCAGCGCGGGACCGGCCTTGCCGTCCATGAACAGGCCCTGCCCGGCATCGCCGCCGGTGAGCTTGCTGCCTGCGACGACGACGAGGCTGTTGGTGCCCGCGTCGAGCGCGGGCTGCCCGGGGAAGCCCGGCCCCGCGAAGGGCGAGTGGCCCGGGCCGCCGGTCAGGTCGCTGTCGACGAGCATGAGCGTTGAGCTGCCGACCGCGAGCGCGGCGAAGTCGGTGGTCGCCTGCGGCATCACGAGCCGGCTGATCACGAGCTGCGGGCAATTGCTCACCGTGACGGTGTTCAGCACCGTGAGATCGTCGAGCAGCCCGCTGCCTCCCACGCCGACGACCGCGACCGTCGACAGGCGCATGCCCGCGAGCGTGAAACTCACTGGGCCGTCGATCTGCACGAGCCCGCCCACGTACGGCTCGGTGCCGACGAAGGGCTCGAAGGGGCCGTCCTGCCCGAGGATCGTCAGCCGCTTCGTGAGCGTGAAGCCCGCGTAGGCGCCGACGCGCACGAGCAACGTGTCGCCGGCCTTGGCCGCGTCGATCGCGGGCTGGATCTCGCTGAAGTCCGCGGGTCCGTTGTCATCCACGACGTAGATGTCGGCGGCGAGGAACAGCGCGGCGAGCAGTGCGAGCATGCTTCGCTCCGGGAGACGGGAGAGCGTGTCGGGCCGGCCGACATCCTAACGCGCGCGGCCCGATGCGGGGGAGGCGATCGGGCGTGGCGACCGACGTCGAACGAGGGTCCAGCGCGGGGAGTATCCTGAGCGGCGCACACAGGGTGCGGCGCACTCCCGTGCCTCCCTTCGACGGACACGATGCCATGTCGTCGCATCCTCAGGCTCTGGCGCTCGCCGTGGCGCTGCTCGCCGTGCCGTCGGCGCGCGCGGCGAGCGGCGCACACGAACTCGTGATCGATCTCTCGCCCTTCACGCCCTTCGCCGTCGTCGGCGAAGTGCTCGGCGTCGGCACGCAGGAGGGCGAGGTGACGCACGCGCGCCTCGACGTGCGCTTCGTGTCGAACGAGGCCGGTCCGCGGTTCATGGGCGCAGCCTTCCAGGGCTTCCCGATGGGCGGTGCGATCGGCTTCTCGAGCGAACTGCAAGGTTGGTCGGGCGTCGGCAGTTTCGATCTCGTCGTCGAGAGCGACGCGCTCAACGGCCCGCTCGTCGGGCCGGTGCTCTCGGCGATCGGCAGCCTGTGCGGCGGCGAACCCGTCGCGCTGCAACTCTCCAACGCGCTGCCCGGCTCGGCCTCGACGCTCGTGCTCGGACTGTCGCTGCTCAACGCTCCCTTCAAGGGCGGGCTCATGGTGCCGCGCCCCGACGTGCTCGTCGTCGCGTTGCCGATCGACGCGCAGGGCGAGCTGCTGCTCTCGACGCAGTGGCCGCCCGCGATTCCGTCCGGACTGCAGTTCTGGATGCAGCACTGGATCGTCGATCCGGGCGGCCCGGCGGGCCTGAGCGCGAGCAACGCGCTGCGCGGCGTCGTTCCGTAGGGCCGAGGCTCAAGACACCCGCCGCGCGCGCCGAGAGGAAGGACTTCTCCCCGCCCGTCCCGGAGTCGTCCCATGCTGCGCGCCGCCCTCGCCCTGTTCCTGCTCTCGGTCTGCTCGTCTTCCGCGCTCGCGCAGGGGAGCTTCATCGAAGTGAAGACGCCCGAGGGAGAGATCCTGCTCGGCGTCGAGATCGTCGACGGCGTCGGCAAGGGCGTGGCGCTCGCCGCCGAGTCGCCGCGCCCCGAGCGCGACGGCGTGATGGTCATGCGCCTGCCCGGCCACGACTTCGTGCTGCGCACGGAGCGTTTCGACAAGGCACCCGACATGACCTTCGTGGTGCGCACGGCCGAAGCGCGCTTCGCCGCCGACTTCGCCGACGCGTTCTGCACCAGCCGCTGGAGCACCGAGGAGGGCAAGAGTCATGCGCTGATGTCGGCGCTCGAGGACGGCGAGGCCGCGCCGGGCTGGGCCGGGCGCCATCGCGACGGGCTGCGCCTGATCGCGTCGATCTACGCGGCCCACGGCGGGCCCAAGGACAAGTCGGCGCCGCTCTCGTCGTCGAGCCGCGACCGCATGCGCACGCGCTGGACCGACGGCACCGGCGTCGAGCACGAGTTCGTGACGCGCCAGCGCGCCCTCGAGAGCCGCGAAGACCAGTTGCTGCGCCACGGACGCGCCGTGCAGGCCTTCGTCGGGGCGCTCACGTCGAACCCGTAGGCGGGCCTCGCCGCCGCGCGCGCGACGCGCGGTGGCCGGAATCGCGCCGAGCCCTTAGAGTGCGTGGCCTCACGTGCTCTCTGGAGACCCGGCCATGCGTTTCCGCACCCTCGCGTTCGTCGCCCTGCTCGCCGTCGGATCCTCGCTGGCCGCGCCGCCCTCGGCCGCCGCGCAGGCCTCGCCGCCGCGGACCATCCGGCAGGCCTTCGCGCTCGACTCGGGCAGCGCGCGCAACGAGAGCGACGCACCGCAGGCCGTGCTGTCCTTCTACGTGAACTTCGACGGCGCCGCCTCGCTGGCGCTGTATTTCGACGAGGTGCAGCTCTCGGGCAGCGTGGCCGACGGCACGGCCTCGACGCTGCGCATCACCTCGCTGCAGGACGGCGCGCAGCAGACGATGAACGCCGAGCACGTGCGGCAGTGGAACCATGGCTCGGCCTACTTCAACGGCGACACCTTGCTCGTCGAGGTGCTCGCCTTCCCGGGCACCGGCGACAATCGCGTCTCGATCGAGGCGCTCGAGGTCGGCATTCCGTTCGGGCCGCTCGAGACGCAGTGCGGGCCGCTCGACGACCGCGTGCCCTCCAACGACCCGCGCGTCGCGCGCCTCATGCCGGTGGTCTGCACGGCGTGGATGATCAACGACTGCGGCAAGTGCTTCCTCTCGGCCGGGCACTGCGGCGGCGGCACGGGCGCGAGCGTGCAGTTCAACGTGCCCTTCTCCACGACGGGCGGCGCGCTGGTGTTCCCGCCGCCCGAGGACCAGTACGCGGTCGACCCGGCCAGCCACCAGTCGCTGTTCTCGACCGACGACTGGAAGTACTTCGGCTGCTTTCCGAACAGCAATACCGGCCTGACGCCCTGGCAGGCGATGGGCGCGGCCTTCGATCTGGTCACGCCGCCCGCGCCGGCCGGCAATTCGATCCGCATCACGGGCTACGGCGCCGACTCGACGCCGAACCTGACCTACGACAACATCCAGCAGACGCACGTCGGCCCCTTCGTGAGCAGCGGCGTCGACCTCGGCTACCAGGCCGACACGACGGGCGGCAACTCCGGCTCGCCGATCATCTGGGAGCAGCAGAACGTCGCCATCGGCATCCACACCAACGGCGGCTGCTCGACCTCGGGCAGCGGCGCGAACACCGGCACGCCGATCACGTCGGTCTCGCTGCAGGCCGCGCTCGCCAACCCGCTCGGCGTCTGCGCGCAGAGCGCCTCGGTCGCCGACCTCGGCTTCGACAAGACGTCGGCGCCCTTCACGCGCGCGCCCGAGCTGTCGGCCTGCGGCAACCTGACCGCCGGCAGCAGCCTGACGATCGAGCTGACGCTGCTCGTGCCGCCGGCCGCGACCGGCTACACGGCGGACGCCTATCTGATCGTGGGCGGCGCGGCGATCTTCGCGCCCTTTTCCGGCGGCACGCTCGTGCCGCAGCCGACGCTCTCGATCAAGTCGCCGATGGACCTCTCGTCCGGCCAGGCGACCAACGTCATCGCGGCCACCTGGCCGGCCGGCGTGCCGAGCGGCAGCTCCTTCTGGATGCAGACCTGGGTGCCCTTCACGAACGGCAGCGTCTCGGGCACGCTCGCCAGCAACGCGCTCAAGCTCACGACGCCGTAGGCGGCGGCCGCGCTCCTCGCCGCGAGTTCGGACACCACCCTGCGCCTGCGCAGCGTGGCGATCCTCGCCCGCTAGCCGCCGAAGCGGTCGATCACCGTCACCTCGCCGCGCGGCAACTGCCCCGGCTTGGGCCAGGGGTCTTTCGTGCGCTTGCCGATGGCGACCATCGGGCCGATGCAGTGGTCGGCGGGCAGGCGCACGAGCTTGGCGACCGCGTCGTGATCGAAGCCGATCATCGGGCAGCTGTCGTAACCCATGGCCTGCGCCGCGAGCATCAGCGTCGCCATCGCCATGCCGATCGAACGCTGCGCCTCGTCGCGCTGCAGTTGCGGCTTGCCCTCGTGGAAGGGGCCCATCCAGTTCACGAGCATCTCGCCCACCGCCTTCGGCGCGTTGACCCAGTAGCGCGAGGGGTTCTTCTTCCACGCGGCGACGTCGGCGGTCATGAGCACCAGCAGCGAGGCATCGGTCATCTGCGCCTGGTCGTTGCCCACCGCGCGCACCTGCCTGCGCAGCTCGGGATCGCGCAGCAGCACGAAGCGCCAGTGCTGGATGTTGAAGGAGGTCGGCGCCTGCATGGCCGCCTCGATCAGCCGCGCGATCTCGTCCTCGCTCAGTCGGTGCGTCGGATCGAAGTGCTTGATGGCGCGGCGCGACGAGATGGCTTCGAAGACGTCCATGGGGCGTAGACCTCGGGCAGGCGTGAGAGGTGCAACCGGAATGCGGGGCAGTCTAGACAACGCGCGGCCCGCCGGTCTGCTGCCGCGCGAGGTCCCGGCACGCGCGCGGCGCCGCGACCCGCTTCAGCGCCGCGCGTCCCACTGCGCCCGCAGCGCCTCGACACGGCGACGGTTGGCGCCGAGGTCGGAGTAGCCCACGCGCGAGGCCGAGCGCACGTGGATGCAGCGCGCCTCGGCGTCGAGCAGGAACTCGACGTCGTCGGTGAAGCGCAGCCAGCGCGTGCGGAAGGTCGCGTGCAGCCAGCGCGCGTCGGACGCGACGATCTCGACGCGCGGCTGCGCCGCGACGAGCGCAGCCAGCGCGGCGAAGGCCGCCTCGGGCGCGCCCTCGAAGCGCAGCGGCTCGATGGCGTGGCCGGCGTCGGCGTCCTGGCTGCTGACGCAGTTGGGCGACTCGGGGCACGGTCGCAGGCGATCGTTCAGCAGGCCCACGTCGGGACTCCGGCACGAGGAGAGGATCGGTGACGACGAGAACAGCGCCAGCAGCGCGACGGCCGCCACGCGCAGCACGCGTCGCATCGCCGTCGGGCGGCCCGGACTCGCCGCGCGCGCCATCGGGATCAGCGCGTGCCGGCCGAGGCCTGGTCGACGGGCACCACCGGCAGTTGGACCTCACCGTAGCGCATGAAGGGCAGCACGAAGGGGCTGTTGTAGCCGAGGTAGCGCGGCGGGCCGACGACCTGCCAGGTGTCGGCGCGCGCAGCCAGCCAATCGCGCAGGAGCGCGAGGCCCGACGCGAAGTTGTCGTCGGTGTAGCCGCCGCGCACGCCGACGCTCGCCCACGTCGAGGGAGCCACGTCCTGCACGCTCACGACGCCGTCCGCGCCGACCGGTCCGTCGGCGGGCACGCGGTACAGGAAGGCCATCGAGGTCCGCCGCGGCGTGCCGGGCTCGGCGCTCGCGTAACCCATGTCGACCGGCGCGGTCATGGCGATGTCGCGCTTCTGGATGTGGTCGAAGAGTCGACCGAACATCGGGCCCGTGTCGGCGCCGGGCATCGCGGCCTCGGTCACGATCGCCTGCCGGTAGGCCGGGTACTTCACGATCGCCACGGCGTCGACGGGCGTCGGCTCGGGCCAGCCCTCGGGCGTGGGCGCCGAGTCGAACTTGAACGGCGCCTCGGAGGTCTGCGCGCAGCCGAGCAGGGAGCAGCCGGCGACCAGCAGGCCGCCCAGAACGAGTGAGGAGGTCTTCATGGCCTGCTCTTCGCGGCAGGGCGCCAGGCGGATGCGGCGCCAGGACGTCGCCGGCGCCGCGCGAAAACGACAGCAGGGCCGCCCCGGACTGCCCGGAACGGCCCCGCCGGAATCCCGCTCGCGCGAGAAGACCGCCTAGAGCTTGACGACCTTGTTGGCCGCCGGGCCCTTCTCGCCCTGCACCAGGTCGTACTCGACCTTGTCGCCCTCGGCGAGGCTGCGGAAGCCCTCACCCTGAATGACCGACTGGTGCACGAAGCAGTCCTTCTCGCCGTTCTCCGGCGTGATGAACCCGAAACCCTTCGTGTCGTTGAACCACTTCACTGTTCCCTTGAGACGCGTCATGACGAACTTCCTTCTGGTGTGCACCCGGTGCCGGATCTCCGGCGCGGGCCGAGTGCGATGAGCGCGGAACGAACCTCCGCGTGGGGTTGCCCTCGGCAGCGGGTCCGATGGGACCGAACGCGTGCCGGATGGAGCGTGACTTCCCGAGGTCGAGATGGAGCGATCCTGCGTGTCGCGCGGGACTCTCGGGCGACCTCGGGTTGCGGGACCGGTCACATCGACCGGCCCCAAGATGCGTGGACTGTGGCGGTTGGCGGGGGTGGAAGTCAAATGCGGGCGACGCCCCGCAACCGACCGCTCAGGCCTGCGCGAGCGTCTTGAAGCCCCCGCAGACCATGCGCGTGCAGTCGAAAGGCAGCTTCTTGGGGTCGCACAGCGCGAGCAGGGCCGGGTCGCTCATGGCTTTCTTGTTGACCGCGTCACGGTGCTTCTTCGACTTGTAGACGATGAACGAGAAGACCACCGTCTCGCCCTTCTTGGGCTTGACCAGCGCGGGAAAGGGCACGCCGAAGCCGGGCGTCAGGTCGTCGCCCACGCACTCGCAGTACTGCAGCGCGCCGTGCTTGCGCCAGAGCTTGCCGCACTGCTTCGCCAGCTTGGTGTAGGCCGGCAGCTTCTTCACGGGGACGGGCAGGACGAAACCATCGACGTAGGCCATGGCGGAGTTCCGGGGAGGGCGGGTGCGAGGCGGACAGGATACACGCGCCCGGCGGGCCCCGTCTCGCGGGGGCGCCGCCGGGCGCGAAGCGACTCAGTGCGCGTGGGCGCCGTCGTCGTCGCTGCAGCACTCGCCGTCGCCTTCGCCGCAGCACTCGTCGTCGCCGCACATGTCGTCGAAGGGGCACATGCTGTCGATCATGGCCGGGGCGTGGTGCGGGTGGTACCAGCCGAGGCCGCCGCCGAACTGCAGCGGGCCGATGCCGACGCCGAAGCCGAGCAGCCCCAGCTCGAGGTGCAGCAGCCGCCACAGGTCGACCGAGACGAGCGTGCCGGCGTTCTCGCCGCCGAGCAGTTCGGCCGAGAGCAGGGTCGTGTTGTCCGACCAGCCCAGCTCGGCGTAGCCGGTCGGGCCCTCGGCGTGCCACTCGCTGACGCACTCGCCGCGACCGACGCCCATGTCCACCAGGGTGCAGCCGCTCAGGGCGGCGCAGCACACCAACACAGCCAGCATCTTCTTCATGGATTCGATTCCTCGGGGGGGAAAGCCAGAAGCCAACGCCAACATCTATACATGCCGCGGGGCGGGGGCGCGAGCGCCGGGGTCGGGCGGCACCGCACCCTGATACATTCGCGGACTCCTCGCCGCGGGAGTCTGCGTGATCGCATCCCATCGTGCTCGGTCGTGGTGCCTGCTGGCCGGCCTGACGCTCGCCGCGCTGCAGGCGCCCGCGTGCATGACGTCGAACTGCCGCAAGGTCGTGGCCGTCGCGCCGCTCGAACGCTGGGCGCTGCACGACGGGCGGCGCGTGCACTTCCTCGACAGCGGCGGGCACGGCGGCGCGCAGCACGTCGGCGCGCGCGACGGCGGGCAGCGCGGCGGGCGACACGACGAGGCGCTGGTGCTGATCCACGGTTGGGCGAGCAGCGTGGCGGCCTGGCCGACGCAGCTTGCCGATCTGTCGGGCCGCGCGCGCGTGCTGGCCGTCGACCTGACCGGACACGGCGGCAGCGAACTGACGGCGCGTCCGCTCGACCTCGCGACGATGGCCGACTCGGTGATCGCCGCGATGGACGAGGCCGGCGTGCGCCGCGCCGTGCTGGTCGGCCACAGCAACGGCGTGCCCGTCGCGCAACTCGTGCTCGCGCGGCATCCCGAACGCGTGCTCGCGCTGGTCGGCGTCGACGGCACGCTGCACCAGCTCTTCAGCTCCGAGCATATGCAGCCGCTGCTCGCGCGGCTGGCCGGGCCCGAGTGGCGGGCGGTCGTGCGCAACATGGTCGCCTCGATGCCGGCGCCCGACCTCGCCGACGAGCAGCGCGCCGCGATCGCCGCGATGGCCCTCGCCACGCCCCACCGCACCGTCGTCGAGGCCGCGCAGGCGACGCTCGTGCCCGAGGCCTGGCCCGCCGGCCCCATCACCGTGCCGCTGCTGCTGCTGCTCGCCGAGCAACCCACTTGGGACGCAGCCTTCGAAGCCGCCATCCGCGCCCGCGCCCCGCAGCTCGACTACGTCGTGTGGAGCGGCGTGGGCCACTACCTGCACGTCGAGCGCCCGCAAGAGTTTCGCGCGGCGGTGATCGAGTGGCTCGACGGGAAGGGGTTGCTGGTTGCGGGCGGCGGAGGTGACGGGGCGGGCTGAACGGGCGGGCGCCCTACACGTCCTGCTCCACGCGCTCGAGGACCTGGTCGACCACCTCACCGAAGGGCGCCAGGTACCGTTCGCCCGCGTGGACCTTCGCGTCGGGCACGCCGATGGCGCTCCAGCGCAGATAGCGGCCGGACTCCTCGACGATGTCCCTGGCGAGAGACGCGTGCACGACATCCGGCGAGTCTTGTCGCGCGGCGTTCTCGGCCCACTGCGAGCACTTCAGGAGGAAGGCGTATGCCTGGCTCCAGAATCGCCACGCGGGGAGGTCGAGCTCGTCGGCATCCTCGGCCACGCTCGTCGCGTCGCGCCACGGGTCGTGGAGTCGCAGCACACGGGCCCATGGCGCCGGGTCGAGCGAGTACAGCGGGGGCGCATCGGCACTCGTCTCGATGAAGCGCGCGAGCGACATCTCGGAGACGGCGCGTGACACCGACTGCCTCGAGTAGCCGATCGCTTCCGAAATCACGCTCACGTTCGTCCAGGACGGCTGCTTTCCCGACGACGAACTCGCGCCGATCAGGAACGCCATCAGGTCGGCCTTCGCACTCACTCCGAATCCGGCGCGCAGACGGAGCATCAGCGTCGACGGCTCGACCAGGTGCAGCTCGCGAGGCCCCTTGCCGGATCGCGTCGGCTCGTCGGAGGTCTTGCCGGTCGCGAGGCGCTTCCAACGGGCGTCGCCGGCTTCGACGGCCAGCGCGGCAAACCAGGCCGTGCCGCCATGCAACGACGCTTGGGGCATCGTGCGGCCCAGCGTCTGCAGGCGCTGAACGCTCAACAACGCGGCGCCCTTGCCGACCCACCACAGCAGCAGATCCCGAAAGCGCTGCTCCTTCGCGCGCACCGCGAGAGAGGCCAGGACCAGCGCCTCCGGATCGATGATCGAGCGGGCGCTCTGCTGGCCGGTCGTCAGACCCTCTCCCTGGAGCGCGCGCCACTGCCTCCAGCACGCGCGCACCACGGCTTCTTCCGTGCGCCTAGCGATCGTCTCGTACACGACGGATCACCTCCTTCACCCAATCGGCGCACTGCGGATTGATGTCCTGGGACTCGACCCAGGCGCGCGCACGTTCGAGTTCCTCGTCGTCGGGTTTCAGCGCGAGCAGATCCTGCAGATGCACGCTGCGCGGCCATTGATCCACGGCGGCGATGAGCTTGAGCGCGATGAGCGTGCGGCGGCCGACCAACCCCACGCGCAGGCCGCGGAAGCTCAGCCACTGCACGTCGTCCTCGATCCCGTCAGGGAGTCCCGTCCTCCACTGCGCGCCGATGACGGTGTTGAACCACTCGTCGTCGAGGTTGAAGTCCCGCGCCACGCGCTTCGTCGCCGTCGCCAAGGACTTGCTGATCACGGGCGCCGCCCACTGCCCGTCCTCGGCCACGACGGCGATGACGTCGACGTCGTGCGTGGTGCGCCGGATCAGGCCGCGCAGGCACAGCGCCGCGCCGCCCACCACGACGACCGACGCCGTTTCGCCCGCGGCTTGCAGGTGCGCGCCGACGGCGCCGAGGTGCTGGCGCAGGAGCGCTTCGTCGAGTTCGGAGGCGGTCATGTGTCCGATAATCGGCCATATGCAACCAATAATCAAGCCTACCGGCCCGCAACGGGGCCAAGGGGATGCTCCGGCCTCGATCCAGCGCGCGGGCCGCCGCCGAACAGCGCTCTGCGTTCTGCGCTCGCCGACAGCATGATCTGCGCGATCGGAGCCGCCCATGATGAACCCCGCCTACTTCGAGACGCGCTTTCGGCTCGACGGGGCCGCGCCGAACTGGCCGGCCGAGTTCGCGATCGTGTCGGCCTGGGCAACGACGGGAGAGCAGTGGCCGCGCGCGCGCAACGAAGCGGCCGACGCCGCGCTGCAGGCCGAGTTGCGACGGCGAGCGCGCTGGGCCGTCCGCATCACGGGCTATTCACCGGTGTCGGAGCACGCCGAGCCGAGCTGGGCGACGGCGCTGAGTTTCGACGAGGCCCACGACCTCGGCGCGCGCTTCCTGCAGGACGCGATCTACTGGGTTGCCGGCGACGAGTTGTCCGTCAGCCTCTGCCGCGGACCGCGCCTGACCGCGCGCGTCGCCGCGTTCAGCGAGCGGCTCGACGTCGCGGCGAAGCGCTGACGCGGCACCGCGGCCTGATGACACTCCTCCCTCTGGACAGGCCCGCGCTCTCGGAATAGGCTGCGCCCCAGCATCAGGAATGGCTGCGCCTCTCGGGGCGTGGCCGACCAACCTGGCTCGGAAGGCCAAGGTGGTTTCCTCCGGCGAACGGTTCGCCGGCGGGATGCGCGCGGGGCGGACGTCCCCGGCGAACGAAGCTTCCGACGATGCCCCGGCGACGGGGCCCCGTCTTCCCGATGCGTGACCGAAAGGTACGCACCGTGATTCCGGCTCATCTGTCCATCCGCATCGACGCGGACAACCCCCTCCACCACCTGTGGCTCAACCACCGGACCTGGTGGATCCACTTCACCCTCAACACCGCCGACGGGCGCATCCGCCGCGTGCGGCAGTCGCTGCACACCTCCGACCTCGACGAGGCCGTCGAGCGCCGCGACCGGCTCTTCACCGAGCTGGCGCGCGGAACGGAGGTGGCGGCGTGAGCGGGCGCAGGAAGGGCGACGCGGGAAAGCGCACCAAGGCGACGCGCAAGGCCGCGACGAAGCGGCGCGCGCGCAAGCCGAAGACGGCGACTCGCAGGCCGCCCGCCGAGGCGATCGACGACGACGAGGGATGCGAAGAGTGTGGCGGTACCGGCGACGACGTCGCGCACCGCATCCGCTGCGAGGGCGAGGGCGAGATCCGGCTGGGAGTGGCATGGGAGGGCATGTTCGCCGGCTCGGCCGCGCTCATCCGGCTTGAGGGGAAGCTGTACATCGAGGCGGATGATGAGATCCTCGGCCCGTTCAAGAGCTACGCGAATGAGGTCGAGATTGCGCGCGACCACGGCCTGCTTTCTGTGAGCACGGCCACGGCCGAGATTCACACCTGGTCCGTGGCGATGGTGAAGGCACTCTGCGTCAGCGAGGACGACCCGCCGCACCTGCACCGGTTCCAGCTCAACGGAGCCGAGCATGTGGCCTCCGCCGAAGGGTGGATCCTGCCGGCCGATCGCGCACCGAGCCTGTGCCCGAGCGACGCCTGGACCAGGATCGACAAGGGCGAAGGCGTGCAGGACTGCGCCCTGCTGAGCGACGAGCTTCCCGGGTTCCCCGACGGCAAGAGGGGCGTCTACGCCTTCGCCGACAACCCCGGCTGGTACTGGGTCGTCGGCGAGTTGTCCGACGAAGACAACGTGGCCATGCCCTACTTGAGCTTGAGCCGAGCGCAGCAGGCGCTCATCAGCGGCGAGGTGTAGGCCCGAGGCGACGCGACGCGCTAACCTGGGCGCACCGATGCTCGGGAGAGGCGTGCCTTGCGCACGTGGTGGGTCAACCAGAACCAGACGGCCGCGCAGGAGATCGGCGGCGGCTATCTGTGGTCGCCGCAGCGCAAGCGCGACGGGTCGATCAACCCCTACTACGAGTTCATGCGCGAGGTGGCGCCGGGCGATCTGGTGCTCTCGTTCGCCGACACGCGGATCGCGCACTTCGGCATCGCGCGCTCGCACGCCTACGAGGCGCCCAAGCCGGCGGAGTTCGGCGCCGCCGGACGCGCCTGGGACGACATCGGCTGGCGCGTGGACGTCGACTTCAGCGAACTGGCCCGACCGATCCGGCCTGCACAGCACATGGATCGACTGGCGCCGCTGCTCCCGCGCAAGTACTCACCGCTCTCGCCGGCCGGTCGCGGCAGCCAGAGCATCTATCTCACGCGGATCTCACCTGGGCTGGCACTGGCGCTGGCCGAGCTGATCGGTGAGCCGGTGCTCGGCTTGTTGCGCGCGACGCCGCCGGCGGGCGTTGCCGAGGCGCCACCGCCGGGTCCCACGCCCGAAGTTCTTCTGTGGGAGGAGCACCTGCGAGGCCGCATCGAGGGCAGCGCCGAGCTGAACGAGACCGAGAAGCTGTCGCTCGTCCTCTCGCGCCGCGGCCAGGGCCTGTTCCGCGACCGTGTCGCCGAACTCGAACCCGCGTGCCGCATCACGGGCGTCCGTCACCCCGACTACCTGCGCGCCAGCCACATCAAGCCGTGGCGCGACGCCGACAACGACGAGCGCCTCGACGGCCACAACGGCCTGCTGCTCACCCCCTCCGTCGACCACCTGTTCGACCGCGGCTTCATCTCCTTCCGGGACAACGGCGAGCTGCTCGTCTCGCCCGTGGCGCACGGCGACTCGCTGCGCCGCCTCGGCATCGAGCCCGGCCGCGAACGCAACGTAGGCACCTTCGCCCGCGGGCAACGTTCCTTCCTCGAATACCACCGCGACCGGGTCTTCCTGCAGGCGAGGGTGCGGGGGGAGAACTGAGGGGCGGAGGTACGGCGTCGTGCCCGACCGCGCACCTGCCGATGCGGCAGGTCGTCAGGGCCCGTTCACGGCAAGGCTTGCGTGCGACTCCAGTTGAGACAAAGGGCGTTGCATAAAGTGTTGAGGCGATTTCGTTTACAAGACCCCCGATCCGGCTGCGCGTCGCCCGTCGCGGCGCCGGGCTCGCCGAGTTGCAGGGCCTGCTGCACGACTGCCTGCCGCGCTCGACTACTGCCGTACCAAGACGCCGTCGAAGTAGAGCGGTCCAACGTAGTCATGCACAGTCACTACGGAGCCAGGCTCAAAGACGACACCGCCCGTAAGGGTGAACCCCGTCTGAGAAGTGTCAACTCCCCCGCCGCCAAACGAAGAGACTGCACTGCTGAAGAGGTTGGCCTGGCCGCCCTTCTTCCAATCCATGAGATTGGTTCCAGCATACTTCAGTACACCCGCCCCGTTCGACAAGGATGGATAGATATCAGGGTCGGGGGCGAACACTCCAAGCGTGTTTCGAACAACCATGTCTCGAAGGACGAGTGTGCGATCCGCCGGGACCGAATAGACCGGATGGCCAGACCGATCAGTGACGTTCACCTGCATTGAGACGTGCACTACCTGCCCTGCACCAGCAGTTGCTAGTGGGCCTGCAGCTTGTGGGCTGGGGTTCGCCACTTGCATGCCCAGCAGCGTAAACACGACTGTGAGAGAAACTGCTCCCACGACAGCAGAGGGAAGGTGAATTCGCACTGAGTAGTCCATCGGCAGATCTCCGCAAAGGGGGCATCAGCATACCGAGGGCCGAGTCCCAGCGACCGGCCTCAGTCAGAGCAACGTCCTATCGCATGGCCCGACCAGCTCCAGCACACAGCATGCGTGACTCTTGGCTCGTGTGATGCTGGCAACCGCTTGTCACTCCAGCCGCGACAACCCTGCTCGCGACAATGGGCTCATGACTGCCGTTCGCGAGGACGGCTCGTCGGTTCAGGGCTTGAACAGTCCCTAGTAGCCCGCCGACACCAACGACCAAGCAAACAAGTCGCGAGTCGCCTCAGGGAGCGATGCGTAGAATGCCGCGACCCTGGGGGGATGCCCGTGCTCGGCCTCGTTTCGATCACCGATCGGCGCTGGTTCGATTACCTGGCGGGCAAGGCGGCGGCAACGGGCGGGCGGCTAGACGAGGTGAACTTCTGGCGGCCGCGCAACCAGAACGCCGTGCGCGCGATCGGCCCGGGCGCGCCGTTCTTCCTGCGGCTCGCCGCGCCAGTGAACGCGGTGGCGGGTTTCGGCTTCTTCGCGCACTGGAAGCTCGTGCCCTTCGGCCTCGCCTGGGAACTCTTCGGCGACAAGAACGGCGTGGCGAGTTTCGACGAGTTGCGCACGCGCATCGCGGCGTTCCGCCGTGGCGACGATCCGGCCGCGCCGCGCGCCGCACCGCTGGGCTGCGTCGTGCTGCGCGACGTGACGTTCCTGCCCGAGCGCGAGTGGCTGCCCTGGGGCGCGGCCGAGGGCTGGAGCCGGCAGATCGTCAACGACAAAAGCTACGAGCTGGGCGCGCCGCCCGGCGCGCACCTCCTGCAGCTCGTCACGCAGCGCGCGCGCACGCCGGCCGATCTCGACGGCACCGACTTCCGGCCGCTGGAGACCGACGAGCGCGCCTGGCGCGAGCGTCGCGGCGTCGTGCGCGAGGGCCAGGGCACGTTCCGCCTGCGGCTCATCGACGCCTACGGCGGACGCTGCGCGATCACCGGCGAGAAGGTGCTGCCCGTGCTCGAGGCCGCGCACATCCAGCCCTACCTCGGCCCGGCCAGCAACCACATCCAGAACGGCCTGCTGCTCAAGAGCGACCTGCACCACCTCTACGATGACGGCTATCTCACCGTCACCCCCGACTACTCGCTGCGCGTCAGCGAGCGCATCTTCAGCGAGTACGGCAACGGGCGGGAGTATCTCGCGCTGAACGGGCGGAAGGTGATCTTGCCGCGCGGCGAGGCGCTGCGCCCGAGCCGCGAGGCGCTCGCGTGGCACGTCGAGAACAGGTATCGGTGATCGACACTCCGCGCCCCGGCCCGCTCAGCAGCATGAACCCCGCCTACTTCGAAACGCGCTTTCGGCTCGCGGCGCCCGCGCCCGAGTGGCCGACCGAGTTCGCAATCGTGTCGGCTTGGGCGACGACCGGCGAGCAGTGGTCGCAGGCACGAAACGAGATGGCCGATGCCGAGCTTGAAGCCGAGCTACGGAGGCGCAAGCGTTGGATGGTCCGCATCACGGGCTACTCGCCAACGACCGACCACGCCGAGCCGAGTTGGGCGGCGGAGATGAGCCTCGCCGAGGCGCGCGCCTTGGGCGCCCGCTACCTCCAGGACGCGATCTACTTTGTTGCCGGCGACGAGCTGTTCGTCAGTGCCTGTCAAGGGCAGCGAGGCGCCACGCGTGTCGCTGCGTTCAGCGACAGGCTCGATGCACCCGACACGCACGACTAACCGGGCAACTGTGCCACGCACAAGAACTCGTTGAGCCGAGCGCTCACGCGCATTCGCCGCTCGGTGAGGAACGACTTGTACGAGTCCGTGCTCAGCAGCGCTTCGTTCGTCGGGATGCATTGAGCGTCGAAAGCTGCCCTGCCGGACTTGGCGAGATGACCGGCGAAGTACTGCGCGGGCGACTTGTCGCTGATCTGGCGGTTGGTCTTGCCACCGATGAATGCGAGGTTCGAGATGTCGTCAGCCTCGCGGGGTGTATACGATCCCTTGAGAACCGCCTTCGGGAAGATGTGGTGGAACTGCAGGCGGTCGCGCGACCCGCGGTGGCTGAGCGCGATGGCGAGGTTCGACTGCCAATCACGCGCGCCAGCATCCCGGAACGCCAGAAACATCGTCTTGAAGATGGCGCTGCGCTGGTTGCGGCCCTCCAGTTCCTCGGGCGAGATGTCCAGGCGCCCGACCTGCAGCCTCAATCGATCAATCAGCTCACTGGCGGTGCCCCCATCGCGAAGCGTCGCGATGTCCTGGTCGAGCAGCGTCTCCGATGACCCTCGCGAGTATCGTCCCTTCGCGTTGGTCAGCAGCGCCCAGTGACGCAGCATCAAGGCCTCGTCGCTCGAGACCTTGTACGACCGCTTGTGGCCGAAGTACGCGAGCGTGATCGCAAGGAAGGGCGACGACAGCAGTGCGGGACTGTCAATCCCCGCGTTGCTTCTCAGGAAGTTCAGCGCGAACTCCATGCCCGAGACGCAGTCTTTCCAACCCTGCCGGAGCACATCGAGCGAGAGGCCACCGACCGTGAGGAACCTCGACTGACCAGTCGCGAAGACCACGAGGCATTTCAGGTAGATGCCCAGGTCGAGGTCAAAGCCCGCGTCCTTGTTCGCCTCCTGGAAGGCCTGGAATGTCTTGAGCGCCCCGCGCCACTTCGCGGTGATCTGCGCCAGGGCGAGATCCGAGCTTCTCAACTTGGCGCCGAGCGAGTTGACGCGAACGAAGATCTCGGTGACCTCGTCGTAGCCGAGCGTCCGCTCGAGGATGTCCATCCGATACATGTACTTTCTCACGCCGCGGAGCTTGGCAAGCCGCTGGCTGTACTTCTTGTACCGGGAGTCGCTGACACGCTCGATGCCCGCCCGCTCGAGGAAAGGCGCGTCCTCATCGGTCTTGAAGACGTCGGTCACCTTGACCCAGTGCGGCAACTGTTCCAGCTTCTTGGTCGCGACAACGAACGTCATTCGATTCAGCCGCTGCTGCAGTTCGCTCTCGTTGGAGTCCGCCTCGTCCTCGGTGAGGTCATCGCCGTCCTCGTCGTCGTCACTCTCTCCTTCCTCATCAACTTCTGTCACGACGGCGAGGTGGTCGGGGTGCTCGAGATTGAAAAGCAGTTCGATCGGCTTGCGTCGGCCCCGCACCGAGACCCTCTCGCCCCGAATAACGGCGGAGAGCGACGTCAATCGCTGCTGCCCGTCGAGAAGCAGCCGCGTGCTCTGGTAGGGGTTGCCCTGCTACCCGACACCGAAGTCGCGCAGCGGCACCTGCTCGTCGGTCTCCCAGAGCAGGATTGCTCCGGACGGGTAGCCGCGGTACAGCGAATCGAACAGGTCGCGCACCCGCGTCGCGCGCCAGACGTAGCGCCGCTGCATCTCGGGAAGCCGAAGCTCCCCCCGCTCGATCATGCCGACGAGTTCCTCGACGCTTGCTTCAGCCTTTCCCACGGTCTTCTCCCGTTGCTGTCCTGGTCGACGCCAACCAGTTGTTCCGCGCACGCCGAGGTCACGGACGGTGCCGACACTACGCGCGATTCCCTTCCCAAGCACTCCTCGATGCCCCGACCGCGCGACGACTCTACGCGTCGCTATGACGGACCGCCGGGAGACTCTACCATCGCTGCGCGAAGCAGGGGGAACGCACTTGACCGCGGGCCACTGCCTGCGACTCATCCGCTACCTGCACCGATACGGAGCGCCCCGCCATGCCATCCGAACCATCCGAAAGCGCAGTACGCCAATCCCGCGACCTGCTGACTATCGAGCGTTGGTGCATCGAGGGCGCGAGTTCGATGCAGCTGCCCTTCTACAGGTACTGGCCGGGCCGGCTTGAGAGACAGCAAGCCGAACGCCACGCTACGTTTTACGTTGGCTCAGCGATGCACCGCGACGGCTTGGATCTCTACTTCGAGATTCCGCTCGACGCCAAGGAATCGGGCAAGAGACTCGACATGCTCGCGGTGGACCATCAGCGAGACATGATGATTGCGTGCGAGGCGAAGGCATTTGTCGACTTGGACATCGCGGCAATGACCAGCGACGTCCGGCGACTGCGTCGCTTTCGACCGGAGCCCGACCCGATGGAGTTTTATGACTACCTGGGCCTACCGCAGCCGATCTCCTCCTTCGCATCGATCCCGCGATACGGATTGATCCTGGCGCTCACGTGGCGTGCCAGGGTCGCTGCATGGTGGGGCCAGAAGCGGCTCCATGCCTCACTCCCCGTCGAGACGGGCGAAGTCGGAAACTGGAAGCCGCACCCGGAGGACGTACGGAACTTGATTGCCGCGATCGAAGGCGCCGCCCCCGGCGGCCCTGTCCGCCGGGGGTTCGCGACGATCGGCAAGCAACTCGGCGCCAAGGACGGAGGCTTCGAAGAACAGTTTCTCCTTTTCGCTACCTTCCCCCTGTCCGGGTGACGCGCTTCGACGCGCAGGGCTCCGCCTCGCAGCAACGCGACGGTCGCGGATAGAATCGGCCTCATCATGGGGAGCGCGCGATCCACGCGGACCGATCGGGGTGCTGCAACGCGCGCGCCTTCGGGGAGCCACAGGACCGTGAGCGCGCACGCGAAAACCAGACGGTCGACATCGACACCTACGACCATCGCCGCTCCCGCGACCTTCTTCGTTGACGAGGCCGGGTCGCCCAACTTCACGGGTGCAGAGTCCGGCGAACCTCGACGCATCTACGTCTGTTGCGGCGCGTCCATTCCCGCGCTCGTGGAACCACGAGTGCTGGCCTTGCTCCCAAGGTCAGCAGATGGTGGGGAGGTCCTGAAGGCCGCCTCCATGGAGTTCCACGATCGGCTCGCGGCCGGATTCCTGCGGCAGCTTCTGGCGCTGCCGATCGGCCTGGCCATCATCACAATCGACCCGTCACTACCGACACACGTCGACATGATGGATCGCATTCTGACGCGGGTGAACACCAGTCATGCAGCGATTCACCGTCGTCACGTCAGTCGGTCGCACTTCGGCTACGCGCTGGTCGCGCCGAGCGTGCTCATGCAACTGTGGGGGTTCACGCTGCGCCGATTCGGAGCCCGCATCACGCTGGTGGACGCGTGCTTCGATCGCCAATCTCTCCCCCGAACAGAACGCGAGGACATCGAGAGCGCCGTGCGAGAATCGGCAGCCGTTGCGGACATCGTGTTTGGGCGCCTTGAATGGGCCGCCCGGGGCGAGCGACTCGCCCTGGCCATTCCCGATCTCGTCGCCGGCGTCGTTCATCGTCAACTCACGCGTGGCGACTGCCCCGAAGCATTTGGGTTGCTGCAGCAGGCCGAGCAAAGTGGACGCATCGGCATGCAACTGGGCAGGCAGCTGAGCTGGGTTGCTCCGGAAGACCGCGCAACAGGCCAGACGGAGACCACTGGATGAGCACCGTCGCTCCGCGCGAACCGTTCTTGCCCGACCGCAAGGCCCGAACTTGCGAGCTTCCTCCAACCACAGGCCTCGGAGAAGCGCAGCTCTTCATCGGCGAAGGCCGGAACTCGCTCGAAGTCGTGGTCGTGGACACCGATGGCCGGCCACGCGCCGACGCAATGCGCTCGGCGTGGAAATCGCGACACGAAGGCCGACCGATCCCGCTGCTGCTCGTCGCCTGCTACGGAGACATGGCGTCGGTGTGCGGCCCGTCGGGCCCGGACCCTGCGCTGCGGCACGAATTGGACCGAGGGGTAGTCGAGCACATCTGTGAAGAGGCGTTAGCCTGCGACGACCGTCACGCCGCGCACGAGTCGTTGCGCAACAGCCTGCCCGCGGTTGACTCCGAGCATCCAGGCCTGCGCAACGAGGGATTCCTCGCCCGCCACGCGCTGATCGCGGTCGCGCCTGACCGCCCCGATTGGCACCGAGCCGGTCAACAGGCACGGCAGGCCATCGGCGCCTCCGGCGACGCCCTGCTCAAGGCGCTCGGTTACCAGTCGGAGCGGCATGACAACCTGACGTTCATCCTGCGTGGCAAAGCCGGCGATCGCTTGGCCCTTGGCGTTCTCCTCAAGCGCGAAGAGTTGCCCGAGCTCGGGGCCGCGCGCTTCCATGACAACTCGCCGGTGACCTACGGGCTGAGCGTTGCTCGCCGCGAGGGCTTGCCTTGGCTCGTCATCACTCAGGGCTCGCGGATTCGCGTGTATCCGGTGAGGTCCGGCGTCGGCGTGGCGGCCCGCAGCCGCACCGAGACGTTCATCGAACTGCACACCGGGTTGCTCCGTTCGGACCAGTCCGCATTGCTCTGGCTCTTGGCATCTGCCGAAGCGCTGGCCCAGGACGGCACGCTCAGCCAGATTCTCGAAGCGTCACAGCGCTTCGCCGGCGAGTTGGCCCGTGACCTGCGCGAGCGCATCTACACGAAGGTCGTCCCGGCGCTGGCCGAAGCCATCGCTCGCGAGCGCCGGCTGAGCCGCCCCACCGCGGCCGATCTGTCCGACACCTACGAGATGACGCTGGTGCTGCTGTACCGACTGCTCTTCATCGCGTACGCAGAGGACAAGGACCTCCTCCCGTACTCGCGCAACGGCCTCTACCAGAAGCGGTCTCTGAAGGAGATGGCCCGCGAACTCGCCGAGACCCGCCGGTCCGACGGTCGATGGGGCGAGGGCACCGCACGCTGGGACGAGGTCACCGCCATTTGTCGCGCGGTGGACGTCGGCAACCCGGAGTGGGGCGTGCCAGCCTACAACGGCGGACTCTTCGCCGCCGAGGAGGCCGTCTCCCGCGCCGGCCACCTGCTCACCACCATCCGCCTCCGCGATGCGGAGTTCGGCCCGATCCTGGCGGACCTGCTGCTCATCGAGGCGGACGGCACGCTGGGACCTGTCGACTTCCGGTGCCTCGGCGTCCGCGAGTTCGGAACGATCTACGAGGGGCTCCTCGAGAGCGAGTTGTCCCTCGCCCAGACGGATCTCGCCGTCGGCTCGGATGACCAGTGGAGACCGGCGGCAAAGGGCGACGAGATTGCGGCTCGCAAGGGCACGGTCTACCTGCACAACCGGTCGGGCGCCCGCAAGTCGTCCGGCTCGTACTTCACCAAGCCGTTCGCCGTCGACCACCTGCTCGAACGCTCCCTCGACCCGGCACTCGACGAGCATCTCGAACGAGTCGCCGCGATCGAGAACGACGAGCTGGCCTCGCAGGCCCTGTTCGACTTCCGCGTGGCGGACATCGCCATGGGATCCGGCCACTTCCTCGTGGCGGCGGTGGATCGGATCGAAGAGCGCGTTTCGAGCTGGCTGGCCGAGCACCCCCAGGCGCTGCGCTCCCTCCGAGCCGAACTGCTCACGCTTCGCAGGGCAGCCTCCAGCGCTCTCTCGGACGAGGCCGCTGCGGCGGACATCGAGGACTCTCAACTCCTCCGCCGCCTCATCGCGCGCCGCTGCATCTACGGAGTGGATCGCAGCCCGGTGGCCGTCCAACTCGCGCGCCTCGCGATCTGGGTCCACACATTCGTTCCGGGGCTTCCGCTCTCGCTGCTGGATCACAACCTCGTGGTCGGCGACTCGCTGATCGGAGTCGGCACCAAGGGGGAGATCGAGCGCGCCCTGGAGCAAGCGCGGACAGAGGATCGCGATATCAAGGTCGGCAAGGGGAAGACTCGGTCGAGCTACGGCAAGGGCCGCGGACAAATCGCGTCTCTGTTCGAAGTCGATCTGGTCAGACAACTTGGCGAGGCGCTCGAGCCGCTCCAACGTCTCGGTCGTCTCGCGGACGCCACGCCGGCCGACGTCAAGCGCGCCCGTGCCGCCTACGCCGAAGCGCAGCGCGCGGTGGAGCCCGCACGGAAGCTCTGCGATCTCATCACCGCGACGCGCATCGGCGCACTGTCAACAAAGGACCTCGAACCGCTGGCCCGCATGAGCTGGTCGGAGTTCGTGTCGCGTTGGGCCAAGCTGGTGGAGATCCGCAACGCCTCGAAGGCGCTGAGCGGGTTGTGCCCGTTGCACTTTCCCACGGCGTTCCCTGAAGTGTTCCTGCGCGAGCGGGCGGGATTCGACGTCATCGTCGGCAACCCGCCCTGGGAGGAAGCCACGGTTGAGGAGGACGCCTTCTGGGCACGACACGCGCCGGGGCTGAGGTCGCTGCCGCAGCGCGAACAGGAGACACAGAAAGCCCGCCTGCGTCGCGATCGGCCCGATCTCGCGGCGGTGCTGGATGCCGAACGTCACGCCGCCGAAGTCCTGCGGGCCGCGCTGACATCAGGTCCGTACCCGGGAATGGAGACCGGCGACCCGGATCTCTACAAGGCATTCTGCTGGCGATTCTGGCACCTCGCCTCGGCGGACGGTGGCCGCGTGGGCGTCGTGCTCCCGCGTTCAGCCTTGTCGGCCAAGGGCTCCACGGCGTTCCGCGAGGTCGTGTTCGCTGGGAGCGAGGTCACGGACGTGACGATGCTCCTCAATCGAGGACAGTGGTTCTTCGAAGAGGTCCATCCGCAGTACACGATCGGCCTTGTCGCGCTCACCAAGCGATCGAGCGGCACGAACTCATTGAAGCTCCAGGGCCCCTACCCGAGCCTCCAGCGTTACGGCCTTGGCATGCTCGCCCAGCCGACGGTGTTCGCGGTCGAGGACGTCCGCAGCTGGAACGACACCGCCTCCCTGCCGCTGCTCCCGACGGACGAGTCCGTCGGGGTGTTCGCCCAGCTCCGCAAGGCCCCACGACTCGACCTCGACGACGGGCGCTCCTGGCGCGCACGGCCGCATCGCGAACTCGACGCAACCAACGACAAAGAGCTCATGGACCTCGAATCCAAGAGCTGCCCCAAGGGCTTCTGGCCTGTCTTCAAAGGCGAATCCTTCGACCTCTGGACTCCCGACACGGGCACGTACTACGCGTGGGCCGACCCGGACGTGGTGTTGCCGGTGCTGCAGACCAAGCGCGAGCGAGGACTCCGCAACTCGCGCTCGCCGTTCAGCGAGTTTGATGCCGCGTGGATTGCGGATGCCGGGACGCAGCCGTGCCTCCACCCACGCATTGCGTTTCGCGATGTGACGCGCTCGACAGACTCGCGGACAGTTCGGGCTGCGCTGCTTCCTGGCCGAGTCTTCGTTACGAACAAGGGTCCCTACCTTCTTTGGCCCCGTGGCAACAATTGCGATCACGCATTCCTTCTCGGTGCAGTCTCATCGATCCCGTTGGATTGGTATGCCCGTCGCTTCGTCGAAGTGGGACTGAACTTCTTCATCTTCAATCCCCTGCCCATCCCGCGACCCGGCGCTCGCGACAAGCTGCGCAAGCGCGTCATCGAGCTGGCGGGGCGTCTCGCTTGCCCGGACGGTCGCTTCGCCGAGTGGGCAGAGGTAGTTGGTGTCGAGTGCGGCCCGCTCGCCTCCGACGTCCGCGATGACATGATTCACGAGATCGACGCAGTCGCCTGCCTGCTCTACGACCTGGACGAGATGCAGGTCGTTCACGTCTTCGAGACGTTTCACGAGGGCTGGAACCACGAACCGCGGCTGCGAGCCGTCCTGGAGCACTACCGGGCATGGAAGACGAAGCGCTGAAACCCACCTTCGTCGACAATCGCGACGGCAACACGCTGGCGCGTGCCGTGAGCAAGGCCGCATCGGCACTGAGAGAAGCCGGCGTTCAGACCGACGAGTTGGCCATCGCCTCGGCCTTCTTCAGTTTGACGGGATTCGGACTTGTCGCCGGCGTGGTCGAGGACGCCCCGCGCGTGCGCCTGCTCCTGGGGTCCGACCCGACGCCCGATCGCTTGCAGGTTCCACGCGCGCCCGGAGACACCGATGAAGCGCGGCGAGCCGGCCGGGAGGCCGATCGCGCTGCGCTGCAGACCGACCTCGCGATGCGCCGCGAGCGCGACCTGCTGCCCTTCACGCCCGCGAGCAAGACGGCGACGATCCGGTTGCTCGCCGTGCTCCGCGACGGGCACATGCAGGTGCGGCGCTACCGCGCGAACTTCCTGCATGCCAAGGCCTTCGTGTTCCGGGCGGCCGGCGGCGGGCTGCTCTGCGGCTCGTCCAACCTCACGTCCGGGGGCCTGCGCGCTAACCTCGAGTTGAACCTCGGACACTACGAGCAGCCGCTGCTGGACCGCGTCGGCCAGTGGTTCGACGAGCTGTGGGAGGAGGCCGAGCCCTTCGACCTCGCGGCGCTCTACGAGGAGCCCCTCGCCGAGTATTCGCCGTACCTCATCTACGTTCGCATGCTCTGGCAGCTCTACCGCACGGACCTTCACGACGACGAAGCGCTGGCCGGCGAACTCCCGCTGACGGGGTTCCAGCGGCACGGAGTGTGGCGCGCGTTGCGCATTCTCGAGCGACACGGAGGCGTTCTCATCGCCGACGGCGTCGGCCTCGGCAAGACCTTCACCGCCGGGGAGATCGCAAGGCAGTACCGCGAGCGGCGTCAGCGCGTGCTGCTCGTCTGCCCGGCCGCCCTCGTGTCCGAGTGGGAGCGCTTCTGGCACGGGGCGGATCTGCTCGTCGACTGCGTGTCCTATGAGCGGCTGGCTTCGGATCAACGCCTCGGCGGCGACCGACCCGCTGCCCTGAAGCTGGACCCTGACGAGTACGCGCTCGTCGTCGTCGACGAAGCGCACAACTACCGCAACCCGGATACCAGGACGCGGTCGCGGGTCCTTGCCACGCTGATGTCCGGGCGCGCGCGCGACCTCGTGCTGCTCACCGCGACGCCGGTGAACAACTCCCTCTGGGATCTGTACCAGCTCCTGTGGTTCTTCATGAAGCAGGACGCGGCGCTGGTCGACAAGGGCATTCTCTCGATCAAGGGCCTGTTCGAAAAGGCCATGAAGATCGAGCCGGACAGCCTGAATCCGGATCTGCTGTTCCCGGTCATCGACGCGACGACCGTCAAGCGGACACGCAAGTTCGTCAAGCGTCACTACGCGGGGGACACTATTCGCGGGCCGGATGGAACGATCCGCCCGATCCGGTTCCCGACTCCGGTCGCGCAATCGATCCGCTACGACTTCGATCGGGTGGCGCCAGGGTTGTTCGCGGAGCTGGAGGAGGCACTCATGCCCGCGGCCGGCTCGCCGAAACTGACCATGGCGCGGTACCTGCCGGAGATGCACCTCAAGAGCGGGCTCTTCAACATCACGAAGGCCACGTTCGTCGGGCTGCTGAGGGCCGGGCTGCTCAAGCGCTTCGAGTCCTCGGCCCATGCCTTCGCGTGCACGCTGGGCCGGATGATCACCGAGCACGAGACGTTCCTTCGCGTGCTCGCCGGCGGGAAGGTGCTCACGAAGGAGTTGGTCAAGGACATCTCGGCGGCCGACGACGAGACGGATTTCGCCGAGCAGATCGCCGAGGAAGCCGCTGACGCCGAGGACTTCGACGTGGTTGCGCTGAAGGCCGACGTCGAGAATGACGTGGCGCTCCTCTCGTACCTCCGCGACCGGGCCGATGCGGTGCTGCCGTCGAGCGACCCGAAGCTCGCGGGCCTCGTCGAGCGCCTGGCGGAGATCGCCGAGACCGCTCGGGCCGAGGCCATCGACGAGCGCGACGAGAGAGACAAGCGGAAGGTGATCGTGTTCTCGGCCTTCGCCGACACGATCGACTGGGTCGAGACGTTTTTGGCGACCGCTATCGAGAACGACCCTCGGTTGGCGTGCTACCGCGGTCGGATGGTGTCGGTGAGTGGTCAGGACAGTCGCGGCGGCGTGCTGCGGGATCACGCGATCCACGGCTTCGCGCCGGTTTCGACGAACGCCCCGGACGGATTGCGCGGCGACCGCTACGACCTGCTGCTCTCCACCGACGTGCTGGCGGAAGGCCTGAACCTCCACCAGTGCCGGCACATCATCAACTACGACCTGCCGTGGAACCCGATGCGCCTGGTCCAGCGGCACGGCCGCGTGGACCGCATCAACTCCGATCATCGCGAAGTGTTCCTGCACACGTTCTTCCCCGACCGTGAGCTGGACAGGCTGCTGCGACTCGAGCAGCGAGTGCGCCGGAAGCTGGCGCAGGCGGCCCGGTCGGTGGGCGTCGAGACGGCTCCGATCGAGAAGGGCGACATCGGAGAGCAGTCGTTCTCGGAGACTCGCGCCGAGATCGAGAAGCTGGAACAGCAGGACGCGACGATCTTCGAAGAAGGTGGAACCCGCTCAGCCGCACAGTCCGGCGAGGAGTACCGGCAGGAGTTGCGCGCCGCGCTGGAGTCAATGGGGGAAGAGATCGAGGGTCTTGCCTGGCATGCCGGATCCGGGCTTCGGAGCGGAGAGCGGCGCGGGCATGTGTTCTGCGCCGTCGTCGGAGAGGCCACCTACCTTCGGTTCGTGCCTATCGGAGGCGACTCGGACGAGGTGGTTCGCGAGGTCGCCACCTGCCTGCGCCTGGTCGAGTGCGATCCGGACACGGAACGCGTGATGCCGGCCGACCTCGCCGACGGCGTCTATGCAGCCTGGGAGAGGGCGCGCGAAGACATCCATGCCGAATGGATGCGCGCGACTGACCCGAAGAACCTGCAGCCGAAGGTTGCGCCTCTCAACCACGCCGTGGCTGAGCACATCCGCAACTATCCTCCGCTCGGTGCCTCCCAAGACGAGGTGCGGAATGCACTCGATGCCATCGAGTCACCTTGGCCCGCGCGTGACGAACGCATCCTGCGCCTGGCCTTCAACGATCCCGACGCAGCCGGCTCCGAGAAATCCGCACGCCTGCTTCAGGTGGTCAAGGATGTCGGTGCGCAGCCGTTCATTCCGCCCGAGCCGCTCCCGGTGATCGATAAGGACGACATCCACCTCGTCGTCTGGATGGCGATCGACAATGAGGGTGACTGCGCTCGCTCAACTCAGCCTGCGCCGATAACTTCTGGCTCCCCGCGTCACCCTGACTGACGACAATTGGCTCTGGCCCGGCACGGACTTCAGCACTCCCTCAGATCCTCGATGAGCTGAGGTTCAACCAACGCATGCCGCAGTAACGCCTTGGTCACGCCGACAAGGTAGTCGTGCACATTCTTGGCGCCGCGCAGGAGTTGAAGCTCTCCGGCGAACTCTACGTGTGCCCCGTGAGCTACGCTGCTGCGGTAGGCGTACAGCGCCGTCCAAGTCCTGGCGAGCGGAGCGTCATCGAAGTACTGACTCGCTGAGCACTCCACCGATGTTCTGTGCAGCAGGAGTGGAATCTTGGATTTCACCTGTCGCGTGAGGCTGTCTCCGGTGTCGGATGCACGGGGCTTGTGTGTCAGCAGCGCCTCAATCACGGCAAACAGCGACAATGAACGCCATGGCAGATCGATCTCGCCGGCAAGCGGGCCACGAACAGCGAAGTAGTACATGTACAGCACCCGGATGATGTCGCCGTAGTTGCCTTCGACACTGACGATCTGATTGGCGACATCCCGCAGGCACTCAAGATCCTTGCGGCCAACGGTCCAGTGTTGCGACGCGAACTGTTCCCAAGTCGGCATCTTGCCGAGCAAAAGGACAGCATCATGCTCCATGCCTCCACATTCGAACCAGGTGGCGGGCATTGACATCTCTTGGGGGCACACGGTCCCGGCAAGATGCACGCGTCGACTCGCATCGGTCTCTTCGCTGTGGCGAATAATGCGGTAACGGTACACCGACGAATCGAGCGGCTCGAGCGCATGTGCAGCAAAGACCTGCTCGCCTGGGCCTCGCACGTGTACTTCGCGAGCAATGCTCTCGAACATGGCACGAAATGACGCGCCCTCGGCAAGCACCTGCCAATGAAACGGCCGTGGAGCCCTGTGCTCAAGAAAGCCCCTGATCAGTTCAATCTCACTTGGCGCAGGGACGTCGACAACCAATCCTGGAAGCAGATCGAATGGTAGCGATACCGACTCATCCGTCGGTGGGACAAGCAGTGAGAAAACCGGACGTGGGGCAAGGCCGTCCATGCATGTCTACCCTCTGAGTTATCTTACTACTTCAGCCTGATCAGGCGGTACTTACGACAAACGTAATACACTCGCACTCTCACCACAAGTCACGGCACTTCGCTAAACCGGCGGGCAGAACAATTGAAACCCGACCCCGTGTGTCTGACATTCAGCCAGGCTTCATACGACCACCCGCCTAGCATGCCGGCGGCAGGTACTGCTGGTGATTCCCGAATCGGTGCCTCCGCAATCCATTCTTGTACGTAGCAGCCCGTTGAAGCGCAGGTGGAACGCTTCCCGTTAATGCCGTAGCAAGGAGCGCATCGACGTAGGGCGCGCGAAGGCAATGGGCCGACACGGGGGCGACGAGCAGCAGCCGCTCTTCATCCCGGCGAGCAAGTTGCGGCAGGTTCCGGGGCATCCCTTCTATTAGCGGCTGAATCGCCTGCTGTCAGAGAACGAATTCGACCGCTTCGTCGAGGCACGCTGCGCGCGCTTCTACGCAGCCAAGCTGGGCCGTCTCAGCCCGCCGCCGGGCGTGTACCTCGCGATGCTGATGATCGGGGTCTTCGAGTGGATCGGCAGCGAGCGCGGGATCGCGTGGCGCTGCGCCGACAGCCGCTCGCTGGCCGACTTCCTAAGCTTCGGTCCGACCGGGGCGACGCCCGAGCACAGCACGCTGAGCAAGACGCGGCAGTGTCTCGACGTGGAGACGCACGACGAGGTCTTCGACTGGGTGCTGTCGGTGCTGGCAAAGCACGGCGCGATCACGGGCCAAGTGCTGGGGATCGACCGCAGCACGCTGCAGGCCAACGCGACGATGCGCTCGATCGTGGCGCGCGCCGACGGGCTGAGGTACGAGGACTTCCTGGGGGATCTGGCGCAGAGCAGCGGCTTCGCGACGCCCACGCGGGAGGACTGCGCGTGGCTCGACAAGACGCGCCGAAGAAGGGCAGCGACGACGACTGGACACACCCGCACGATCCCGACGCGCGAATCGCGCGGATGAAGGTCGGTCGCACGCACGTGGCGCACAGGGTCGAGCACGCGGTCGACCTGCAGAGCAGCGCGATCGTGGGCATGACGGTGCAGCCGGCCGACCGGGGCGACACGGCGTCGGTGTTCGAAACGCTGCAAGATAGGTGCGACTAGCTGAAGAAGGCGCTTCCCGACGAGGAGGTCGAGCGGCTGACGCTGGACAAAAACCACCACAGCAACGAGGTGCTGGCCTCGCATGCGGAGCTGGACTTCACAAGCTATGCGTCGTAGCCGCGTCGTGGGCGCCGGCGCTGGCCCGGAAAAGGGGGCGCAGAAGCTCGCGGTGTACGCCAACCGGCGCCGCATCCGGGGCGCGCGCGCCAAGGCGCTGCTGGCCAAGCGCGGCGAGCTGCTCCAACGAAGTTTCGTTCACACGCACGAGACCGGCGACGTGCGGCGCCCCCACGTGCGGGGCCGGAACGAGATCCGCAAGCGCATCCTCGGCGCGGCCTTCACGGTCAACCTGGCGTTGCCGATGTCCACGAACCTGGGCGTCGAGACGCCGAAAGGGCCGCAAGACGGCCTGTCGGCTCTCTCGGCGCGTCCGCAAGGCCTCCGGAACGCTCTGTTCGCGCTCCTGAACCGCGCGGCGATCAGTCTACGCGATCACGTCACGTCGCGGCCGACAGCCGCCCGCATCGCGCTGGCCGCATGATTACCACCCGTAAACAGCTCTCTTCCACGGGCGGCTAGACCGGATTCCGGGGACAGGGTCAGGAAGGGGCGCATCAGACAATCGATACGGCATGCAGTTCTGCTAACCTGCCAGCTTAGAAGGAGGCACTTCATGAAGGGCGATGGACACCCCGTTCAAGCCGTTACGAAGGGAATGTTTTCGCTACGCGGCACGCTCTCTCGACGCCGGTTCTTCGTTCGTTCACTCGGCTACCTGATCTTCACACTGCTCTTGTTCGTGATCGGCGTCTCGGCGAGGCACCCATCAGGCATGTTTCGTTTTCCGCTATTCACACTCGGTCCGTTGATTTGCCTGCCATGGGTGTGGTTGGTAGCCCAGGTTCAGCGATTGCGCGACGCGGGTCTTCCACTCTCTTTGGCTGTCTGCGGATTCATCCCGCTTATAGCGCTTCTTGCGTTTGAAGGCGAGACACGTGGCACGGTTCTGTTCTGGGCCGGATCGATCGGATGGTTCAGCTTTCTCACTATGTCCTCTCAACAGGCCTCCGGCGCCGGATCACCATTGGCACCGACTCCGCAGATTGATCCAAGTACAATCGGTGCCACATATCAGGGGATGGCTCATGATCGCCGACCTGCGCGCAAACTGGACCCCAAGCTCCTCATGCCTACCGCAGGCAGACCGTCGGGGGACCGTGACCACGCTGGCGTTGGACAATCGACAATCGGCGGTACTGATCTAGGCGCGGACGAGGTGCAGCCCGCGAACGTGAAGGCGGAGCAACCGGCAGGGCGGCTTCAAGCAGAGATACATCACCGAGGTAACTCAGGCCTGGCCGGGCGAGAAGCGATGAGCTTGGGCAAACCCGTCTTTCTCGTCGCGACCGTATTTGGCGGAGCGATGATCGGCACGTGGGTCGGTGCCGAGATTGATAGAGATTCTGTATTAGTTGGCGCGCTGTGCGGCGCGGTTCTCGGCGGCGCTATCGCGATCCTTGCATTGCGGGCGAGTGACTCCGGTGTGCGCTAGCAGACCAAGCCCGTGGTCGCACGACGCGGAGTTGAATCGGACTCTGTAAGCCACGATGGCTAGATAGGGGCAGTCGCCGGGACATCTGCCGCACACATTGATGAACACTTTGGTCCCGGAATGGCCTTCGGCCGATTCGACGATAAGCCCTTAACGATGCGGTACGTAACTGCCGCCGGCCCGCATCATCGTCACCGAGGAGATTCCGTCGTTAGCTCTTTGTAGAGAAGTTTCGACTCAAGATTTCTCTCCACGACTGAAGTGCTAGCAGCATCCTCTGGATTGATGGCTGTGTACGCATCGACTGGATGCATAGCTAGGGCAACTCGGGCGACCTCGGCCAAAGCTGGAGTTGTCCCACAGCTCCAATCCACAACGCGCCCACGAATCGAGAAGTCACCACGCACGCTAAGACCAACAGCACACTCCACGAATTGTTTAGCATCCATTTCCCGATCCCACACGCTTCGCCATATGCACCCGTACACTTCCTTTCCGAAAGAATACACGTGCAGCGCATCCCCATCCCACCCGACGGATGCGATTGTCGCCTCCGCTTCGGTCGCTCCTCCAGACAATAGTATTAGTTCGATTCCTATCTCACCGACCGTATCCGAATGAAACGGCACTTGCTCAAGCAGCCTGTAGGGAATTGGAACCTGTGATGGCTGATCTGAGGCGCGCTTCTCGGCATGAAGAAGTTGCTCGCTCGATGCGACTCGATGAAGCAGTCTGCTATTGACCGCATCCCAGCCACCACTGCGATAGTCCGCAATGAGTAGGCGCAAGCCGTTGAGGTACGGGGCCGAACCCACCGCGCTGGCGCCCTCTCGAACGCGGAGCAAGCCCATATCGATGCCCTCCGCGAGATCGAGTCCCTCGCGGCGAGCAACGACTGCCACTGCGATCAGCTCTGCGTAGCCCTCAAGTAGGGAGCGCAGAGTCTTAGCGCCATCCCAAGTTCGGTCGCCAGCTCTGCAATACGACTCAATTCCGACCAGCCTATCGAGCTTGGCATGCCCGAGTTCGTGAAGCAGTATGCGCCCCGGGTCAGATTCAGCTGCGAGCAGCTCGGCTCGCACGACGATTGCTTGCCGAGAATGATCGTAATACGCAGTCCGCCCATCGAAGGGGTTGTCGAACAGCATGTCGAGACGGCTACCGACGGTCTCGCCAGGGGCAGTCATCCCCAAGCCCTCATAGAGTGCGAGAAACGCCTCAGGAAATGAGTCCTCATTGAAGAGTGACTGCATTGCCCGAAAGTCTGCCGTCGCACGTTCGGGCGTTGCGATCTCAAGTCCGACTTCCGAGAGTGTAGAGCCACTCCCCAGGGCGTTGACTTCGACGATCAGCGCGCGCAGGTCTGCTTCCCATTGCAGGCGGTGTGCAGTTGACGTTGATTGGCTGCTACGACTCGCTTTCAGGGAGTCCACCTCGACTTCAGAAGTCCACTTCAGCGGCCCCGGCGTGCCGTTTGTGGTCATCGTCCCAATAATCGCTTCCGACAACGCCTCAAGCTCTGGATGGTCGGAACGCCACGAGAACAACAGCGCGAACGAATGCTCGCGGTCCAATATGCCGTAACGCGAGACCTGCATGTTGCTCGAGTGCTCGGGATTCTTGCGTTCATAGCCAGACCTGAGAATTACCACTCCATTCACCGACCGCATCTCTGCTTCGAACCAACGCACGAACCCTGCAACATTGAGAACGGCGGCACTTCGCAGGCTGTCGTTGAATGCACTTAGATCGTCGGACGACATGTTGCGCATAGCCTCCTGAGTCGTCCCGCTCGATGGGTAGACGTGGATTTGCACCTGCCCGATGACCTGGCCATCGTCGTTTAGCGAATTCGCCTGAAACACAAGACCCGACCTCGGGGAAAGATCCCCGGCTGTCACTGCTTTCAGCCGGTCCATTCGATTGTTCGCCAACACGGACCAAGACTCAGGCACTGTGACCGCGTAGCGGGCGTTTATTGCGACGACCCGGCCCTCTTGGGCCTGAGCGATGGCACGTGATGCAACTAGAACGATCGCACACTGACCAGCAAGAACACGCACTGGGTTCCGACACATGAAAAAGCACTCTCGAAGCGCCTGTCGAGTGCTCAAGGGCCAGCTCAATTGTACCTTTGTCCTCATGTTCATTCTGAAGCTCCATGCGCATTGTCGCGCTGCGTAGTGCCATGGTGCTTGGCGCACTCAAGCGAGCGGCATGCGCGCCACAGCTTTTCCTTTGTGTCATGTACCCTCCCCCAGCGCAGGGCCTCACGCGCAGCAGTCTGCGAATTACCGCGCCATGGCTCTGCGTCCTGAGCCCGGCGGGGATGAACTGATGGGCAATCGCTCTCCCCGTGCGTTCGACGCTGCGCGGCCGCGGGCCTTGAAGGCTCAGAGCGTGGCAGCCTGATTGTCCGCGACGGCCCCGAGACCGGCGAAATCCAGTATCCCCTGCGGTGGCTGGCAGCTCCCACCGAGACTACGACAATCGGAAACGGCTCTTGGAGATCTCGTCTCAATGCGCGCAACCGAATTCGTTCATGCTCTGGTCCGTAGGTAGGGGAGCGCAATTCTCTCCATGCGCTGCACAAGCGCGATCATTCTCACTGAGTACTCGTCGTCGCGTTCCTGAGTACAGAACGCTCGCGAGCTGATCTCCTGTCGCTCTTTGAGCGACCCACGTCTATCGTCAGGCGACCGCTCGCGGTTGATTTCCAACCACTCGAAGTGCGCAAACCTCACGTCCTCTGCGAGACGACGAATATCGGCCATTGCAGTCTCTGCCTCTGGCCCCCAAAGAACCTCTGCCTCGCGGACGTGCACTTCCATCGCGGAGAGCGCCTTGTAGAACCGATACATGCGATTCTGCAGCGCGCGCTCATGGCGTTCATCAATCGTGAGGCGCGTGCCTCCGCCATCAGCATCGTCGACCTCCGAGCCCAACTCGGACCCTCTCACGTATCTAGTGCGAACAAACCAGAACAAGTCGCGCACGTCGTACGTCGCTCGAAGCAAGCTCCGAGCGAGGTTGAAGTTGGCCTTCCCGTGCATCGACTTGCGCCACGTCGTCAGGCCGCGGCACGCAGCCCAAGCCGTCATGGCGGTCGCGATCGCAACTACAATGTCGCGAACTTGACTAGTCGTGATCGTTGCCAACCAGGCCGACAGAGCATCAATCAACCGTGGAACCTGATTCGTGCCGTCATCCGCATGCCGGAGACCGCAGTTCAGCCAGGAGTGCACTGCACACATGCGCTCGCAGTGTCCAAGCAAGCGATTGCGAAATCTGCGGGGCAGACCCTCTTGCAACGAAGGCAATGCGCCGCTGTGGAGGTGGTAGCGGGGGCAGGATTCGAACCTGCGACCTTCGGGTTATGAGCCCGACGAGCTACCGGACTGCTCCACCCCGCGACCGGGTCGGGCGCGCTGGTCGAGGGGTTCCGGTGAACCCTGCGCGTCCGAGGGGTGGACGCTAGCGGAAACGGGGGCGGCGCGTCAATGCGAGGCGCCGCGCAGGGGCGACAGCGATGGCTGGGCCGCGGCCGCGCGCGGCGGACGGGATCGTCGGCGCGGGCCGCATCGCCATGCTCGCGCCGTTCGCGGCAGCTCGGCGGCGGGGGCTATCCTCGCGCGCCTTCCGCTCCCCTGCCGGGATTCTCGCGATGCCCTTCGCCCTGCCGTCGCTGCTCGTCTACGCGCTCCTCGCTTCGGACCCGGCCGCCTCGCCTGCGCCGGCACCGAACGCTTCGGCCAGCGCTGCCATCGCCGCCTCACTCGCGGCCCCCGCGCCGCCCGCCGCCGCGCCGGCAACCGACGCGCCCCCCACCCTCATGCTCGAGCAGCCCGCGATCAGCGCCGAGCACGTGGCCTTCATCTACGCCGAGGACCTGTGGGTCGCCGACCGCGACGGCGGCAACGCGCGGCGACTCACCACGCACCCGGGGCGCGAGCTGCGGCCGCGCTTCTCGCCCGACGGAACGACGATCGCCTTCACCGGCGAGTACGACGGCAACCTCGACGTCTACCTCGTCGAGGTCGGCGGCGGGCAGCCGCGGCGCCTGACCTGGCACCCCGGCAGCGACCTCGTGCAGGGCGTCACCCCCGACGGCGCGCAGGTGCTCTTCACCTCGCAGCGCGACTCCTTCACGCGCCGCTTCTCGCAGCTCTTCCGCGTGGACGTCGCGGGCGGCTTCCCCGTCTCGTACGAGCTGCCCTCGTGCGCCAAGGCCGAGCTTTCGCCCGACGGCAAGCACCTCGCCTACCTCCCGCAGCGCGAAGTCTTCGCGCAGTGGAAGAACTACCGCGGCGGCACCGCCTCGCGCATCTGGGTCATGGACCTCGCCGACCGCTCGGTGAGCCAGGTGCCCCAGCCCGCCGGCCGCTGCAACGACACCGACCCGATGTGGGTCGACGGCAAGCTGTATTTCCGCTCGGACCGCGAGGGCGAGTTCAACCTGTTCTCGTGGGACCCGGCCTCAGCGCGCCGCGGCAGCCGCGGCCCCGGCACGGGCGACTCCAGGATCGCCACCGGCGGCGCCGTCACGCAGCACACCTTCCACCCCGACTACCACGTCGCGGACGCCGCGACCGGCGGCGGGCGCATCGTCTACGAGCAGGCCGGCCGCCTGCACGTCTTCGAGCCGCGCGACAACAAGAGCGCGCCGCTGGCGATCTCCGTCGCGGCCGACCTGCTCGAGACGCGCCCGCGCTTCGTGCACGGCGAGAGTTATGTGCGCAGCGCCTCGATCTCGCCGAGCGGCGCGCGCGTCGCCTTCGGCTTCCGCGGCGAGATCGTCACCGTGCCGGCCGAGAAGGGCGACCCGCGCCACCTCACCTCGACGCCCGGCGCCAACGAGCGCTATCCGGCCTGGTCGCCCGACGGCCGCACGATCGCGTGGTTCTCCGACGAGAGCGGCGAGAACCGCCTCGTGCTCGCGAGCCAGGACGGCAAGGGCGAGCGCCGCGACCTGCCGCTTCAGGGCGCCGGCTTCTACGAGGGCCTGCGCTGGTCGCCCGACGGCAAGCACCTCTCCTTCGTCGACAACGCGCGCGCGCTGTGGCGGCTGCAGGTCGAGAGCGGCGCCAGCACGAAGGTCGCGCAGGAGCCGATCTACGGCGTCTTCCCGACGCTCACCCACCACTGGTCGCCCGACTCGCGCTGGATCGCGTACACGCTGGCCGGCCCGACGGGTTTCTCGCGCGTCGAGATCCACGACGTGCAGACCGGCGCCTCGCACGCGCTCACCGACGGACTCTCGGACGCCTCCGAGCCGGTCTTCGACGCCGGCGGCAAATACCTCTGGCTGGCGGCCTCGACCGACGCCGGGCCCTTCCTCACCTGGTTCTCCCAGGCCAGCGCCGACATCGAGCGCACCAACGCGCTCTACCTCGTCACGCTCGCCAAGGACACCCCCTCGCCCTTCGCGAAGGAGAGCGACGAGGAGAAAGTGAAGGATGACAAGAAGGACGATGAGGGCGAGAGTGACGGCGAGGGTGACGACAAGGCGGCGAAGGACGGCGATGCGGCCGCGGGCGACGCGGCGAAGAGCGGCGACGGCGCGAACGGCGATGCCGGCGATTCTGCGAAGAGCGGCGACGCCGCGGCCGGCGACGCCGACGGCGCGAAGACCGATGGCGCCAAGGACGATGCCAAGCCCGACGCCAAGGACGCCCCCGCGCCCGTCAAGATCGACTTCGAGGGCCTCGCGCAGCGCATCGTCGCGGTGCCGCTCGGCGCGGGCTGGTACTCCGACCTCGCTCCGGGCGCCGAGGGGCAGCTCCTCTATCTGAAGGCCGAGCGGCAGGCCTTCGCGGGCGACGGCGGCCCGCCGAGCGGCGCGCTGACGCGCTTCGACCTCAAGGAGCGCAAGGAGACGCAACTGCTCGCCGGCGTCACCGGCTTCGAGCTGTCGGCCAAGGGTGAGAAGGCGCTCATCGCCACGCCGGGCGGCTGGTGGGTGCGCCCGGTCGCCGGGCCGATCGACACCAGCGCCGGCAAGCTGGCCCTCGACGCGATCGAGGTCAAGATCGACCCGCGCGTCGAGTGGCGGCAGATCTACGACGAGGTCTGGCGCATCAACCGCGACTGCTTCTACGACCCGGGCATGCACGGCGCCGACTGGCCTGCCATGCGCAGCAAGTACGAGCGCTTCCTGCCGCACCTCACGACGCGCCGCGACCTCTCGCGCGTCATCCGCTGGCTCTGCTCGGAGCTGGCCGTCGGCCACAGCTACAACGGCGGCGGCGACTCGCTGAGCTCGCCCGAGCGCATCCCCGGCGGCCTGCTCGGCGCCGACTTCGAGATCGCCGACGGCCGCTACCGCTTCGCCAAGGTCTACGGCGGCCTGAACTGGACGCCCGAGCTGCGCGCCCCGCTCACCGAGCCGGGCGTGGCGGTGCGCGCCGGCGAGTATCTGCTCGCGGTGCAGGGCCGCGAGCTGCGCGCCGACGAGAACGTCTTCGCGCGCTTCGAGAAGACCGCCGGCAAGCTCGTCGAGCTGACGGTGGGGCCCAACGCCGACGGCAGCGAGTCGCGCACCGTGTCCGTCGTGCCGATCGAAGACGAAGCCGCGCTGCGCAACCGCGACTGGGTCGAGGGCAACATCGCGAAGGTGACGGCCGCCACGAACGGCCGCGTGGCCTACGTGCACGTGCCCGACACGGCCGACCTCGGCTTCACCTACTTCAAGCGCTACTTCTTCCCGCAGTCGGACCGCGAGGCGATCATCGTCGACGAGCGCTTCAACGGCGGCGGCTCGGTGGCCGACTACTACATCGACATCCTGCGCCGGCCCTACATCGCGAGCTGGGCCACGCGCTACGGCAAGAGCTTCACCACGCCGCAGGCCGCGATCTTCGGCCCCAAGGTCATGCTCATCGACGAGAACGCCGGCTCGGGCGGCGACCTGCTGCCGTGGATGTGGCGCAAGTTCGAGCTGGGCAAGCTCATCGGCCGGCCGACCTGGGGCGGGCTGGTCGGCATCCTCGGCTTCCCCGAACTGATGGACGGCGGCATGGTCACCGCGCCGAACCTCGGCTTCTGGACCGAGGAGGAGGGCTTCGGCGTCGAGAACGTCGGCGTGCCGCCCGACATCGAGGTCGAGCAGCTCCCGGCGCTGTGCGTGGGCGGCCGCGACCCGCAACTCGAGCGCGCCATCGCGGAGGTCATGGCCGAGCTGCAGGCCAACCCGCCGCGCCAGCCCGTCCAGCCGCCCTTCCCGGTGCGCGTGCGGCGCTGAGCGGCGCTCACTTCCGCGCGCGCGGCTTCCTGCGCGGCATGCCGCCCGCCTTCGGCGCCGCCGGCTTGCCGCCCGGGTAGGCCGCGCGCATCGTCGCGGCGACCTGGAGCAGCGCCGGGGCCAGCGGGCTGCCGGCGCGCCAGACGAGGCCGATCGTGCGGAAGGGCTCGGGGTCGGCGAAGCGGCGCACCGCGAGACCCGCGCGCGGCACCTCGACCGGCACGGCAAGCTCGGGCAGCAGCGTCAGCCCCGCGCCGCCGGCCACCATCTGCACCAGCGTGGCGATGCTCGTCGCGCGGAACTCGTCGACGCGCGCCCGGCCCTTCGAGCAGAAGGCCTGCGCCTGGGCGCCGAAGCAGTGCTCCTCGTCGAGCACGAGCACGCTCGCGCCGGCCAGGTCGGCCGCGCGCACGCGCCCGCGTCCGCGCGCGAGCGGGTCGCCCTCGGCCGCGGCCAGCACGAAGGAGTCGCGGGCGATGATCTGGTGCTCGACCTCGCCCAGCTCGGCCTCGAGCGCGAGCAGCAGCGCGTCGAGTTCGCCGGCGTGCAGTTCGCGCACCAGGCGCGGCGTCGTGCCCTCGACCCAGCGCAGCGCGAGCTGCGTGTGCCCGTCGCGCAGCGCGGGCGCGACGTGCGGCAGCAGGTAGGCCGAAACGGTCGGTATGACGCCCACGCGCAGCGTGCGCGCCAGCGGGTCGCCGGCGCCGCGCGCCGACTCGAGCAGATCGTCGGCGCCGCGCAGGATGGCCGCCGCGCGCTGCAGGAACTCGCGCCCGGCCGGCGTGACGAGCACGCGCCGCCGGTTGCGCTCGAACAGGCGCAGGCCCAGCGCAGACTCCAGCTGCGCGAGCTGCGCGCTGAGCGCCGGCTGCGACACGCCGCAGCGCTCGGCCGCCTTGCGGAAGCTGAGCAGCTCGGCCACGGCCGCCGCGTACTGCAACTGCCGCAGGGTGAACGGGTGGGGCCCGGGATGCATAGCCGCAGGCTATCAGATCCATCCAAACGAAGTATTGGACGGATCAGTTCGCGGATCCGATGGTGGAGGCCGTCGCTCGCCCCCTCCCACCGCACCGCCAAGGAGCCGACCATGAACCGCACGCTGACCTCGACCGCGCTGCTCGCGACGCTGGGCCTCGCCGGCTGCGCGACCTCGCACGACGCGCCCCGACCGCACGCTGCCCCCGCACCCGCACCCGTTTCCGGAGCCCCCATGGACAGCCCGCACGCCACGCCCTCCGCCGCGATGAGCAACCAGGACTGGTGGCCGAACCAGCTCGACCTGTCGATCCTGCACCAGAACTCTCCGGCCTCCAATCCGCTCGGCGAGGACTTCGACTACGCCAAGGAGTTCGCCCAGCTCGACCTCGCCGCGCTGAAGAGCGACCTCGTCACGCTGATGAAGACCTCGCAGGACTGGTGGCCGGCCGACTGGGGCCACTACGGCGGCCTGTTCATCCGCATGGCCTGGCACGCGGCCGGCACCTACC
>CAZBBB010000011.1:46019-54116 GCA_964490005.1 uncultured Phycisphaerales bacterium | reverse complement strand
TGGCGCGCGCGCTGGCGGACGGCGAGGCGGGGCTCGGCGCGTTCGGCCTGGCGCTCGGCGACGAGGCGCGCTCGGCTCTCGTCGCCGCGGCCGGCGGCGACGGCCGGCGGCTGCTCGACCAGCTGGAGCGCGCCGCGCAGCTGGCGCGCGCGCGTGGCGCCACGACGATCGCCGCGAACGACGTGGAGGCCGCGCGCGGCGAGCCGCTGCCGGCGCACGACAAGGCGGGCGACCGGCACTACGACCTGCTGTCCGCCCTGCACAAGTCGCTGCGCGGCTGCGACCCCGACGCGGCCGCGTACTGGGTCGTGCGGCTGCTCGAGGGCGGCGAGGATCCGCGCGTCGTGGCGCGGCGGCTGGTGCGCATGGCGAGCGAGGACATCGGCCTGGCCGACCCGCAGTCGCTCGGCGTGGCGCTCGCGGCGCTGCACGCGGTCGAGTTCCTGGGGCTGCCCGAAGGCGACGCCGCGCTCGTGCAGGCGGCGATCCACCTGGCGCTCGCGCCCAAGTCCGACGCCGTCGCGCGGGCGACCGCCGCGGCGCGCGCGGCGGTGGCGGCGCACGGGGCGCTGCCCGTTCCGCGCGGCCTGCACAACGCGCCGACGCGCGCGCCCGGCGAGCGCTATTTGAATCCGCACGCGGTCGAGGGCGGCGTGACGGCGCAGCAGCACCTGCCGGACGCGCTCGCCGGCGCGCGCTTCTACGAGCCGCGCGCGCGGGGCGCCGAAGAGCAGCTCGCCCGCCGGCTGGCGGAGTTCAGCCGGCGCCGCGCACGTGCGCGGGGAGAGCCGCCAGCAGCGAGCGCAGGCACGAGCGACTGAGTTCCTCGGCGAGCGCCGGTTCGCCGCGGCCGCGGCGGCGCGCCTGCTCGGGGAGCAGCGGGAGGTGCACGAAGGCGGCCGGGATCGACGCGTGCCCGTGCAGCAGCCGGTAGAGCGTCGCGTTGCACAGGTGCCGTCCGGCGTCGAGCGAGAGCGCCACGGGGTGTCCGTCGAGGCGCAGTTCGGCCGCGAGGCGCGCGAGCGGCAGCGTCGCGTCGAGCTGCGCCGGGCCTCCCGGCTCGAGGCACTCGTCGCGCGCGCCGTGCCCGCCGTTGTCGAGTTCGCCGCGGTAGTCGAGGCGGTTGCAGGCGCGGGCCTCGAGGTCGACCCGCGGTCGTCCGGCGGCCTGGCCGGCGCCGAGCGCCACGTCGGGCGCGTGCCGCTCGACGGCCGCCGCCAGCGCCGCGCGGTGCAGGGTCCGGTCCACCGGCAGGATCTCGACCGCCAGCCGCAGACCGGGCGGGGGCGGCTCGGCGGCCAGCGCGCGCGCGATGCGCTCGCTGGGGTTGACGGGTTCGCCGCCGAAGGGGCCGAAGGCCGTGAGCAGCACGCGCAGCGGCCGCCCGCCGCTCACGGCGTCTCGCCCTCGTACTCGTACACGCCGCGCTGGCCCGAGGTCTCCTCGACGGCGCACGTCAGCCGGCGCAGCTGCAGGTCCGGAAAGGCCGCCTGCAGCCGCGCGCGCACCTGCCGTCCGAACCAGGTCGCGAGGTTCTCGGCGCTGATGTTGTTCATCGGCATCACGATCACGTCCTCGGCCGGCGCGGCGTAGTAGCGCTCGGCGAAACGCACCTCGACGAGGCCGTCCGCCCGCCGCTGCACGCCGAGCGCGCGATGCTCGCCCGGCACGAGCCAGTGCTCGTCGAGTTCGTCGACGAGCGCCCGGATGACCGGCTTGACGCGCTTGAAGTCGAGCACCAGCCCGAACTTCGTCAGCGCCGCGTCGATGCGCACGAACACGCGGTAGTTGTGCCCGTGCAGCCGCTCGGCCGTTCCGTCGGGGAAGATCAGGAAGTGCGCCGCGGAGAACTTGAAGTACTCCTTCTGGATGTCGATCGACCAGCGTTCCATCGCGACGTCTCGGGCGGGGGCGGGCGGCGCGAGCATAAGACATCGCCGCCGCCCCCGGGATCGTCCGGTGCGGGTTAGGATGGGGGCTCGGCACCGGCGGGGATCCCGGCTGCCGGAGACGCGCCATGGCCCGCCGACTCGCACTCGCGCTGCTCGCCCTCGTCGCGCTGCTCGAGGGCGTCGCGCGCGCGACCTGGTCGATCGTGCTCGTCGACGCCGCGACGGGCGAGGTGGCGGTCGGGTCGGCCACCTGTCTGGCCGGCTTCGACATCAAGCAGTACGTGCCGGTGATCGTCGTGGGGCGCGGCGGCGCCGTCGCGCAGTCGATGATCGACGGCGGCGCACAGAACCGCGCGAAGATCGTCGCGCAGCTGCAGCTCGGCACGCCGCCCGAGCAGATCATCGAATACGTGCTGCAGGGCGACGGGCTCAACGCGCTGCTGCGCCAGTACGGCATCGTCGACGCGAGCGGCGCGGCCGCCACCTACACCGGCAGCGCGGTCGGCGCGGCCAAGAAGGGCGTCACCGGCACGGTGGGCACCGTGAGCTACGCGATCCAGGGCAACGTGCTCGCGGGCAAGGCCGTGATCAACGCGGCCGAGGCGGCCGTGATCGGCACGAGCGGCGCGCTGGCCGACCGCCTCCTGGCGGGCATGGTCGCGGCCGCCGGCCTGGGCGGCGACGGTCGCTGCTCGTGCAACCCGACGGCGCCCACGCTGTGCGGCGCGCCGCCGCCCTCCTTCACCAAGTCGGCGCACGTGGCGCAGATGGCCGTCGCGCGCCCCGGCGACGTCGACGGCCCGTGCAACTCGCTGGGCTGCGCGAGCGGCAGCTACTGGCTGGACCTCAACGTGCCGAACCAGTTCGCCGCCGATCCCGACCCGGTGGCGCAGCTGCAGGCGCAGTACGCGGCGTTTCTGGCGGAGCGCGCCGGGCATCCCGACGGCTTCCTCTCGCTCAAGGCGCTCGACCACGACGTCGTGCTCGGCGACGGCGTCAGCACGCGCCGGCTGCACGTGGCGCTGCACGACCTCCACGGCCAGCCGATCACGGCGGGCGGCGCGCGCTTCACCGTGACGCACACCGAGGGCAGCGCGGGCCTGGCGCAACTGCTCGCGGTGGAGGACCACGGCGCGGGGCGTTACACGCTGCTGCTGCAGGCGGGGCTCGGCGAGGGCCTCGACCTGCTCGCGGTGCGGGTCGACGACGGCTCGGTGGGCGCGACGCTGTTCCCCTGGGTGCCGCTCCAGCATCGCCCCGCGCTCGGCGCCTCCGCCGCATCGCTGTCCAACTCGCGGCCCGTGACGCTGCAGCTGCAGGGTCCGAGCGACGCGGCGGGACAACTCGCGCTGGTCGCGCTCTCGGCCTCGGGCACCGCGCCGGGCCTGCCGGTCGGTCCGGACCTGCTGCTGCCGCTCGTGCCCGACGCGCTGTTCGGCCTCACCGGCCAGTTGTCGGCCCTCGGGATCGTGCCGGGCAACCCGACGCGACTCGACGGGGCGGCCGCGGCGCAACTCGAACTGGGCCTCCCGGGGCCGCGGGTGGCGGCGCTCTTCGGGTCGGAGGTGGCCGTGGCGTGGCTCACGCTGCGCCCGACCGGCTTCGTCGGCGGGCCGCTCGTGCTGGACGTCCTGCCCTGAGCGCCGTTTTGCGCCTTGACACTCCGCCTCGCGCGGCATTCCATGGTGGGGCCGGATGCTCCCCTCCGGTGGCCCTCCGCCCCCCGACTCTCCCCGGAGGATTCGCGTCCATGCGCGTCCTGCTCTGCGTCCTGTCCCTCGCCGTCCCGCTGGTCGCGACCCTCAGCGGCCAGACCAATCACCACGTCACCAAGCTCTCGCGCCTCGACGAGCACGTGGCCTACAACGACGTCTGGGGCTACACGGCGCCCGACGGGCGCGAGTACGCGCTGCTCGGCGCGCAGACGGGCGTGAGCGTGGTCAACGTGACCGACCCCTTCAACCCGGTCGAGACCGGCTGGTTCCCGGGCGTGACCTGCATCTGGCGCGACATGAAGACCTTCGGCCACTACGCCTACGCCGTCAACGACTGCACCGGCGGCGTGCAGGTCATCGACCTCTCGAATCCGCAGGCCCCGGTGCTGGTCAACGAGTTCGGGCTGAGCACGATCGGGCATGCGCACAACATCCAGATCGACGTGCCGGCCGGCATGCTCTACGCCTGCGGCACCGACGTCGGCATGGCGGTCTACAACCTCAACGTGAGCCCGACGAACCCGCCGATGATCAAGACCTGGAAGGGTGCCGGCATCCCGGGCGCCAACGGCTACGTGCACGACATCTGGGTGCAGAACGGCAAGGCGCACGCCGGCCTCATCCATGACGGGCTCTACGCCATCCTGAACGTCGCGTCGCTGCCGAACATCTCGGTGCTGAGCAGCCGCTCGACCGGCCAGGACTTCACCCATTCGACCTGGACGAACGCCGCCGGCACCGTCGCGGTGACCGTCGACGAGAAGCAGGGCGACCGCAACATCCAGATCTGGGACGTGAGCAACCCGGCCAGCCCGGCGCTGCTCAGTTCGCCCTTCCTGGGCGGCACGACGATCCCGCACAACCCCTACATCCTGGGCGAGGATCTGCACGTCTCGTACTACGACGAGGGCTACGTCGCCTGGGACCTCTCCGATCCTGCGCGGCCGGTCGAGAACGGCCGCTTCGACACGACGCCCGGCGGCGGCGGCGTGGGCCTGTTCTCGGGCGCCTGGGGCTGCTACCCCTTCGCGGCCTCCGGGCTCGTGTACGTGAGCGACATCGGCAACGGGTTGTACGTGTTCCGCCTCAACGAGGACTGCGCGGCCGACGCTTCCGGCCGCCCCGCGCTGTGCGAGACCTGGCCCGAGCAGATCGAGGTCGGGGCCGCGAGCCTGCCGCCCGAGATGCTGCTCGTGGGCAAGACGCTGGCCGGCGCCACGCAGGTGCACGTCGGCGGCGTGAGCTACGGGCCGGGTCAGTTCACGGTGATCGACGACGAGGCGCTGCGCGTGCCGATCCCGGCGGGCCTCGTCGGCGGCCTGCTGGCGGTGTCGGTCGAGAACGCGCTCGGCAGCTCCGCGGTGCGCTACCTCACGGTCAAGCAGCCCGGCGCTCCGCGGCTCTCCTCCGGTCCGCAGCAGATCGGCGTCGGCACGTCGCTCACGCACCTGCTCGACAGCGACGCGGGCGACCTGCAGTACCTCGCGCTCTCGCTGCTGCCGCAGCCTTCGATCGCGCCCAACGCGGTGGCCTTCGACATCGGCGCGGCCTTCAGCAACCTGATCCTGTTCGCGCCGCTGCTCGCCGGGCCGGCGGGCACCAGCCAGCTCGGGCCCTTCACGATCCCGGCGGCGGGGGCGGGACTGACGGTGTTCTGGCAGTTCGCCGCCATCGACGGGCCGGCCGGCAAGCCCTGGCCGACGAGCAACGTGGCGATCCACGAGATCGGCTTCTGAGGGGTCGCTCGCCCGGCATTCGGCCCCAAGTCCGACCCGCGCACGGCCGACAAGGGGGTGTTGCGTTCCGTGGTCGGAGCGCGCTCCCGGGAGCCCGCCCGTGCCCGACAGCCCCGCCTCGCCCGCTCCGTCGACGCGCTCGTCGATGGCTTCGATCCCGAGCGGCTTCGCCCCGCCGGCCGTCTACCCGGTCGGCGACGGCGCGGCATCGATCCTCGACCTGCTGCGGCGCTTCGGCGACGAGAAGTGGCTGCGCAACGGCATCTCGCGGCTGGCCGACCTGCACCTGAAGGTCGGCGTGAGCGCGCGCTTCCGGCTCGACGGCGAACTCGTGCCGCTCGAGGGCGCGGCCGTGCTGACGCAGGAGATGGTGGCGGGGCTGGTCTACCCGCTGCTGCGGCCCGACCAGATCGAGAAGCTCGACCGCGAGCGGCCGCAGGACGTCGACTCGGCCTTCCACCTCGAGGACGGCAGCGGGATGAACTTCCGCATCAACGCCTTCCACGACCGCGACGGCTTGGCCGCCGTGATCCGCTCGCTGCCGCGCACGGTGCCGCCGATCGACACGCTGGGCTTCCCCGAGCCGGCCGTGCTGCGCCACATCCTCTCGCTGCGGCAGGGCCTCGTGCTCGTGACCGGCATCACCGGCTCGGGCAAGTCGACGACCATCGCCTCGGTGCTCAACGAACTCAACCGCGTCGCCTCGCTGCGCGTGATCACCCTCGAGGACCCGGTCGAGTACGTGATGGAGACCGGCAGCTGCCTGGTGAGCCAGCGCGAGGTCGGCCTGCACGTGCCGACCTTCCACGGCGGGCTGCGCTCGGCGCTGCGCGAGGACCCCGACGTGATCGTCGTGGGCGAGATCCGCGACACCGAGACGGCCACGCTGGCCCTCTCGGCGGCCGAGACCGGCCACCTCGTGTTCGCGACGCTGCACACGCGCGACGCCAAGGGCGCCATCTCGCGCATCATCGACCTGTTCCCCGTCGAGCGGAACCGTGAGGTCATGTCGCAGCTCAGCTTCAGCCTCGCGTACGTCATCGCGCAGAAGCTGCTGCCGCGCAAGGACGGCAAGGGCCGCGTCGCGACCTACGAGATCCTCAAGAACATCTCGGCCATCGGCAACCTGATCCGCACCGGCAACTGGCACCAGATCTACGCGACCATGCAGCTGCAGGCCAAGGAGCACATGATCACGCTGGAGAAGCACCTGGCCCAGCTCGTGAACAAGGGCATCATCACGCGCGAGATCGCGCAGCAGTACGCCAACGACCCCACGCAGCTCGGCGTCGCCGACCCGGTGGTCTCGAGCGTCTAGCGATACTCGTCGGCCACGACCTCGAGGATGTCCCAGTTGTCGCGGCGGTCGGAGGGGCGCCCGCCGCGCAGCGCGACGACCGCCAGGGCGCCGTAGAAGGCCGCCACGCTCGCCAGCGTGACCCAGCCCGGAACGGGGCCCACGTGGCAGCGATCGTAGAGTTCGTCGAGCGAGTTCGTGGGGACCGGGTGCACGCAGAGCTTGATGATCCAGGCCACGAGCACGACGCCGAAGATCGGCAGGTAGTTGCGGATCAGCCGGATGCGGAAGGCCTGCCCGCGCGTGAGGTGGAAGTGCGGCTCCTCGAGGTCCTGCGCGACGAGCACGACCCAGTCGCGTTCGGGCGAGGCCAGGCGCCGACGCAGGATCGGCGCGAAGAAGTTGGTCTCGATCTTGCGGATGCGCGCGCGCCACACGTCGAAGAAGCGGAAGCGCCGCGCCTCGAGCCCGAGCAGAATCAGCAGCAGCAGGTTGGCGAAGAGCAGGCTGAAGTGCGTGGCCTGCTCCTGTCCGAAGGCGAAGCCCAGCGCCGAGGCCGTGACGAAGATGGCCCAGTGCGTCGTCTGGTCGAGGCGGTTGCGCCAGGTGTTCGCGCGCGAGATCTCGCCGCGGTACAGGTGCACGACGGCGGTGATGTACGAGGAGCGCTCGAGCGGGTCGGTCTCGTAGTCGACCCGCGGATCGGGGAAGAGGCCCGAACCCTCGCCGGGACGCGGCGCGGCGCGGGCGTCGGAGGGCGCGCCGGAACCGGCAGCGCCGGGAGGCTGGGGATTCACGCGGGTCGGGACTCCGGAAGGCGAGCCGGGTGCTGGCCAGAGGCTAAGGCATCGGGCCTCCCGGTTCACGCCCGCGCTGCCGCCGGCCCGCCGTGCTTCGTATAAGTGCGGACGTGACCCGGCGCGCCGCCTCCTCCTCGTCCCGCTGGTCGCTGCTGGTCTTCCTGCTCGGACTCTCGGCGGCGATCCTCGCCTGGTTCAAGACCTCGGAGGCCGAGCACACCAAGGCGCGCGCGGTCTTCGCGCAGACCGCCGGCCACTACGTGCATCGTCTCGGCGGCGTGCTCTCCGAACAGGGCAAGCTGCTCTGGTTCGTGCGCTCGGCCTGCGCCGTGGCCGGAGGCGTCGGCGCGCACGGCGTCGAGGCGCTCGAGCAGGAGGTCGTGCGCCGGGAACTGCGCGCCGGTCCGCTCACGAGCCTGGCACTGGTGGCGCGCCTCCCCGACGCCGCCGGGCGCACGACGCACCCCGTCGTCTGCTCGCGCGACGCCACGGGCGCCTCGCCCTGGGAGGGGCTGGCCATCGATCCCGACGACCGCGTCCGCAGCGACGCGCTCGAGCGCGCGGCGGTGGCCGACGACGTCGTGATGAGCGCGCCGGTCGACATCGTCGAGGCCCGGCCGGCCGGTGAGGTGCTCTTGCGGCTGGAAGCGGCCCTTG
>CAZBBB010000011.1:0-46009 GCA_964490005.1 uncultured Phycisphaerales bacterium | reverse complement strand
ACGTCGTGCTGAGCGCGCCGGACGACCTCGACGCGGCCCGGCCGGCCGGGCCCCGGCGGGGGGGGCTGCTGGCGCTGGCCGTGTACGGCGACGGCGCGCCCCTGCGCACGGTCGAGCAGCGGCTCGAGGCGCTCGACGGGTTCGTGATCGCCGAGTACGACCTCGAGGAACTGCTCGAACTCGCCGTCCTGCGCGCCGCCGAGCGCGACGGCTGGCCGGGCGTGCATCTCGTCGTGCGGGACGCCGGCCTGCTCGTCGCCGAGGTCGGCCGTCCGGCGCTCGCCGACGCCGAGCCCTTCGTCGCCAGCCTGCCGCTGCACGGGCGCACCTGGGTCCTCGACGTGCGGCCGACGGTCGAGGACCGCCCGACCCCGGGGGAACTGCTCGGCCGCGCCTCGACGATCCTGCCGGTCTCGATCCTCGTGGCGATGCTGCTCACGGTGCTCATCGTGCGCACGCTGCTGCAGCAGAACGCGCTCGTGCAGAGCCAGGTCGACGAGCGCACCGCCGAACTGCGCGAGAAGAACCGCGTCCTCGAGAACCGCGAGACGGCGCTGGGGGAGGCCAACCGCCGCCTGCTCGAGATGTCGAACACCGACGCGCTCACGGGCGTGCTCAACCGCCGCGCCTTCGAGGTGCAGCTCGACAAGGAGCGCGAACGCGCGCTGCGCGGCGGCGGCTGCTTCGGCCTGCTGTTCTTCGACGTCGACCACTTCAAGCAGTTCAACGACCGCTACGGGCACGTGGCCGGGGACGAGGCGCTGCGGCGCGTGGCGTCGATCCTCAACAACGAGGCGCGGCGGATCGACTGCGTGGCGCGCTACGGCGGCGAAGAGTTCGTGGTGCTGACCTCGGACGCCGATGCCGGCGGGCTGATCGCCCTCGGCGAGCGCATCCGCAGCCGCATCCAGGAGGCCGCCATCGAGCACGAGGGCGTGCCGGCCGGCGTGCTCACGGTGAGCGGCGGCGGCTCGCTGTCGAGCGCCGCCACCGAGCACGACACCCGCACCGTGATCGAGATCGCCGACCGCTGCCTGTATCAAGCCAAGTCCACGGGTCGCAATCGGGTCGTGATGGTCATGTAGCGCAGGGGCGTTGCGCCGGCCGTCGCGTCGGCTACGATCGTGCCGGAGGTGGATCGTGGCCAGGCGGTCGGGGAACACGCGGTGCGTCGGGATCGGCTCGCGGGACGGCGGGCGGGAGGGTCTTGCATGCAGCTGACCGCGACCCTGCTCGAGCGGTTGGCCGCCGCCTGGGAGCGCGGCGATCGGCTGTGCGAACTCGCCGATCGCGAGGCGTGGAGCCGCTCGCCCGAGTCCGGCGCCCAGCCGCTGCTGTTCCACGTCGGGCACCTGGCCGCCTTCGCCTGGAACGCCGTCTGTCGCGGCGTGCTGAACCGGCCGTCGCTCGCGCCGGCCTTCGACGACCTGTTCGAGCGCGAGCACGGCGAGTCGCCGCGCGCTCCGTCCCTCGAGACCGTGCCGATGCGCTGGCCCGCGGTCGACGCGGTGTTGGCCTATCGCGACCGCGTGCGGGAGGCCGTGCTGCAGGCCTACCCGCTCGTGGCCGAGCACGGCGAGGACGTCATGGCGCGCGGCGGCCGCGTGTACTGCGCCGTGCTCGAGCACGAACTCCTGCATCACGAGATCCTGCTCGCGCTGCTGGCCGGGCTCGATCCGTCGCTGCGGCGGCCGCCCGCCGGGCTGCCCGCGCTCGACCTCTCGCCCGGCGTGCTGCGCCGGCCCGTCGTCGTGCCCGCCGGCCCGGCGCGGCTCGGTGCGCGCTTCGAGGCCGTGCCCTTCGGCTGGGACAACGAGTTCCCGATGCAGCTCGTCGAGCTGCCCGCCTTCCGGATCGACAACGTGCCGGTCTCGAACGCCGAGTTCCTGGCCTTCGTCGAGGACGGCGGCTACGAGCGGCGCGAGCTGTGGACGGCCGAGGGTTGGGCGGCGCGCGAGCTGCGCGGCGCGCGGCAGCCGCGCGAGTGGCGCGTGGTCGACGGCGAGCGGCGCGTCGCGACGGCCTTCGACGAGGTGCCGCTGACGCGCGCCTTCGACTGGCCCGTCCGCGTCGACGCGCACGAGGCCGAGGCCTTCGCCCGCCGGGAGGGCGCCCGCCTGCCGACCGAGGCCGAGATCCTGCGCGCCGGCTACCAGACGCGCGACGACGAGACCCGCACCTGGCCCTGGGGCGAGGCGGCGCCCTCGCCGCGCCACGGCAACTTCGACCTGAGCGCGCGCGGCCCCGTGGCGGTCGGCTCGCGCCCCGACGGCGCCTCGGCCTTCGGCGTGCTCGAACTCGTCGGCAACGGCTGGGAGTGGACGGCCAGCCCCTTCGCGCCGTTCCGGGGCTTCACGGCCTACATGCCGCAACTGCCCGACTGGTCGAGCGAGGCCTTCGACGGCCGCCACCGCGTGCTGCACGGCGGCTCGTGGGCCACCGACCGCGACCTGCTGCGCCGCAGCCTGCGCCATCGTGCGCTCCCCGACGACGGGCGCGTCTTCGCCAAGTTCCGGACGGTGCGGCCGGCCTGAGGCGCGCGCGGCCGGCCGCTCAGCGCGCGGCGGCCTGCTCCGCGATCCAGCGCTCGACCTGCGCGCGCAGCACGGACAGGCTCACCGCGCCGCGCCCCAGCACGACGTCGTGGAACTCCGCCAGCGAGAAGCGCTCGCCGAGCGCGGCCCGCGCCTGCTCGCGCAGCGCCAGGATCTCGCGCTGTCCGACCTTGTAGGCCAGCGCCTGTCCGGGCGTGGTGATGTAGCGGTCGACCTCGTTCACCACGTTGTTCGGCGCGAGCAGCGTGTTGTCGAGCAGGTAGCTCTCGGCGCGCTGCCGGCTCCAACCCTCGGCGTGCAGGCCCGTGTCGACGACCAGCCGGCAGGCGCGCCAGGCGTCGAAGCTCAGCACGCCGAAGCGGTCGAGATCGCCGCCGTAGAGCTGCAGCTCCTCGCACAGCCGCTCGGTGTAGAGCGCCCAGCCCTCGACGAAGGCCGTGCTGCCGTCCTCGCGCCGGAAGCGGGGCAGTCCCGTGAGCTCCTGCGCGAGCGCGATCTGCAGGTGATGCCCGGGCACGGCCTCGTGGAACGCGAGCACCTCGGCCTCGTAGCGGGTGCGCGTCGTCGGCGCCCAGGTATTGACGTAGTAGCGCCCGGGACGGCTGCCGTCGGAGGCCGGCCCGCGGTAGTACGCGATCGTCGTGTCGGGCGCCTCGTGGTCGGGGATCGGCACGACGATGCAGGGCGCGTTCGGCAGGCGGCCGAAGGCGGCGGGCACGGCCTGCTCGGCCCGCGCGAGCGCCTGCTCGGCGGCGCGCTGCACCTCCTCGCGCGTCGCGAAGTGCAGTGCGGGGTCGCCGCGCAGCCGGCGCTGGATCTCGGCGACGTCGTCGGTGCCGAAGACGCGCCGACCGAGCGCGGCGATCTCGGCGCGGATGCGCGCGACCTCGGCCAGGCCGAAGTCGTGCAGTTCCCGCGGCGTGAGCGGCAGGCCGGTGTGCGCGCGGATCAGGTCGGCGTAGAGCGCCGCGCCGCCCGGCAGCGAGGCCAGGCCCGGCGCCTCGTCCGAGCGGGCGGCCGGCAGCAGGCGCTCGACGAGCGCGGCGTGGTGGCGCACGAAGGCCGGTCGCAGCTCCTCGTGCAGGATCGCCAGGATGCGGCCGCGCAGCACGCGCGCCTCGCTGGCGGACAGGCCGGGCGGCAGGCGCGGATGGGCGAGCGGCCATTCCTCGACGGGCTGGGCGAGCAGGCGCTCGAGCTGCGCGATGACGCGCTCCAGCGAGCCGCGGTTGGCGACCCGAGCCTGCGCCCGTCCGGCGAGCAGGTTGTCGGTCGTCGCGTCGACCGAGTCCGCCATCGCGCTCCAGCGACGCAACAGCGCCTGCCGCCGGGCGGGCGTGTCGGTCGGCTGGTCCTCGACGAGGCTGAAGAACGCCAGTTGCGGGCCGCGGCGCGGGTCGACGCTCCACAGTTCGGTGCGGGCCTCGAGCAGCGCCAGGCGGTCGCGCACCGCCTCGCGCAGCAGCGCCAGCGTCACGCGGTCCTCGTCGTTGCAGTCGGCCTCGTCGATCGCCGCGGCGCGCCGCGACAGATCCTCGAGTCGCCGCTGCCGGGCATCGAGCGCCGCGCGCGTGACGGGGGGCAGCCGGTCGAGCCAGCGTTCGTCGCCGAGCCGGCCGGCCTCGATCGGGTCGGCCGCGAGCTGGTCCTCCCAGAGCAGCACGGCGAGTTGCGCCAGCTCGGGGTGCGCGACCGCGCCGGCCGCGTCGGGCCACGCGCCGGCCGTGTCGCGCGGCGCGCCGAGGCTCGCGCAGGCGGCGAGCAGGGTCGGCACGAGGAGCAGGCGGGCGCGGTTGCGGTGCGACATCGGCGGCTCGTGGGGGGGCGCAGGGGCGGCGGGGTGCCTAGAATGCGCGCGCCGTGCCGGCCGATCCAGTCGCGACGTTCGCGAGGGGCGCGCCGGCGGCGGGCCGGGAGGTGCATGGAGGCTGGATTCACGCTGCGCGGCAGGGTCGCCGCGATCACGGGGGCCTCGGCCGGCATCGGCGCGGCCTGCGCCCGCAGCCTCGCGGCCCGCGGCATGGACCTGCTGCTCGGCGCGCGTCGCACCGAGCGGCTCGCCGGGCTGGCGCGCGAGCTGCGCGCCGAGTGCGGCGTGCGCGTGACGGACGTGGCGCTCGACGTGCGCGATGCGGCTTCCGTCGAGACCTTCGCGCGCTCGGCCGAGGCGCTCGCCGCCGGGCGCGGCGTGCACCTGCTGCTCAACAACGCCGGGCTCGCGCTCGGCGTGGTGCGCCTGCCCGACGCGACGGCGGAGGACGAGCGCGACTGGGAGACGGTCTTCGACACCAACGTGCTCGGCCTGCTGCGCGTCACGCGCCGCCTGCTGCCCGACATGGTCGCGCGCCGGTCCGGGCACGTCATCAATCTCGGTTCGCTGGCCGGCATCGAGACCTACGAGGGCGGGGCCGTGTACTGCGCGAGCAAGGCGGCCGTGCGCGTGCTCAGCAAGGCCCTGCGCCTGGAGCTGCTCGGGAGCGACGTGCGCGTGACCTGCATCAACCCCGGACTGGTCCAGACCGAGTTCTCGGTCGTGCGCCTGCGCGACCAGGCGCGCGCCGACGCCGTCTACCGCGGCATGACGCCGCTCACGGCGCAGGACATCGCGCGCGCCGTCGCGTGGGTGGCCGAGCTGCCCGCCGCGATGAACATCGAGGAGCTCGACCTGCAACCGGTCGATCAGGCCTCGGCCCAGCGCGTCTTCCGGCGGCCGGCGCCCGACGCGACGTGAGGCGCGCCGCGGTCGCGATCGCCGTCCTGCTGTCGCTCGCGGCCTGCGCCGACGCGCCGCCGCCGCCCGGCGAGGGTTGGGTGGCCGGCGCGGCGCTGCGCGATCCGCCGACGGCCAACCGGGCCATCGACGCGGCGTTGCGCGCCGAACTGCAGCGGCCGGTCGCGCACCCGGCCGACGGCGGGGGCCGCGCCTGGCTGGCGCTCGAGCCGGGCGACGACGGCTCGGTGGCCGCCTCGGAGACGCGCAGCTGGCGCTTCGTCTACGAGGCCGGGCCGCTCGGCATCGCGCCGGGAGGCGCGCTGCTGCTGCAGGTCTCGCCCTTCTGGAACTGGAGCACGCCGCAGCCGCTCGACGCCTCCCGGCCCGGCTACACGACCGTCGCGACGGACGCCGAAGGCCTGGTCCTGCGCGCCGAGACCGTCGACGCCCAACTGCTCGCGGTGTTCATCGAAGGCCGGGCGCTGGCCGAGGGCGAGCGCGTGCACCTGCACTACGGCGCCGGCGCGCAGGGCGCGCGCGCCGATCGCTACGCCGAAGGCCGGTCCTGGTTCCGCTTCGCCGTCGACGGCGACGGCGACGGGCAGCGCGAGTGGGTCGCCGACGCACCGTCGGTGACCGTGCGCCCCGGGCCCGCGGCCCAGCTCGCGCTGACGCTCACGAGCACCGCGCGTCCGGGCGGCACCGTGCGGCTCACGGTCGCGGTGCTCGACGAGGTCGGCAACGGACAGATCCCCTGGGCGGGCTTGATCGAGCTGCAACCCAGCGAGGGGCTGCAGGGCGAGTCGTACCTGAGCTTCGCGCCCGAGCATCGCGGCGCGCGCACGATCGAGCTGCTCGCCGGGCCCGTCGGCGTCTACCGCGTGCTGGCGCAGTCGCTGCCCGACGGACAACTCGTCGGCCTGAGCAACCCGCTGCTGGTGACCGAGGATGCGCGGCCGATCCTGTGGGGCGACCTGCACGGTCACAGCGACGTCTCGGACGGCACCGGCACGCCCGAGGACTACTACCTCTACGCACGCGACATCGCCGCGCTCGACGTCGCGTCGCTGACCGATCACGACCACTGGGGCCTGCCCTTCCTCGACCGGTCGCCCGCGACCTGGGACGCGATCATCGACGCCACCCGCGCCGTCCACGCGCCGGGCCGCTTCGTGAGCCTGCTGGGCTTCGAGTGGACGAGCTGGGTGCACGGCCATCGCCACGTGCTGTACTTCGAGGACGAGGGCCCGCTGCTGTCCTCGCTCGACGAGGCCACGTCCACGCCCGGCGGTCTGGCGGCGGCGCTCGCCGGACGGCCCGCGCTGCTGCTCGCGCACCACAGCGGCGGCGGCCCCGTGCCGTGCGACTGGACCTGGCCGCCCGACCCGCAGCTCGAACCGGTCACCGAGATCATGTCGGTGCACGGCAGTTCCGAGGCGCTCGACAGCCCGCGCCTGATCTACAACGCGCTGCCCGGCAACTTCGCGCGCGACGCGCTCGACCGCGGCTACCGGCTCGGGTTCATCGGCAGCGGCGACGGGCACGACGGCCACCCGGGGCTCACGCGCCTCGGCGAGCCGAGCGGGCACGGCGGGCTGGCGGCGATCCTGGCCGAGGAGGCCACGCGCGCCTCGGTGCTCGAGGCGCTGCGCGCGCGCCGCACCTACGCCACGAGCGGGCCGCGCATCGTGCTGCGCGCCGCGCTGGACGGCCGGCCGATGGGCAGCGAGGTGCCGCCCGGCGACGGCCGGCTGGTCGTCGTCGCGACCGGCACGACGCCCATCGAGCGCATCGAACTGATCCGCGGCGGCCGCGTCGTGCGCAGCGCGCCCGTCGACGGCGACATCGTGCAGGTGCACGCCTTCGATCTGCAGGGGCTCGCCGCCGGCGAGTACGTCTACGTGCGCGTCGTGCAGGCCGGCGAGGGCCTGGCCTGGACGTCTCCGTGGTTCGTGGGCGGGGAGGCGGAGCGGTGAGCGTGTCCGACCCGCGCCTGGCCCGCGAGCTCGAGCGTCTGGCCGAGCGGCTCGACGAGCCGCGCGTGCGGGAGATCGAGGTCCAGCTCAGCGGCCGGCTCTCGGCCAGTCTCGCGCGGGCCTATCCCGAGCGCGCGCTGGTGCGCCTGCAGCCGGCGCTGCTCGACAGCCGCCACCTCGGCGAGGTCCTCGCGCACGAGGTGGCGCACATCGTCTGCCACTGGCGCCACGGCCGCGTCGCGCCGCACGGCCCGCAATGGCGGCAGATCGTGTCGGCCGCCGGCGGGCGGGCCGCGCTGAGCCTGCACGTGCGCGACGTTGCGCTCAAGGCGCGCCCCGTCCGGAGAGCGCGGCGTCGACGCCTGCTCGCCGAGGCCCGCGCCTGGCTGCGCTCGCTGCTCTGAGGGAGGATGCCGCGATGACGGAGCATGTCTCGGTGTGGGTCACGGCGGGCAGTCGCGCGCAGGCCGAAGCGCTGGGAAGGCTGGTCGTCGAGGAGCGCCTCGCCGCGTGCGCCAACGTCGTCGACGGCCTGCTCTCGATCTACCGCTGGGAGGGGCGCGTGCAGACCGAGGCCGAGGCGGGTCTGCTGCTCAAGACGCGCGCGGCGCTGCTGCCGGCGCTGCGCGCGCGGCTGGTGCAGGCGCACGCCTACGAGCTGCCCTGCATCGTCGCCTGGCCGATCGTCGACGGGCACCGGCCGTATCTCGACTGGATCGACGCCCAGACGCGCGCCGACTGATCCCCGTCGCGCGCTCAGGTCTCGGCCGGCGCGTCGGTGAGCCGCCACAGCGTCCAGGCCGCGACGGTGCGCAGCGGCGCCCAGGCGGCGGCGCGCGCGACGACCTCCTTCGGCGTGGGGCGGCGCGGCAGGCCGTCGAGGCGCCGCAGACCCTCCTGGATGCCGAGGTCGCCGTCGGGCATGACGTCGAGCCGCCCGAGCCTGAAGATCAGGAACATCTGCGCGGTCCACGGGCCGATGCCGCGCACGGCGACGAGGCGCTCGACGAGCTGCGCGTCGGGCAGGCGCGCGACGCTGGCCAGCACGAGCCGGCCGTCGGAGACGTGCGCGGCCAGGTCGCGCAGCGCGGCGATCTTGCCGGCCGAGAGGCCCGCTCCGCGCAGCGTCGCGTCGCGCAGTCGGGCCAGTTCGTCGGGGCGCGGGAAGCGGCCGCGCGGCGTGAGCGCGCAGGCGCGCCTCCAGATCGTGCGTGCCGCGGCGCCGGCGAGCTGCTGGTAGACGATGGCGCGCGCGAGATGCTCGAGATGGCTCTCGCGGCGCGCCGAGGCGACCGGGAAGCCCGGGTAGGGCCCGAGGCGCGCGAGCGCGGCGCCGAGCGCCGGGTCGGCCGCGCGCAGTCGCGCGAGCGCGGCGCGCGACGGACGGCGGGGAGCGGGGGCCGGGCGGTTCATCGGCCGCGATTGTGCCGCAGCCGTGCCCGGATCGTCGCGGGGCTTGACGCGGCGGCCGCCAACGATACTTTCTCCTCCCCGTACGGTCGGCCCGATCACGGGCAGCGGACGGCGGACGGCAGGCCTCCGCGGGAGGAGCAGCGCGCGTTGACGACGGCGAAGATCGAGGTGCGGGGACTGACGCGCCGTTTCGGCGCGCTGACCGCCGTCGACGACGTCAGTTTCACCGTCGGCGGCGGCGAGGTGCTCGGCTTTCTCGGCCCCAACGGGGCGGGCAAGTCGACCACCATGAAGATGATCACGGGCTTCTTGCCGCCCAGTTCCGGCACGGTGTCCGTGTGCGGCCACGACGTGCAGGAGCGGGCGCGGCAGGCGCGCCGCGCGGTGGGGTATCTGCCGGAGGGCGCGCCGGCCTACCCCGACATGACGCCCGAGTCCTTCCTCGAATTCGTGGCGCAGGTGCGCGGCTATGACGGGGCCGAACGGCGGCGGCGCGTCGAGCAGGCGGCCGGCCGGGCGCATCTCGGCGGCGTGATGCGCCAGCGCATCGAGACGCTCAGCAAGGGCTACAAGCGCCGCGTGGGCCTGGCGCAGGCGATCCTGCACGACCCGCCCGTGCTCATCATGGACGAGCCGACCGACGGGCTCGACCCCAACCAGAAGCACGAGGTGCGCGAACTCATCCGCCAGATGGCGGCCGACAAGGTCATCGTGCTCTCGACGCACATTCTCGAGGAGGTCACGGCGGTCTGCACGCGGGCGCTGATCATCAGCCGCGGCCGGCTGCTCTTCGACGGCACGCCCGAGCAGCTCCACGCGCGCGGACGGCACCACAACGCGGTGCGCCTGACGCTGCCGACGGCGGCGGCCGAGTCGGCGCAGCGCGCGCTCGCCGCGCGCAGCGACGTGGCCGAAGTCGAGCGCGCGGCGGCGGGCGACGGGAGCGTGCAGCTGCTGGTCTTCCCGCGCGACGGGGCGGCGCTGGCCGAGCCGGTCGCGGGGCTGGCGCGCGCGCAGGGCTGGCCCCTCGAGTCGCTGTCGGTCGAGAAGGGGCGGCTCGACGAGGTGTTCCGCGCCATCACGACCTCCGGCCGGGAGCTGCGCTCGTGAGGAACATCGGCGCGATCTTCCGCCGCGAGCTGCTGGCGTACTTCCTCACGCCGCTCGCGTGCGTCTTTCTGGTGATCTTCCTGCTGCTGGCGGGCACGCTCACCTTCCAGGAGGGCAACCTGCTCGGACGCGGACAGGCCGATCTGGCGCCCTTCTTCGCCTTCCATCCCTGGCTGTTCCTGTTCCTGCTGCCGGCGATCGCGATGCGGCTGTGGTCCGAGGAGCGCAAGTCGGGCACGATCGAGCTGCTGCTCACGCTGCCGATCTCGACGTTCGAGGCGGTCGTGGGCAAGTTCCTCGCGGCCTGGGCTTTCACCGCCCTCGCGCTCGCTCTCACGCTGCCCGTCTGGCTCACCGTGAACCACTTGGGCGACCCCGACAACGGCGCGATCCTCGCCGGCTACGTGGGCAGCCTGCTCATGGCCGGCGGCTATCTCGCGATCGGCTCGTGCCTGTCGGCGCTCACGCGCAACCAGGTCATCGCCTTCGTGCTCGCCGTCGCGACCTGCTTCGCGTTCGTGATGGCGGGCTACCCGACGGTGCTCGGCGTCGTGCAGGCCGTCGCGCCGTCCTTCGTGGTCGACGCCGTCGCGTCGATGGGTTTCCTCACGCACTTCGAGAGCATCAGCAAGGGCGTGCTCGACGCGCGCGACGTGCTGTTCTTCGGGTCGCTGATCGTGGTCTGGCTGTTCGCGACGGTCGTCGTGCTCGACCTGCGCAAGGCGGAGAGCTGAGATGCGGCGAGGCACGCGCGGAATCGTCGGGCTGGTGCTGGCGGCGGCCCTGTTCGTGCTGTTCAACGCCTGGGCGCGGAGGGCGCTGCCGGCCTCGCGCATCGACCTCACCGAGAACGGCCTGTTCACGCTCTCGGAGGGCAGCCGGCGCCTGGTCGAGAACCTCGACGAGCCGGTCTCGCTGACACTGTACTACTCCGAGGAACTGGGCGCCGACATCGCGCCGGTGCGCACCTACCACGAGCGCGTGCGCGGGTTGCTGCAGGAGTTCGCCTCGGCCTCCCAGGGCCGCGTGCGGCTGCGGCTGGTGGATCCCGAGCCGTTCTCCGAGGCCGAGGACGCGGCCGTCGAGGCCGGCCTGCGCGGCGCGATGGTCGAGCCGGGACGTCCCGACGTGCTGTATCTCGGCCTGGTCGGCACGAGTTCGACCGACGATCGCGAGGTCGTGCCCTTCCTGCACTGGAACAAGGAAGCCTCGCTCGAGTACGACATCGCGCGCCTGATCTACCGCCTGGGGACGCCGGTCAAGCCGGTGATCGGCGTACTCTCGGCGCTGCCCGTCGACGGCCGGCCGGCGATGCCCTTCCCGGGCGCGCCGCCGGCGACGCCGCCCTGGTACATGCTCGACCAGTTGCGCAGCGTGTTCGACGTGCGGGTGCTGCCGGCCGAGCTGCGCGAGATCCCGGCCGAGGTCTCGGTGCTGCTCGTCGTGCACCCCAAGGACGTCTCCGAGACGACGCTGTACGCGATCGACCAGTACGTCCTCGGCGGCGGCAACGCGCTGATCTTCACCGACCCGTACTGCGAGGTCGACCGGCCGCCCGAGGACCCGTCCAACCCCTACGCGGCGATGATGGCGCCGCGGCTCTCGGATCTGCCCTCGCTGTTCAGCGCCTGGGGCCTGCAGATGCTGCCCGACCGCGTCGCGGCCGATCGCACGCGCGCGATGCCCGTCAACGCCGGGTCGGCGGCGCGCCCCACGCTCGTCGACTACGCGCCGTGGCTGGCGCTCGACGCGACCAACTACGCCGCCGACGAGGTGATCCTCGACGATCTCGGGCCGCTGCGGATGCTCTCGGCCGGCGTGCTCAAGCCGATCGAGGGCGCCTCGACGGTCTTCACGCCGCTGCTGTTCACCGGGCCCGAGGGCATGGAACTGCCGCTCGAGAAGGTGTCCTTCATGCCCGACCCGCAGCGGATCCTCGACGACTACGCGCCCGGCGGGACGCCGCTGGCGCTCGCGGCGCGCGTGCGCGGGCAGGTCGCCAGCGCCTTCCCGAACGGCGCGCCGCTCGTCGAGGGCGAAGAGCCGGACGGTCCGCGCGAGCACCTCGTCACCTCGAAGGAGCCCATCGACGTGGTCGTCGTGGCCGACGTCGACCTGCTCAGCGACGAGACCTGGATCGAGACGGTCAACATCCTCGGGATGCGGCAGGCGCTCATCTCGGCCGCCAACGGCGACTTCGTCCTGCGCGCCACCGACCATCTCACCGGCAGCAGCGACCTGATCGGCATCCGCGGGCGCAAGGGTTCGTCGCGGCCCTTCACGCGTCTCGACGAGCTGCGTCAGGAGGCCGAGAGCCGCTTTCTGGCCAAGGAACAGGCGCTCGAGGAGCGCCTGCGCGAGACCGAGCAGCGGCTGACCGCGCTGCAGAGCCAGAAGCAGGACCAGTCCAGTCTGATCCTCAGCCCCGAGCAGGCCGCGGAGATCGAGCGGTTCCGCGCCGAGCAGGTCGCGACCCGCAAGCAGTTGCGCGCCGTCCAGCACGAGCTGAACAAGGATCTCGACGCGCTCGAGGCGCGCGTCAAGTTCGTCAACATCGGCCTCGTGCCGCTGCTCGTCACGCTCGGCGCGCTGCTGGCCCTCGCCGTGCGCCGGCGCGGAAAGGCGGCCTGAGATGGGGCGCGGCACGCTGCTCGTCCTGTGCGCGGCCGTCGTCGTGGCGGCGCTGCTCGTTTTCGGGCCCGGGGGCGACGCGCCTCCGACTCCGGCCGGTCGCTTCTTTCCCGAACTCGGCGCGCGGGTCAACGACGCCGCGCGCATCGAGGTGACGAGCGCCGACGAATCCTTCAGCGTCACTCGCGCCGACGGCGGCTGGGTGCTCGCCGAGCGTGCCGGCTATCCGGCGCGCTTCGACGCCGTCAAGCCGCTGCTGCTCGGCCTGGCCGAACTGCAGATCGTCGAGAGCAAGACCGCACGGCCGGAGCTGCACGCGCGCATCGGCGTCGAGGACCCGCTCGCCGAGGGCGCGAGTTCGACGCAGGTGCGCGTGCTCGACGCGCAGGATGCGCCGCTGGCCGAACTCATCCTCGGCAAGGCCGGCGACGGTGACACGCTCTTCGTGCGGCGCCCGGGCGAGGCGCAATCGTGGTCGGTGCGCGGCTCGGTACCTCTGCAGGCCACGCCCCTGGCGTGGATGGACAAGGATCTCGTGCGCCTGTCGCCCGAGCGCGTCGTGCGCATCGAGTTCCAGGCTCCCGACGGCGCGGCGCTGGTCGTCTCGCGGCCCGCCACCGACACCGCCGGCTGGGCCATCGAAGGGGTCCCGGAGGGACAGGAGCCGAAGTATCCGACGATCGCGCGCACCACCGCGGGGGCCTTCGACGGATTGAGCTTCGAGGATGTCCGGCCGCGCGCCGAGCAGCCGCTGCCGGAAGGCGAGCGCTTCGTGACGAGCGCGCAGACGGGCGAAGGCCTGCGCGTCGTCGCGACGACCGCGCTCGACGAACTCGGGCAGATCTGGCTGGTGCTGCAGGCCGAGGCGCTGACCGACGCCAACGACGAGGCGCGCCGGGAAGCCGAAGCCCTGCAGGCGCGCCACGCGGCCTGGACCTACCGGCTGCCCGAGTGGCGCGCCGGCACGCTGCGCAAGCGGCTGGCCGACCTGGTGCAGGACATCGCCGTGGAGCCCGAGCCGGCGACGGACGACGCGCCGCCCGCCGAGGAGCCGGCGGCCGACGACGAGGCCACCCCGGCGGAGGCGCCGGCTGCCTCCGACGACGCGCTGACCCCCGCCGACGCACCGGCACCGGCGGACGAACCGGCCCCCGACGGCGGGCGCTGAGCGCGACCCGCGCCTCAGGCGCGGGTCGGCGCTCCTTCGGCCTGCGCGCGCACGATCGTCGCGAGCGCCTCGACCCAGCGCGGGTGCTCGTCGAGGCAGGGTACGCGCCGCAGTTCCTGTCCACCGGCCGCGCGAAAGCGCTCGTCGAGATCACGTCCGATCTCGTCGATCGTCTCGAGGCAGTCGGCCGCGAAGCCCGGCGTGCAGACGAGCACGCGCGGCGCGCGCGCGGCGAGTTCCGGCACGACGCGATCGGTGGCCGGCTCGAGCCAGGCCCCGGGGCCGAAGCGCGACTGCCAGGCGAGCGTCCAGCGGTCGGCCGGCAGGCCCAACCGTGCGGCGAGCGCGTCGGCCGTCGCCGCGCACTGCTCGCGATAGGGGTCGCCGCGCGCGATCACCCGCTGCGGCACGCCGTGGAAGCTGAAGACGTGGTGGTCGACGGGGCCGGCGGCGAGCGTGTCGCGGCAGCGGGCCGCGAGCGCGTCGAGGTAGCCCGCGTCGGTCGGATAGGGGGCCACGCAGCGCACCTGCAGCGACGGGCGCGCCGCCACCTGTCCGACGCGCGCCACGATCGAGCCGAACGTCGCCTCGGAGTACTGCGGAAAGAGCGGCACGACGAGCGCCGTGGCGCAGCCGGAGGCTTGCAGCCGCGCCAGTCCGTCCTCCAGGCTCGGCGCGCCGTAGCGCATCGCGGCGGCCACGACGAAACGGTCTCCGAGCACCTCGCCCAGCCGCTCGGCCAGCCGCCGGCCGGAGGTGACCAGCGGCGACCCCTCGGGTGTCCAGATGCGCGCGTAGAGGGCCGCCGAGCGCGGCGCGCGCCGGGGGAGCACGACGCCGTACAGCAGCGGCAGCCACAGCCAGCGCGGCAGGTCGACGACGCGCGGGTCGGAGAGGAACTCGCCGAGGTAGCGGCGCAGGGCCGGCGCGGTGGGGGCCTCGGGCGAGCCGAGGTTGACGAGCAGGACGCCGGCCCTGGGCACGCCGCGCGCCGCGCCGCCTCAGTTCAGCGCGGCGAGGATGGCGCGGTTGCGCGCGCGATCGGGGCCGGCCACGAGGGGCACGAAGAAGCCCGCGGCGACGATCGCGGCGAGTTCGGCGGCCGGACGGTCGGTGCGCACCAGGCCGAGGCGCTGCCCCTCGACGACCTGCTCGTGGATGCGCTCCTCGATCCAGCGCATGCGGCGACCGACGCGCTCGCGGAACTCGGGGTGCGTCTCGCCGATCTCCGCGGCGATGCGGACGGCGAAGCAGCCGCGCCGCAGGATGGCGGCGAAGATCTCGTCCTGCACGTCGGGGTCGCGCAGGTCCATCAGGCGCTGCAGCCGCTCGATCGGCGTGCCGGGCGCGTCGAAGACCTGCCGCAGCCGCTCGAGCGCATCCTCCAGATAGCGGTCGACGGCGGCGGTCACGAGTCCGAGCTTGCTGCCGTAGCGGCCGTAGAGACTGTGCCGGTTGAGCGAGGTGAACTCCACGATGTCGTCCACGCTGACGGCGCCGTAGCCGCGCGACCAGAGCAGGTCGATCGCGTGCCGCAGCGACGTTTCGGGGTCGAAGGAGAGCGGGCGGGCCATGGAGAGGAGTCCGCGACGAGACGAGAGCCCCCGTCCGCCCCCGGACCCAAAGTGCGGGGAGAGTCTACACATGGCGCGGGCGGTCCGCTCCAGGGGATCTTGTAGACTCGAGCCTCCTCCACGCCCGCCCCGGAGCCCCGCCATGCGCGCCCTCCACGCCGTCGTCGTCGCCACCGCGACATTGCTCCTGCTCTGTCCGCTGTCGATGTCGGCCGCGGCGCAGTCCGTGCGGCCCTTCCCGCTGCGGCCCGCGGGTCCGGTGACGGACGACGGGTCGCTGCCGCTGCAGCCGCGCCACGACGAGTTGCAGGCGCTCGCGGGGCTCACCGACGTGACGCTGCTCGACGTGCCTTGGCTCGGCGGCCCCGCGTTGACCGTCCGGCTGACTCGCCTGCCGATCGCCGCTCCCGCGGCGGTGCTGCACGTGAACGGCCGGCCGGCGCCGGCCGCGCCGATCGACGCCGACATCTCGCTGTGGAGCGGTCAGGTCGTGGACGAGCCCGCCAGCGAGGTCTACCTGGCGCTCTCGATCCACGGCTCGCAGGGTTGGGTGCGCCGCTCGGGGGAGTTGCAGCACCTCGTCTCGCGGCCGCAGAGCGGCGCGCGCTGGGTGGCCGAGTCCGCGCTCGCGGCACCGGCCGCGCCCCTGTGCGGCAGCGACCGATTGACGGGCGTGCACGGCCGTCCTGCGCCGCGCCTGCAGCCGGCCTCCGCCGCCGACGGCGGGCCGTTGCCGACCTACGAGGCGCGCGTCGCGATCGAGACCGACTTCCAGTTCTACGAGTTGTTCGGCGACATCGACGCCGCACGCGCCTATGCGGTGGCGCTGCTCGGCGCGGTGAACTCGCGCTACCGCGACCAGGTCGGGGTGGTGATCAGCGTGCCGTACCTCGGGCTGTACACGGCCAACGTCGATCCCTGGGAATCGCAGGACAACGGCGGCAACAGCATCGACGTGCTCTACGAGTTCCGCGATGCGTGGGGGGGCCTGGCGGGGCCCGTCGACGCCGACCTGTACCACCTCGTCAGCGGCGCGAGCCTGGGCGGCGGCGTGGCCTGGCTGTCGGTGCTGTGCAACGACGACTACGGCTTCGCCGTGTCGGGCAATCTGGGCGGAAACACGCCGCTGCCCGTCGTTCCCGGACCGCTCAACTGGGACTTCGTCGTCGTGGCCCACGAGTTCGGGCACAACTTCGGCGCGATCCATACGCACGACTACTGCCCGCCGGTCGATTCCTGCGCGCCCGACGGCTACTTCGGCGCCTGCCAGACGAGCCAGGTCTGCACGACGAGCGGGTCGATCATGAGCTACTGCCATCTCTGCGACGGCGGGTTCCTCAACGAGACGACGTACTTCCACGCGCTGAGCGCGGCCGACATGCGGGCGCAGGTCGAGGCCAGTTGCCTGTCGCTCTTCAGCGGACCGCTGACGACCAGCCTCGGCTTCGCCAAGCCGGGCAGCGGCGGCCTGCCCGCGCTGTCGCTGTTCGGCAGCGCCGATCCCGACACGCTGCACCTGGCGATCAGTGCGGCGCCGGCCTCCAAACCCGGCACGCTGTTCGTGTCGAACAGCCTGCTGCTGGCGCCCTTCAAGGGCGGCACGCTCGTGCCGGCCGCGCAGTTCGCCGTGCCGCTCGCGAGCAACGGGGCGGGGGCCGTGTCGCTCTCGGGCCCGCTGGCCTTCGGCGGCTGGTGGGGGCTGACGCTCTACGCGCAGGCCTGGTTCGCCGACGGCGGGCCGCTCGCCGCGACCAACGGCGTCGCGCTGCAGTTCCTCACGCCGTGAGCGGTCTCGACGCCGCACGGCTGACGGAGTTCGTCGAGCGCGCGTGGGCCGAGCGCATCGTCCCCGCGCTGCACGAGTACATCGCGATTCCGGCGCAGTCGCCGCAGTTCGATGCCGGCTGGGAGCGGCACGGACATCTGCGGCGCGCAGTCCAGCTCGTCGCCGAGTGGTGCACGCGCGAGGTCGCGCCGCTGCCCGGCGCGAGCGTCACGGTGCACGAGATCGAGGGGCGCACGCCGGTCGTGCTCATCGACGTGCCGGGGACGGCCGCGGGGCGCGTGCTGCTCTACGGGCACCTCGACAAGCAGCCGCCGATGGAGCCCTGGGCCGAGGGCCTCGGGCCCTGGAAGCCCGTGCTGCGCGGCGACAAGCTCTACGGGAGGGGTGGCGCGGACGACGGCTACGCGGCTTTCGCGTCGCTGACGGCGCTGCGCGCGCTCGCCGAGCAGGGCCTGCCGCGCGCGCACTGCACGGTGCTCATCGAGGCTTGCGAAGAGAGCGGCAGCGTCGATCTCCCGGCGCACCTGCAGGCGCTGGCCGACGCGCTCGGTCGTCCCGACCTGGTGGTGTGCCTCGACTCGGGCTGCGGCAACTACGAGCAGCTGTGGTGCACCACCTCGCTGCGCGGGCTGGTCTGCGGCACGCTGCGCGTCGAGACGATGAGCGAGGGCGTGCACAGCGGGGACGCGGGCGGCGTGGCGCCGAGCGCCTTCCGCATCGCCAGCCGGCTCATCGGCCGCATCGAGGACGGCGTGAGCGGGCGCGTCACGCTGCCGGAGCTGAACGTCGCGATCCCCGAGGCGCGCCGGCGCGAGGCGGGCCTCGCCGCCGCCGAGCTCGACGGCGACGTGCACGGCAAGTACCCGCTGCTGGACGGCGTGCGCGCCGAGCACGACGACGCCGTCGAACTCGTGCTCAACCGCACCTGGCGGCCGGCGCTGGCGGTGACGGGGGTCGGCGGGCTGCCGCCGATCGAGAACGCCGGCAACGTGCTGCACCCGCGCCTCGACCTGCAGCTCTCGATCCGCCTGCCGCCGACGGCCGACGCGCGCGCGGCCGGCGCGGCCATCGCGGCGACGCTCGAGCGCGACGTGCCCAGCGGCGCGCGCGCGCGCTTCCGTGCCGAGGCGCCCTGCGCCGGCTGGAACGCGCCGCCCACCGCGCCCTGGCTGGCGGAGGCCCTGCAGCAAGCCAGCCAGGAGTTCTTCGGCCGGCCGGCCTGCGCCATGGGTGAAGGCGGCTCGATCCCGTTCATGGCGATGCTGGGCGAGCGCTTTCCGGCGGCGCAGTTCATGATCACCGGCGTGCTCGGCCCCAAGTCGAACGCGCACGGTCCCAACGAGTTCCTGCACCTGCCGACGGCGCGGAGGCTGACCTGCTGCGTCGCCGCCGTGATCGCGGCTCAGGCGCGGTCGGTGCGCACGTAGACGTCGAAGCGCGTGCTCTGGCCGCGCACGACGAGGCTCGGCGCGGGGCCGGCGAGCGGCGCGTCGCGAAGATGGCGCTTGACGACGACGCGCCGCCGCGCGACGGCCCGGGCCGAGTCGAGCAGGTTCGCCGCGTCGGTGTCGGGCCCGACGAGTCGGCGCAGCAGGGCGACTTCGCCGCGCGGCGCGGCGCTGCGGCCCGCGTCGTCGAACATCGGGTCCAGCAGCACGATCTCGGGGCCCGGTGCGGGCAGGCGCGGCAGCTGCTCGAGGGCGTCGGCGTGCAGCGGAGACCAGCGCCCGGCGGCCTGCGGATCGATCTCCGCCCAGCGTCGGGCCGCGTCGAGCAGCAGCTCGGCCAGCACCACGTGGCGCTCGAAGGCCACGACGTGCGCGCCGAGCAGCGCCAGCAGCCGGCCGTCGAGCCCGAGACCCGCGGTGGCGTCGACGATGCCGGGTGCGGGTTGCGCGCCGCGCCAGCCGCAGGCGCGCAGCAGTTCCTGCCGGGCCGCGTGGCGGCTGGCGCGCCGCAGCAGGCGCGGGTCGCGGGGGTCGATGTGCAGCGGGCGGCGTCGGCCGCAGCGCAGTTCGAGCCGCTCGCGCGTCTGGACCAGCACGAAGGCCTCGGGCTCGGCCGCCCGCAGCAGCGGCAGTCCGAGGCGCGCGGCGCGTTCTGCGGCGGCCCGCAACGCGTCGTCGGCCGGAGCCGGGCCCTGGTCGAGAAGCAGGCCGGCGAGTCTGGCTGTCGGGGCCGTCACGCGGCGAGAATAGCGGTTGCCGGCGGCGGATCGGCCGGCGGAGGCCGGATCGCAGGCGGCGGACCAGAAAACAACAGAATAATGATTATCAGACGTTATGGCGATGGTTGAACCCGACCCCACCGCGAAGCCCGAGTCGTCTGCGACGTCCTCGCCGGGCTGGTGGCTGCTCGCCGCCTTGGCGCTGGCCGTCGGGCTGGGGCTGCGGATGGCGCTTGCCGTCTCGCTCGGCGACGACGTGGCCGAATGGGAAGCCGACCTGTGGATCCCCGTCCTGGACGGCTGGATCTGGGGTCCGGTGCATCGTGTGCGCGCACCGGGCGCGGGCTGGGTCTTCGCCGAGGTCGCCGCGTTCGTCGGTCGCGACTCGTTGCTGCTGCTGCGTGCCGCGTGCGTGGCTCTTGCTACGGGCGCGTTCGTGGTCGCGCTCGGCAGCGCGCTGGTGATCGCGCGCCACACCCGGGCCGGTCTGCGCCAGCCGGGCCTGGCGGCGGCCTGGGCCTGCGGCGTGTGGGCCGCGTCTCCCAATCTCGTCCTGGCTTCGGTGCATCCCGCGCCCGAGACCGTGGTCGGCGCCGCCGGCTGCCTGGCGCTCGGAGCGCTGGCGGCGCGGACGGGACGTTGGCGGGCGCCGGCTTGGCTGGCGCTGGTCGTCGGCTTGTCGGCCCTCGCGGTCGCGGGCGGCGTGGTGGCCGCCTCGGCCATCGCCCTCGGCGTGCTGGTCTACCTGCTGCCCGTGCCGCGCGCCTCGGCGGCCCTGCCGCTGCTGCTGGCCGCGCTGCTCGCCGCGGGCGCGTGGTGGTGGGCGGCGCGCGGACCCGACGCGTCACGGCGCTGGCAGATCGAGTCGGCGCCGGTGCACTCGCTGGCGGACCTGCTGGACGCGCCGCTGGGCGCCGCGCGTCACGACGCGCTCGATGCCGACGAACGCACCGCGCGCCTGCTCGACCTCGTCGGCAGCTCGTTCCGCGAGGCCTCGACGCTCGAGCTGCTGCGCGCGCTGTCCCGGCGCGTGGTCGTCGATCTGCTGGGGCCCGATCGCTTCCGCGATGCGCCCCTGCCCGGGTTGCCGCTGGCGCTGCTGGACGACTTTCTGCGCGGCGGCATGCTGCTCTTCGCCGCCGCGACGCTGGCCCTGCTGGCGCGCGGCGCCCCTTCGTCGTGGCCGCGCGGCGGACTCGTCGCGGCGCTGCTCGCGCTGGGCCTGCTCTCCGCGGCGACGGCGACCGGGCCGGGCGCGTTGGCCGGCTTCGACCTGATCGTGCTGTGCGCGGCGAGCGCCGGGGTCGCCGGATCGGGCCGCGACGGCGGTCGCGCGCGCCGACTGGGTTTCGCCGTCGGCGGCCTCATGCTGGCCAGCCTCGGAGCCAGCGCCTGGTGGAGCGGGCAGACGAGTTCCGACTTCCTGCGCCATCGCGACCAGGAATCGGGCCAGGGGCGCCAGCTCGTGCAGGCGTTGCTGCAGGACTCCCCCGCCGCGCATCTGCGTGCCGCCAGCCTGATGCTCGACGCCGAGACGCGCCTGTTGCGCCAGCCCGACGGGGCCCTGCGGCACGCCGAACTCGGCTCGCGCGCCCTCCCGGACGACGAGGCGGCCATCGGCACGATGATCCAGGCGCTCGTCGAGCGGCAGGACTTCGAGGCCGCCGAGGGGCTGGCCGAGACGCTGCTCGACGACCGCGGCCGCCCCTCGCCGCGCGGCGGACTGCTGCGCACCTGGGTCGCCGAGCAGCGCCGCATCCACCGCGAGCAGGGCGGCCGCTGACGCGGGACGCGGGCCCGCTCCCCCGCCGGCGGCCCGCGTCGGCGCCGCTGCACGCTTGGAATGACGTGGTGCGTAGCGCAGCATGAGCCCCCGTGGATGTGCGTCCTGCGGACCACGGGAGGCGGCCTCGTGCCTGACGAGGAGCGGCGCGGGGATGCCGAGGGAGCCCCGTCGCCGACGGAGGCCGAGCGTGCGCATCGCCTGCGCCTCGAACAGGCCGGGCAGATGCTCGCGGGCGTGGTGCACGAGATCAACAACCCGCTCGCCGTGATCCACGGCTACGCGCAGCTGCTGCTCGAGCAGGCCGCCGACGAGCAGCAGCGCGAGGATCTCGGCGCGATCCTGCGCGAGACGCGCCGCCTCTCGACGCTCGTCGACGACATGCTCTCGTTCACGCGGCGCGGCACGGGCGAGGTCGAGTCGATCGACGTGGGCCGCACGATCTCCGCCGCCGTGAATCTCGCGGCGCACGCCATGCGGCAGGCGCGCGTGAGCGTCGCCGCGGTCCTGCCGCCGATGGCGCTCACGGCGCGCGGCCACGACGGCACCTGCGTGCAGGTGCTGCTCAACCTGCTCGAGAACGCGCGCCAGAGCCTGCAGCAGAGCGACGTGCACCCGCGCGAGATCGGCATCACCGCCGAGCGCACCGCCTCGGGCAGCGTCGAGGTGCGCGTGCGCAACAACGGCCCCCCCATCGACGAGGCGCTCGTCGAGGAGATCTTCAAACCCTTCTTCACGACCAAGCCCGCCGGCGTCGGGACGGGCCTCGGGCTCGCGCTGTGCCGCTCGCTGCTCGAGCGCTTCGGCGGCTCGATCGCGCTGGCCTCGCGCGGCGGACCCGAGGGCGTGGTGTTCGTCGTGACGCTGCCGGGCCTGCCCGCCGAGGCCTGAGCGGCCCTTCAGCGACGCAGCCAGCGCTCCATCGTCGCCTGCAGCCGCGGGTCGCGGCCGTGCTTGCCGGCGAGCGTGCCCACGAGCGTGGCGGCCTCCTGCGTGCGGCCCGTCATGAACAGCGCCTCGACCTGCAGCAGGCGATAGTCGAGCAGCGCCTTCTCGTCGGCGGCCTCGCTATCGGGCGGGATGAGCACGTCGATCATGGCCAGCGCCTGCAGGGGTTCGGCGGCGGCGGGGTCGAGCGGGGAGACGAGCAGGCGCACGAACTCGAGGTTCACCGCCGGGTCGCCCGGCTGCGCGGTGAGATACGTGCGCAGGCTGTCGCGGGCGCGCACGCTCTGTCCGTACTCGTCGAGCAGCCTCGCGATCTCGATCGCCATGCGCGCGTCGCTCGCGTTCTTGAGCGCGACCTCCAGCAGCACGTCGAGGCCCTCGGCGCGGCGCGCCCCGCCGAGCGCCGCGAGCGCGCGGCCCTCGAGGTAGCGGTCGCGCGGCTCGTCCTCGCCGCGTTCGCGTCGCGTGCGGATGTGCTCGACCGCCTGGTGGCGCAGCAGGAGCAGCTGCGGGTCGTCGGGCGGCGAGGGCGGGCAGGCCACCAGCGGCAGCGCGCGCTCGCGGACGAAGTCGGGCGAGCGACGCGGGACGTGGCAGCTCGCGCAGTCCATGCGGTCGGCCTCGGCCACGACGTAGAGCGGGTCGAGCAGCGCCCGGCGCGTCGTCATGTGGTTGGCGGTGACCTGGTGGCAGGAGTAGCACGTCACCGCGCCGAAGGGCGCGTCGAAGCGCGGGTCGATCCAGCCGCCCTGCTCGCCGAATCCGGTCGTATGGCAGCGCAGGCAGGCCGGGTCGCGCAGGCGCTGGTCCGCGGCGAGGGCCTCGACCGCCTGCGCGTGCGCGGTCGACTGCCAGAACTTCACCTGCGAGGCGTGGCACTCGGTGCAGGCCGCCGTCTGCGGAATGAGCGGCGTGCCCTCGGGCGGCTCGGCGGGCTTGAGCCGGGCCGTGGCGTAGGCCGCCTCGAGCGCCGGGCCGCGCTGCGCCAGGCGCTGTTGCACGGGGTGCTCGTCCGGCACCGGACGCGGGTCGACGTACCAGTGATCGATCATCGAGCCGGCGTAGTCGGAGTACTCGGCCAGGAACTCCTGGTTCTCGCCGATGCGCTCGACCATGCGCAGGAAGAACTCGCGGTTGTCGGGGTAGGCCAGCGACGCGAGGGTCTCGGCGTCGGTCGTGCCGAAGCGCTCGGCGGCCGCCTGCACCTCGGCCTCGTCGGCCGCGATGAGCTGCGGCAGGTTGTGCAGCGACGAGACGTCGGCCATGTTCAGGTTGCCGTCGCGGATCTGGATCGTCGTGTGCGCCAGTTCGGCCCCGTCGGGCAGGGCGGCGAGCGCCGCCGAGTTGCCGTGCACGACGAGCACGCCCGAGCCGAACTTGTCGTCGAGCGAGCCATAGACGATGTTCACCCCGGGCACGGCCGCCACGCTCTCGTTGAGCTTGGTCGTGAGCGTGCTGAAGGCGACCACGAGGTGCACGCCGTCCTCCGCGCGCAACTTCTCGGACAGCCGTCGCGCGGTCGCCACCGCGGCGCGCATCTCCACGTCGTCGCCGCCGAACTCGTCGTTGGCCGTGCGGCCCGGGAGCAGCCCCAGGAAGCCCACCCGCAGCGAGCCGGCCTGCACGACCAGCGTGCGCAGCGGCTCGGGCGCACCGGCGACGTCGAGATTGCTCGCCAGCACGGGGATGCCGAGCGCCGCCGCGCGCTCGAGCAGCGCGGCCGGGCCCAGCGCCAGGTCGCGCGCGCCCGGCACCCAGGCCGTGGGACGGGCGGCCGCGAGCGCCTGCAGCTCGACCTCGGCGATCGCCTCGACGGCGACGTCGAGCGGCTTGAAGCCGGCCCGCCAGCCCGGGATGACGAGGGTGTCCCCGATCGCGAAGAAGCCGGCCGCGTCGCTGCGCTCGGCGGCCTCGTCGCGCGCCAGCGCCGCGGTCGCCAGCGGAACCAGCGCCTCGGGCCGGCAGGGCACGCCCTCGCCGAAGGCGTGCAGGCGATTGAGCACGAACAGCTCGAGGCGCCCGTCGGCCGGCCCGGCCGACGCGGCCGGCGGCGCGGGCCTCGGTTCGCCGCCGCACGCCAGCAGCAGCAGGGCCAGGACGATCGGCGTTCGGAGGAGGCGCACGCGCAGGGGTCCGACGGCGGGAGACACGGCTCGTGAGCCTATCAAACGCGCACCACCTGCCTGAGTTCGGGGATCCGTTCGCGCAGCCGGCGTTCGACGCCGTGGCTCATCGTGAGCGTGGCCGCCGCGCAGTGACGACAGGCGCCCGTGAGTCGCACTTCGACCCGCAGCCGCGCGGCGTCGGCGAGCACCAGCTCGACCGCGCCGCCGTCGGCGGCCAGCATCGGCGCCAGCTCGTCGAGCGCGGCGCGCACGCGTGCTTCGAATCCGTCGGCGTCCATCGGCAACTCGGGTATGGGACGGGAGGCGGCGATCCGGATAATGCGCCGGCCGTCATAGCATGCCGCCGGAGCGCCCCCCACCCGTGTCGATGGAAGAGCTCGTCGTGGCCGACGGCTTGCGCAAGGTGTACCGCGGCCGGCGCGGCGCGCCGTCGGTGGCCGTCGACGGCGTGGGCTTCTCCTGCCGCGCGGGCGAGGTCTTCGGCCTGCTCGGCCCCAACGGGGCCGGCAAGACGACCACGCTGCGGATGCTCTCGACGGTGCTCGCCCCCACCGCCGGCCGGGCCCGCGTCGCGGGCCACGACGTCGTGGACGCGCCCGACGCGGTGCGCGCCTCGATCGGCTTCCTCTCGGGCAACACGGGCCTGTATCCGCGCCTCACGCCGCGCGAGGTGCTGACCTACTTCGGACGGCTGCACGGCCTGCCGCGGCCCGCGATCGCCCGCCGCATCGACGAGTTGGCCGGCCTGCTCGCGATGGGCGATTTCCTCGACCGGCGCTGCGACGCGCTCTCGTCGGGCATGAAGCAGAAGGTCAACGTGGCGCGCACCGTGCTGCACGACCCGCCCGTGCTGATCCTCGACGAGCCGACCATGGGGCTCGACGTGCTGGCCGCGCGGACGATCGTCGAGTTCGTCCGCGACTGCCGGCGGCGCGGCAAGCTGGTGATCTTCTCGACGCACATCATGGGCGAGGTGTCGCGGCTGTGCGATCGCCTCGCGATCATCCATCACGGACGGGTGCAGTTCCTCGGCACGCTGGCGGCCTTCCGCGCCGCGCACGGTGAGGACCTCGAGCAGGCCTTCATCGACGTGCTGGAGGCCGCGCGATGAGCCTGCGCAACGTGCTCGTCATCGCCGGCAAGGAGTTCCGCGACGTGCTGCGCGACCGGCGCACGCTGGTCTTCATGCTGCTGCTGCCGATCGCGGTCATGCCGGTGCTGATGGTCGGCGTGTCGCGCTTCGCGAAGACGCAGCTCAAGGCCAAGGAGAAGCGCGTGCTCGTGATCGCGGCCGACCCGCTCGACCGCAACCTGCTCATCGGCCTCACGCGCCGCTGGTTCAACGAGAACCTCGGGATGCTCGGCGGCCTCGCGCTGCGCCTGGGCGTCGACCGGGTGGGCGGCTTCGACGACCTCGGGCGCCTCGCGGCGCGCGTCGAGACGCTCAAGACCCGGGCGCCGGGCGGCGAGGCGCTGGCGGCCGCCTGGATCAAGGCGGCCAGCGAGTTCTCCGAGCAGCAGCGGCAGCTGCTCGACGATGCCGGCGCGATCTCGCGCCTGATGTCGCTGGTGAAGTGGGCCGAGCTGCCGCGCGAGACCGACGCGACGGCTCCCCTGCCGCAGGGCGTGGCGCTGCCGGCCGAACTGCCCGAGGGCCTGTCGGGCGCGGCGCTGGCGCGCGCGATCTCGGGCGCCGGCAAGGAGGTGCACGCGGCGATCGAGCTGCCGCTCGACGCCTGGGAGACGGTCGCGCAGGGGGACGTGAGCGTGCCGGTCACGATCGTCTACGACAGCAGCCAGAGCCTCTCGAAGGAGGCCTACGACCGGCTGGTCGGCGCCCTCGAGGCCCTCGGCCGCCTCGAACTGCGCCAGCGCCTCGTGGCCGAGCAGCTCGGGCCCGGCTTCCCGCGCCCCTTCGACGTGCGCGTCGCCAACCTCGCCAGCGACAGCCGCAAGGTGCAGGCGATCCTCGGCGCGCTGCTCCCCTACCTGATCATCCTGTTCTGCTTCTTCGGCGCCTTCTATCCCTCGCTCGACGTGACGGCCGGCGAGAAGGAGCGCTTCACGCTCGAGACCCTGCTGCTCGCGCCGATCTCGCGGCTCGAGATCGCGGCCGGCAAGTTCGTCGTCGTGTTCAGCGCGGCGGTGACGGCGGCCGTGCTCGCGACCGCCTCGCTGGCCTTCACCTTCACCCACGGCGTGCTGCCCGAAGGGCTGCTGAGCGCCTTCGAGCTCGACTTCCAGCCGCTGGCGCTGGCGCTCACGGCCTCGCTGCTGCTGCCGGTGGCCGCGCTGTTCTCCGCGCTGCTGCTGGGCGTGGCTCTGCTCGCGCGCTCCTTCAAGGAGGCGCAGAGCTACACGGCGCCGCTGCAGTTCCTGGTGCTGCTGCCGGCGATGTCGGCGCTGCTGCCCGACCTGGAGACCGAGCTGCACTGGGCCTGGGTGCCGCTGATGAACGTGTCGATGCTCATGAAGGAGCTGCTCAAGGGCAACTACCTGTGGGACTTCTACGCGATCACGCAGGGCAGCATGCTCGTGCTGACCGCGCTCGTGCTCTGGGGCGCGGGGCGCCTGTTCCGGCGCGAGTCGGTGCTGCTGCGCTCCTGAGCGGGCCTCAGCGGCGCGGCGCGCGGTCGACTTCGGACTTGGATCGCTTGCCGGCGTGCTGCGGCGCGCGCGCCGCGTCGGCCTTCTCGCCGCTCTTGCGCATCTTGGCGTCGGTCAGCTTCAGCGGCCCGCCGGCGCTCGGATGCGCCCGTCCCTCGTCGCGGCCGGACGGAGCCCGATCGTGCTTGGCCGCGGGCCAATGGCGCTCCTGCGCGGCGTGCTCGTCCGACGCGACGTGCCGGGCGTCTTTCTCCACCCGGGTGCCTGCGCCTTCGGCCTTGGCCGCCGGGAGGCGGTCGTGCAGCTGCGCGCGGGCCGCCTGCAACTTCGAGGCGCGCTCCTTCATGAGCGCGCTGAACTTGACGCGCGCGGCGGCACGCTCGGCGGCGAGGCTCTTGGCGCGGGCGTTGAGTTCGGCGCGCTTGGCGGCGGCGTCGGCGGACGAGGCCTTCGGTGCCGACGAGCGGCCGTCGGCGGAGCCCGTCTGCGCGTCGAGCGCGGGGGCGAGGAGGACGGCGGTCAGGGCGGCGATCAGGACGTGGCGCATGCTGCGGGCTCCGAGGTGGATGACTCCCCCTCTCGGCCTGCGTGCGTGACGACTTGCGCGGCCGCCGAAGCGGTGTCGCGGTCGAAGCCGCTCCGCCGAGCGCCGCGGCCCCCGGCAAGGCGCGGCGCCCGTCGGGGCGCCGGCCGGCCGGAGGCCGCGTGCGTTCGGCGTCTCGCCGGGGATCAGCCGCGGGGCTTGGCCTGCGGCTTGACCTTGTCCTTGCCCTTGGCCTTGCTCTTGGCCTTCTGCGGCGCGGCGGGTGCGCCGTCCGCGCGGCCCTTGCCCGGGGCGGCCGCGGCCGGACCGGCGGCCGGCTTGCCGCGGCTCTCGAGCATCTGCTGGTAGATCTGCTTGGCCTTGGAGCGCGCGCCCGGCCTCTGCTTGAGCGCCTCGATGATCGACAGCTTGCCCGGAGCGGCCTCGGGCGACTTGGACTGGCTGCGCTTCCACTTCACGAAGCGGTCGAGGCTGGCGGCCTTGGCCTTGCTCTGGGCCTGCGCCTGCTCCATCTTGGCCTTGGCGTTGGCCTGACGGACGGCGATGTGGTCCTGCGCGACGAGCGCGGGCGAGAACAGCAGCACGGCGGCTGCGAAGACGAGGGTGCGCATGATGCGGGTCTCCGGAGGATCGTTCGGGGATCGTTCCCTGATCGGCCGGCGCGCGGGGGAACTTGTGCCCCGCCGTCGGCGCGGGCGGCCGGGCAGGGCCCTGCGGCTGGCGCGGGGCCTGGGCCTGGGTCTGGTTCTCGGCGCGGGGCTCTCGTGCGGAGCGGGTCCGGCGGCGCCGCCCCCCGACGTCCTGCTGGTGATCCTCGATACCGCGCGCGCCGATCGGCTCGAGGCGGCCGCGCCGCGCGCGGGCGGCCCGTCCCCCTGGCGGGAACTGGTCGCACGCGGCACGAACTTCACGCAGGCCGTCGCGCCCTCGTCGTGGACGCTGCCCTCGATGGCCGCCCTGTTCGCGGGTCGCGACGTGCGCGCCAACCGCCATGCGGCCTTCGCGCGGCCGCCGGCCCTGGCCGAGCGGTTCGCGGCGGGCGGCTGGCGCACCGTCGCGATCGTCGCCAACCCGCTGCTCACGCGGGACAACGGCTTCGCGCGCGGCTTTCAGGCCTTCGACGTCGCGCCGGCCGCCGCCACCGCCGACCTCGCGGCCGACCTGCGCGCGCTGCGCGCCTGGGACGCCGACGCGCTCGTCGCGCGCGCCCTCGAGGCCCTGCGCGAGACGTCCGCCGGACAGCCGGCCTTCGTGTACCTGCACCTGATGGATGCGCACATCCCGTACGACCCGGCGCACGATGCGCTCGCGGCCGAGCAGCCCGGCTGGTCGAGTCCGCCGCTGCGCGCCTGGTCCTCCGCGCTGAACGCGGAGCAGGAGCGCTTCCTCGCGGGCTGGCGACGCGCCTACGACGGGCAGCTGCTGTTCGCGTCGCGCGCGCTGCTGCGCCTGGCCGAGCGCGCCGCCGAACTCCGCGGCCGGCCGGTCGTGCTGGCGATCGCGGCCGATCACGGCGAGGGGCTCTTCGACCATGCCCGCGCGGCCGACTCGCCGCCCGGTCCGGGCCTGCTCGGGGCCGGCTACGGCGATCATGGCGAGCAGGTGCACGAGGAGGCCCTGCGCGTTCCGCTGCTGCTCATCGGTCCGGGAGTCGCGCCGGGGCGGGTCGAGCCGCGGCAGGTCGCCCTGACGGCGCTCGGTCCGACGCTGCTGCGGCTGGCCGGCCTGGCAGGCGACGGGACGCCGCTGCCGCTGCGCGACGACGATCCGGCGATCGCCGAGGTCTGCGGCGCCGGCACGCGCTCGTGGTTCGTGCGCACCGAGGCCTTCAAGCTGGTCGTGCCCTTCCCCGAGCGCGGCTCGATCGCGCCGCAACTGTTCGAACAGCAGGGAGCGGGCTGGGCGCCCGAGGTCGAGGACCGCGCGGCGGTCGATCACGAACCTGCCGCGCAGCTGGCGCGGGTGTGGTCGGCCTGGATGGAGTCCCTGGCCGACGACGAGGTGCCCGCCGGGCCCGACCCCGAGACGGAAGCGCGCCTGCGGGCGCTCGGCTACCTGCGCTGAGCGCCGCGGCGTTGCGCGGGCGGCTTGCGGTTCGACATACTCGGCGCCCTTCGCTTGGGCGCGTGGCGCAGTTGGTAGCGCACCTGGATCACACCCAGGGGGTCACAGGTTCGAGTCCTGTCGCGCCCACCACCGCGGGCAAGACCGCCCGCCCGCCCGCCCCCGCCCGCCGGATTTCCGCGGCGCCCCCCTAGGCGCCGCCGACGGCCGCTGTAGGATCTCGCGCATTCGGGATTCACGCGGCCGCAGGCCCCGGGCAGGGCGGCGCGCCGCGGCCCTCTCTCCATCTCCAGGGAGCGTGTCCGCATGTCGGGATCCGTCGCGTGGTTCGTGCGTGTCTGCACCTTCGGCCTGATCGCGCTGTCCGCGAGTGCGCAAGTCGATCCGGGTCGAGCGCCCGCCCATCCTCCCGCGGCGCCGAGCGCCGTCGAGCAGGACTGGTCGTGGTATCCCTTCGCGCAGCGGCCGCCCTTCGTGAGCGCGCTGCATGAAGGGCAGGACACGCGCGGCGTGATCCACGCCGGCTCGGCCATCGTCGTCGACGGCGAGGTGCCGACCATCCCCGCGGCGCTCGATCGCGACGCGGCGCTCGCGGGCCGCTTCGAGGCCGGCTGGTTCATCGTGCACTTCGCCGGCGGCTACGGGCGCGACGAACAACAGCTGCTCGACGCGCTCACCGGGCCCGTGCGCCGCGCCGACGGCACGCTGCTCTCGCGCTGGTACGTGCCCAACGATGCGGCCGCGGCGTGGGTCGCCGACCCGGCCACTCTGCGCGCGCTCGAGAGCGCGCCGTCCGTCGATCTGGTCACGCGCTACCAGCCGGCCTGGAAGCTCGACCCGACGATCGGGACGGCGCTGCTGACGAGCGCCGATCGTGCCGGCCGAGCGACTCTGCAGCTCGATCTCGACCTGATGCCCGGCCACCCGCGCTCCGCCGTCGTCGCGGCGCTGCGCGCTCTCGGCGTCGAGGTGCTTGCGGAGGTCGAACAGCGCGGACTGCAGACCTACGACGTGCACTTCGTCGTCGTGCGCGCCAAGCCCGCCCAGATCGCCGCCCTCGCGTCGATCGAGGGCGTGCGGCTCGTGCAGGAGAGCGGCGACGGCCTGGCCGCCCACGACCTGAGCGCCGCCGGCAAGCTGCAGAAGCGCGCGCTGGCGAAGGACGACGTGCTCGACTCCCCCATCGTCAACGCCACCAACTACCCGCTCTGGCTGACGCACAACCTGCAGGGACAGGGCCAGTTCATCGGCGTGGTCGACACCTCCTACGACTGGAACAACGTCGGCACCGCGGGCTGCAACACCGGGTACCCCGACACGGCCATCGACAACTACGGCTTCGCGCTGCCCAATCTCTCGCGCGTGCTGCTCGGCACGGTCGGCGCCGGCGGCGTGAACCTCAAGATTCCGCGGGGCGACGCTCTCGGCGGCGCCACGCTGCAGGGCGTGGCGGCCGACGAGCACGGCGTGGGCGTGGCCGGCGCGGCGGCGGGCGACTTCTACGGCAACAACGACGTCAAGTGGTGGGAGCACGACCCCGACACCTGGGACACCTGGTCGCCGAGCAACTACTCGGGCCTGCTGGGCCCGGGCATCGCGCACGAGGCGCAGCTGTTCCTCACGCCGGTCATGGACAGCGCCAACGTGTTCCGCTGGGAGTCGCCCGGCGAGTTCCCGACGAACATGGGGATCACGCTCACGAACATGGCGAACGCCGGCGTCTGCACGACGAACCACAGCGTGGGCCTGGCCGAGGCCGCCAACACCTACACGCAGGTCTCGGTCGTCCACGACACCAAGGGCTTCGACCATCCGAACATGCTGCAGTGCATGGCGGCGGGCAACGCGGGCGCCGGCTCCAACAAGCTCACCTCGCAGGCGGTCGTGAAGAACGGCCTGGCCGTCGGCGCCAGCGACGACGTGCTCAAGCCCGAGGACCGCGCGAGCTTCTCGAGCACCGGGCCGGTCTTCGACGGGCGGCGCAAGCCCGACGTCATGGCGCCGGGCACCGACACCGCGCCGCGCACGGGCGGCGTGCAGTCGCTGCTCATCCTGCCGGACACCAACGGAGCCAGCGCCGCCTCCTGCGCCTACCAGTACACCTCGGGCACGAGCTTCTCCTCGCCCATCACCGCCGGCGCCGGCGCGCTCGTGCACCAGTACTTCCAGGAGGGCCGCTACCCGGGCAGCGCGCCGCTCAACGACGCGTCCGCGGCCCTGCTCAAGGCCATGCTCGTGAACGCCGGCCACCGGCTCACGGGACTCAACCTGGGCGACAACCTGTTCCCGAACATGTACCAGGGTTGGGGCGAGCCGGTGCTCACGGACGTGCTCGACTTCGGCACGGGCACGCGGCGGCTGATCGTGTCCGACGTGCCGTCGGCGGCGGGTTTCACCTCCGCGGCCAACGCCAACGACGTGCTGAGCTTCAACGTCACCGGCGGCACCGAGATGCTGCGCGTCACGCTGGCCTGGACCGACGAACCGGGCGCGGCCGGCACGGGCAAGAAGCTGATCAACGATCTCGACCTGATCGTGACGGCGCCGGGCGGTGCGACGTATCGCGGCAACGTGTTCAACGGCACGACGGGCACGTCGATCACCGGCGGCAGCGCCGACACGCTCAACAACGTCGAGAACGTTTACCTGGCCTCCCCCGCCGTGGGCGCGTGGACGGCCACGGTCGACCCCGGCGCGGGCAACTACTCCGTCGGGCAGGGCTATGCGCTCGTCCTGACCGGGCAGATCGCCGAATCGGGCGGCGGCCCGGCCGCGCCCGTGGCGAACTTCACCGGCACGCCGCTCAGCGGCACCGCGCCGCTGCTGGTGTCCTTCACCGACACCTCGACGGGCTCGGTGAGCACCTGGAGCTGGGCCTTCGGTGACGGCGGCACGTCCACCGCGCAGCATCCCCAGCACACCTACACCAGCCCCGGCACCTACTCCGTGACGCTCACGGCGACCGGCCCCGGCGGCACGGACGGCGAGACCAAGACCGGCTACGTGACGGTGAGCGCGCCTTCGACCGGCTCGGGGCTCTACTACCTCTCGTTCACGGCGACCGTCACCGTGCCCGGCGTGGGCAGCGTCGCCGACGAGGACGTGGTGAGCTACGACCCGGCGACGGGCCTGTGGGCGCTGTATTTCGACGGCAGCGACGTGGGCCTGGGCGGCACCGACGTCAACGCGCTGCACGTGCTGAGCGACGGCAGCCTGGTGCTCTCGCTCGACAGCGCGACCTTCACGGTGCCGGGCCTCACCGGCGGGCCCTCGGGCACGACCGTCGAGGACAAGGACCTGATGATCTTCTCGTTCACCTCGTCCGGCGCGAACACGGCCGGGACCTTCAGCTTCGTCTTCGACGGCAGCGACGTCGGCCTGACCACGAGCAACGAGGACATCGACGGCATCTACGAGTTCCCCGGCGGCGGCCTGGCGCTGTCGATCATCGGCTCGGGCGCCGTGACCGGCGTGTCGAGCGTGCAGGACGAGGACGTGCTGCTGTTCAGCGCGACGCAGTACGGCGCGACGACGGCCGGCACCTGGTCGCTGCACTTCGACGGCAGCGACGTGGGCTTCTCCACGACCGCCGACGAGGACATCTGCGGATTGGCGTTCGACGGCGCCAACCGGATGCTATTCTCGACCGTCGGCGTCTGGTCGGCCGCCGGAGGCGCCGGCGACGACGAGGACGTGGGCCAGTTCGACGGCAGCTTCGGTTCGACGACGAGCGGCACCGCGAGCCTCCGGCTCGACCTCTCGGCGCTCGGCATCGCGACCGCCGCCGACGTGGACGGGCTGGGGTGGGTGCCGTGACCTGAAGGCAGGGCTCGCGGCGCCTGCTACGATCGCGTCCGCATGCCACGGGCCGAACGCAGCCTCGCCGCGAGCCTGATGCTGCTCGTGCTGGCCGTGGGGCTGGTGGCGGGCGGCGTGAGCCTGCTCGCCGGCGCGGTGCTGCTGCCGGGCGGCGAGGTCGTGGGGCTGCTCGTCGCGGCCCTGGCCGTGTTCCTGGGGGCGCAACTGCTCGTGTTCCGCGTGCTGAGACTGCGCTCGCGGGCCGATGAGCCGCTCGACGAGGCCGCGCGGGATCCGCAGGGCCCGACCGACGGCGAAGACGTCCCGCCGGACGCGGCCGGCCGCACGCGCGACTGGCGCGCCTGGCGCGGCTAGGCGGGCTCGCGATCGTGGTGCCAGAGGGGGGACTTGAACCCCCACGCCCGTCTGAGGGGCTGCGGATTTTGAATCCGCCGCGTCTGCCGATTCCGCCACTCTGGCCGCGAGGGGCGCGATGATAGCAGGGCGCGCGCCGACGTCCCGCGCCGCTCAGTCCGCCAGCAGCGCGTCGAGACCGATCGTGAGTCCCGGCGGCAGCCGCGACACGCCGCGCAGCGCGAGCAGGATGCCCGGCAGATAGGCCCGGCGGTCGTCGACCTCGTGGAAGAGTTGCAGGCGTTCGCCGGCGCCGCCGAACTCGACCGACTGCCGCGCCACCACGTCGGGGCGGCGCTCGGCGGTGATCGGCACCTCGCCGGCCCCCGCCGCGGCCAGCCGGCGCGCCGTCGCGAGGGCGGTGCCCGAGGGCGAGTCGCGCTTGCCCGGATGGTGCGCCTCGCGGATCGCGACGCAGGGCAGGTGCCGCGCGACCTGCTCGGCCAGCCGCATCTGCAGCACGGCGCCGAGCGAGAAGTTGGGCACGAGCAGCCCCGGCAGGCCGGCGCGCACCAGCGCCTCGCGCAGCGCGCGCACGTCGTCGGCTCCGAGGCCGCTCGTGCCGATGACGGGCAGCACGCCGCGCTCGATGGCCTGCGGCGCCAGCTCGCGCGTGGCCGGCGCCAGGCTCAGGTCGAGCAGGATCTCGGGACGGCTCAGCTCGAAGATCGCCGCGGCGTCCGAGCCGCGCACGAGCGTGCCGACCACGTCGATGTCGCCGACGCCTGCCAGCTCGCGCACGACGAGCGCGCCCAGCCGCCCGGCCGCCCCCGCGACGAGCAGCCGGCGCTTCATCGCGGGCCCTCGGCGTCGGCGAGCAGCGCCTCGACCACCGCGAGGCGGCCCAGGCCGGCCACCTCGGCCGCGCGCGGCACGAGGCTGTGCGACGTGAAGCCCGGCAGCGTGTTCAGCTCGAGGAACACCGGTTCGCCGTTCCCGTCGCGCACGATCCAGTCGACGCGCGCCACGCCGCGCAGCTCCAGCGCCTCGTACAGCGCGGCGCTGATCGCCGCGATGCGCGCGGCGACGTCGGCGGGCAGGTCGGCCGGGCACTGGAAGTGCGTGTCCTCGGCCACGTACTTGGCGCGGTAGTCGTACAGGCCGCCGCCGGCCGGCCGGATCGCGACGAGTGGCAGGGTGGTCACCGCTCCCGCGCGACGCAGCACGCCGCAGGTGACCTCGGTGCCCGGCACGAAGCTCTCGACGAGCGACTCGCCGAGCGGGTCCTCGGCCTCCGCGAGGCGCAGGGCCGGCGCGAGCGCGGCCTCCTCGCGCACGGCGCTCACGCCCACGCTCGAGCCGCCGCGCCGCGGCTTGACGATGCAGGGCAGACCGACGAGTTTCAGCAGCCGGTTTACCGGCGTCTTGCCGCGCGCGACGACCTCGTGCGCGGCGCAGGGCGCGCCGAGCTTGGCGGCCGCGAGCTTGGACAGCTCCTTGTCCATGCCGATCTCCGAGGCGTGGCTGCCGCTGCCGGTGAAGCGGATGCCGCGCGCCTCGAGCTGGCGCTGCAGTTCGCCGTCCTCGCCGAAGCGGCCGTGCAGCGCGATGCACAGCGTCTCGCCGCCGGCCGCGAGCGCCGAGAGCGCGGCCGGGAGCGGGAAGCCCGCGGTCCGCGCGGCCTCGGCGAAGCCGCCGTGCGGCGTGCCGAAGCTCCAGGCGTTGTCGCGGCTCACGAAGGCCGGGCGCGCGCTCCGGCCCGCCCGGCGCACGAGCGCGAGCAGTTCGGCGCCCGTGTCCAGCGAGACCTCGTGCTCCGAGGACGGCCCCCCCGCCACGACCACCACGCCTGCCGCCGCCACCGCTCTGCTCCCGAAGGGCCCCGCTGCGCATGGCAGCGGGCGCCGCGCCGCGCGACTCAGCTGCGGTCGAACACCGGACCGAAGTCGCTGCGCGTCAGGTTAGCGAGGAATTCCTCCCGATCCAGCGCGAACAGCGGGCCGACCTCGGCCTCGCCCTTGGGGGGCGCGAGGCCGGCGGCCGCCATCCAGCGCCGGGCCTGCGCGGAGAGCGCGGCACGCGCCGTGTCCGGGCTGTCGGGGCCCCGCGCGTTCTTGACCGGCGCGAACTCGTCCTCGCGGAGGACCTCCTGGGTGACGGTGGCGCGCGCCAAGCCGAGCGCGTCGAAGACGAAGGTCTCCATCTTGATCGCGTTGGGCGCCTCGGGACGCACGAGGCGCCCCGACGCGTCGAGGCAGGGCACGATCTTGTCGGCGCGGTGCACCGGCAGCGCCCACTCGCCCGCCACCAGCCGCCGCACGAAATCGCAGGCCAGCACGTGGATGGCGATGTTCCCCGCGCGGAAGCGCAGCCGGCCGTCGGGCGCGCGGGCGGCGGCCAGCGCCGGGTCGAGATCGGAGTACTCGATGACGCCGGGGCGCCCGTCGAGCGTGGCGATCACGCCGACCTTCTCGGCGGGGTCGGTCTTGGCGACGACCTTGGTCGACATCTCGGCCCCGCGCTGCAGGTGCAGGCCGAGGAAGACCGGATCGAGCACGCGCGCCAGCGGGTTGTCGACCTGGAAGTAGAAGATCTGCTCCACGCCGCGCCGCCGCATGTCCTGCAGCGCGCCGCTCGCCTCCAGCGCGCGCAGGCTCCCGCCGTGGCCGTCGGGCGAGAGCGCCAGCGCGTCCTTGTCGGCGAGCAGCATCCGGCCCTCGTGGTCGACGGCCGGCAGCATGCCCTGCACCAGGAACATGACGTCGGCGGGGTCGAGCCCGAACCAACCGGCTTCCTCGAAGGCCGCGCGCGTGTCGGCGTCGTTGGCCTCGCTGGTCATCACGTAGTACGGGATGGCGCGGCCGCAGCGGCGGCCGGCGGCCAGCACGCGCTGCGCGTGCCAGGCGAACAGCGAGCGTCCCGTGAGCGGGCCGACCGGGAAGCGGCCCTTGGGACCGTCGAAGCCGAGGCGCGTCCCCTGCCCGCCGGCGACGAGGAAGGCCGCCACGCGCCCCTCCGCCAGCGCCTGCTCGCCGACGGCGCGCGCGGCGGCGTCGCGGGCCGCGTGCTCGGGCGAGTCGCCGGCCTCGACCAGTTCGGGCGGCTGCACGTCCCGCGCGGGCCGCGGCGCGGGGCCGAGCGCGGCGGCGATCTGGCGCGAGAGCTTGGGCAGGTCGAGCGACTCCAGGCGCGTCAGGAACGCGTCGAGTCGCGCGGGCTCGAGTTCGCCCGCGAAGCGCAGCACGTGCTCCTGCCCGGCGGCGGCCAGCCGCTCGCGGAGGCGCTGCAGACGCGCGCCGCTCACTTCAGGCGTCGTGGCGCCCGAACAGCAGGCAGATGTTGTGGCCGCCGAAACCCAGCGAGTTGGAGATCGCGTGGCGGACCTTCATCGCGCGCGCTTCGCCCGGCACGTAGTCGAGGTCGCAGCCCTCGCCGCCCTCGACGAAGTTGCGCGTGGGATGCACGCGCCCCTCGTGGATCGAGCGCACGGTGACGGCGGCCTCGATGCCGGCCGCGCCGCCGAGCAGGTGGCCGATCATCGACTTGGTGCTGGAGACCGCCAGCTTGTCGGCGTGCGCGCCGAAGACCTTGCGGATCGCGGTCGACTCGACGAGGTCGTTGAAGTGCGTGGAGGTGCCGTGCGCGTTGACGTAGTCGACGTCCTCCGGGCGGCGGCCGCCCATGCGCAGGGCCAGTTCCATCGCGCGGCGCGGCCCCGCGCCGTCCTCCTTGGGTTGCGTGATGTGGAAGGCGTCGGCCGTGCTGCCGTAGCCGAGGAACTCGGCGTAGATGCGCGCGCCGCGGCGCAGCGCGTGCTCGCGCTCCTCGAGCAGCAGCAGCCCGGCGCCCTCGCCGATGACGAAGCCGTCGCGGTCCTTGTCGAAGGGGCGGCTGGCGAGCTCGGGCGCGTCGTTGCGGTTGGAGAGCGCCTTCATCGAGGCGAAGGCCGCGACCGAGATCGGCGTGACGGCCGCCTCCGAGCCGCCCGAGAGCACGATGTCGGCCTCCCCCACCTGGATGGCGCGGAAGGCGGCGGCGAGCGCGTGGCCGCCCGAGGCGCAGGCCGAACTCGTCGTGTAGTTCGTGCCCTGCAGCCCGTGGCGGATCGAGATCTGTCCCGAGATCGCGTTGGGCATCATCTTGGGGATGAAGTGCGGCGAGGCGCGGCGCGGGCCGCGCTCGAGCTGGTCGAGGTGCTGGGCCTCGATCGCCATGATGCCGCCGATGCCGGTGCCGAGGATGCAGCCGAACATCTCGGCGTCGACCGCGGCCACGTCGATGGCCGCGTCGCGCAGGCATTCGTCGGAGGCGACGATCGCGTACTGCGTGAACAGGTCGAGCTTCTTGGACTCGAGCGGCTCGAACCAGGTCTCGGGCACGTAGCCGCGGACCATCCCGGCGATCTTGACCTTCTGGTCGGTCGTGTCGAAGTGCTCGATCGGGCCGATGCCGTTGCGGCCGGCGAGCAGCTCCGTCCAGATCGTCGGGACGTCGTGACCGAGCGCCGTGATGCCGCCCAAGCCGGTGACGACGACGCGGCGCAGGTTCATCACGGGCACCGCGGGCCGATCGCTCAGGACGACGCGGCCTTGCTGCTGTTCACGATGTAGTTCACCGCGTCCCCGACGGTCTGGATCTTCTCGGCCTCTTCATCGGGAATGCTGATGTTGAAGTGGTCCTCGAACTCCATGACCAGCTCGACGGTGTCGAGCGAGTCGGCGCCAAGGTCCTGGATGAAGGACGTGGTCAGGTTGACCTTCTCCTTGGTCGCGCCCATCTGCTCGCAGACGATGGCGATGACCTTGTCCTCGATCTCTTGCGTCGAAACCACGTGTCTCTCCTAGGCTGGGAAGCGGGTCGTCCAGGCGCCCGCGGGCCCCGGGGGGCGTGCGAAGCGCATAGTGTGGCGGTGCGGTGGGGCAAGTCAAGCCGGGCCGTGCGGCTCAGAGCGACAATCCTCCGTCGACGACGATCGTCGCGCCCGTGACGTAGCTCGAGGCGTCGCCGGCCAGCCAGGCCACCGCCTGCGCGATGTCCTGCGGACGGCCGAGCCGCGCGAGCGGAATCCGGCCGAGCGTCTCCTCGCGCACCTTCTCGGGCAGGCCCGCGGTCATGTCGGTCTCGATCCAGCCCGGCGCGATCGCGTTGACGCGCACGCCGCGCCCGCCGAGTTCGGCGGCCAGCGCGCGGGTCAGGCCGAACACGCCGGCCTTGGCCGCGGCGTAGTTCGTCTGGCCCGCGTTCCCGGTGAGCCCCACGATCGACGAGACGTTGACGATGCTGCCGCCGCGGGCCTTGCTCATCGGTCGCGCGGCGGCGCGGCAGAACCACAGCGCGCCCTTGAGGTTCACGTCGATCACCGACGCGATGTCGTCGTCGGACATGCGCGCGATCAGGCCGTCGCGCGTGATGCCCGCGTTGTTCACGAGCACGTCGAGGCGGCCGAAGGCCGTCAGCGTCTCGGCGACGATCTCGTTCACGCGCGCCGGGTCGCGGACGTCGCAGGCGAAGGCGCGCGCGGCGGGCGCGCCGGCGGCGCGCGCCGCGGCCGCGCCCTCGGCCGCGCTGTGCTCGGAGGTGGCGACGACGGCCAGGCGGCAGCCGTCGCGCGCGAGCTGTTCGACGATGGCGCGGCCGATGCCGCGCGAGCCGCCGGTGACGAGGGCGGCGCGTACGGGGGTGTCGGTCATGCTGCCTCCGGGGGCCAGGGGGTCGCGGCGGCCAGATCGGCGGCGTCGGCGCAGTTGCGGATCGACACGCCGTCGTTCCAGCGGCGCAGCATGTTGCCGAGCTGCCGCCCGGGCGCGGGCTCGAGGATCTCGCGGCAGCCGAGTTCGCCGAGCGCCGTCATCGAGTCGTGCCAGCGCACGGGCGCGGTGATCTGCCGCGCGAGGCAGGCACGGATCTCGCCCGGGTCGCGCGTGGGCCGGCCGGTGACGTTCATCACGACCGGCACGCGCGGCGCGCGGAACTCCGTCGCGTCGAGCGCCTGCTGCAGCGCAGCGGCGGCCGAGGCCATGCAGGGCGAGTGGAAGGCGCCGGCGACGGCCAGCGGCACGGCCTTGCGCACGCCGTGGGCGCGGGCCGATTCCGAGGCGCGCGCCAGGGCCTCGCGCGTGCCGGCGATCGCGACCTGACCGGGGGCGAGCAAGTTGGCGACGACGAGCACGCCGTCGCCGCGCGCCGCCTCGCACAGCGCCGCGGCGCTCTCGGCCGTGGCGCCGACGAGCGAGAGCATGCCGCTCGGGCGCTCCTCGGAGGCGCGCTGCATGGCCGAGCCGCGCAGGCGCACGAGGCGCAGCGCCGCGTCCTGGTCGAGCGCGCCGGCCCAGGCCAGCGCGCTGTACTCGCCCAGGCTCAGCCCCGCCACGGCGCCCACGCGCGCCGCGTCGAGCAGGCCGCGCGCCTGCAGCGCCGCCAGCGCCGCGAGGCTCACCGCGAGGATGGCGGGCTGGCACACGTCGGTGCGGTCGAGCGCGGCGGCGTCGGTGCCGGCGAGGATCCCGCGCAGCGGCAGGTCGAGCACCTGCTCGGCGCGCTCCAGCACGGCGGCCGCGGCCGGCTCGGCCTCGGCCAGGTCCAGCCCCATCCCGAGCGCCTGACTGCCCTGCCCGGGAAACAGGATCGCGCCGCCCGCGCTCACCACTCGAGCCCCACCGAGCCCCAGGTGAGTCCGGCGCCGAACGCGCACAGCACGACGAGCCGCCCCGACAGGTCGCCGAAGAAGCCGGTGCGCCGCGCCTCGTCGAGCGCGATCGGGATCGAAGCCGCCGAGGTGTTGCCGTAGCGCTGGATGTTCACGTAGATGCGGTTCTCTGGCAGCTCGAGGCGTTCGCGCGCGGCCTCGATGATGCGCAGGTTCATCTGGTGCGGCACGACCGCGCCCAGCTGCAGGTCGGGGGAGTTGGCCATTTCGTGCCGGACGAGCTCGACCATCTTGTTGGTGGCGAACTTGTAGACCTCGCGGCCGCGGATCACGAGCTTGTGCGCGTTCTCCTCGATGAGCTCGGCCGTGATCGGCAGGCGCGCGGCGCCGGCGCGCTGGTACATGACGTCGTAGCCGCCGCCGTCGGCCGCGATCGAGGTCGAGCGGATCCTGGCGCAGCGCGGCTCGGTCGACCACACGACCGCGCCGGCGCCGTCGCCGAACAGGATGCACGAGGTGCGGTCGGTGTAGTTGGTGATCCGGGACAGGCACTCGGCGCCGATCACCAGCACGTTGCGCGCGCTGCCGGCCCACAGGTACTGCGCCGCGATGTTCGTGCCGTACACGAAGCCGGTGCAGCCGGCGGCCACGTCGAAGGCGCTGGCGCGCGTCGCGCCGAGTTCCTTCTGCACGCGGCAGGCGGTGGCGGGCACCTGCTGGTCGGGCGTGACCGTGGCGACGATGATCAGGTCGAGTTCGTCGGGCGCCAGGCCGGCGTCGGCCAGCGCGGCGCGCGCGGCGATCAGGCACAGGTCGGAGGTGCTCTGCCCCTCCGCGGCGATGCGCCGCTCCTTGATGCCCGTGCGCTGCACGATCCAGTCGTCGGAGGTGTCGACGAGCCGTTCGAGCTCGTCGTTCGTGAGCACCTTCTCGGGAACCGCCGAGCCGGTGCCGCGGATGCCGCAGACGGGCCGGCTCATGTCACCGGCTCGCGTGCGGCCTGCTGTTCGATGCGGCGCAGCATGCGTTCGGTCACGTCGTGCGACACGACGGCGACGGCCGCGCCGATCATGTTCATGATCGCGTGGGCGCTCGACCGGCCGTGGCCGATGAGCACCGGGGCCGCCACGCCGAGCAGGGGCGCGCCGCCGTACTCGGAGTAGTCGAGCTTCTCGAAGGCGCGGCGCACGGCCTGGCCCACCTCGGGACGCGGCGGGTGCTGCGCGAAGGCCGCGCGCACCTGCTCGCCGACGTAGCCGGCGAGGCCCTCGGCGACCTTGAGGATGACGTTGCCGACGAAGCCCTCGCAGACGACGACGTCGACGGCGCCGCTGGTGAGATCCTGGCCCTCGACGAAGCCGCGGTAGCCGAGCGACTCGGCCTGCAGGAGCGCGTGCGTCTCCTGGATGAGCGGATTGCCCTTGCCCTCCTCCTCGCCGATGTTCAGCAGCCCGACGCGCGGCTCGGCCGTGCCGAAGGCGGCGCGGTGGTATTCGGCGGCGAGGATGGCGTACTGCACGAGGTGCAATGGCTTGCAGAAGATGTTCGCCCCCACGTCGATCACGACGCAGGGACCCGAGCGCGTGGGGATCGGCGCGGCGATGCCGGGCCGCTTGACGCCGGCGAGACGGCCGAGCACGAGCGAGGAGGCCGCGACCACGGCGCCGGTGTTGCCGGCCGAGACGAAGGCGTGCGCGCGCTTGTCGGCCACCGCCGCCATGCCGAGCACGATCGAGGAGTCGGGCTTGCCGCGGATGGCGGAGGCCGGGCTCTCGTCCATGCCGACGACCGACGGGGCCTCGACCAGCTCGACGCCCCGAAGGTCGAACTCGGCGAGCAGGGGCGCCAGGTCGGCGCCGCGACCGGCGAGCAGCAACTGCTCGGCGCGGACCTTGCCGCGGGCCACGGCCATGGCCGCGCCCTCGACCACGGCGCGGGGGGCATGGTCGCCCCCCATCGCGTCGACGGCGACCTTGTGCACCGGCCCGGAGGCGCGCGCGGCGTCAGCCATCCAGCGCCAGCACGTCCCGGCCGCGGTAGTAGCCGCAGTTGGCGCACACGGCGTGCGGAACCTTGTCGGCGCCGCAGCGCTCGCAGAGCGACGCGGCGGGCAGATCGAGCGCCAGGTGCGCCCGGCGCTTGCGCTTGCGCGCCTTGCTGTGCTTTCGCTTCGGTACGGCCATGACCTGACTCCGTGGACGGCAGCCCCGGGACGAGCCCCCGCAGCCTTCCTGCGGCCCGGATGCTGAATCGGCCTACTCTACAGAGCGGGATCGACCCGGAAAAGGGCTCAGACCCGGTCGGTCGCCACCTGGTCGAGCAGGCCCTGCAGCAGCGCGGGCAGGTCGCCGGCCTCCCCCCCGCGGCCCTGCGCGAAGGCGTCGGTGCCGCCCCCCTTGCCGTCGAGCGCCGCGGCGAGAGCCGCCACGAGCGCCCGGGCCGAGAGACCCAGTTTGCGGGCCGCCTCGCCGGCGGCCGCCAGGTAGCTGGTGGCCCCCTCCTCCGGGACGGCCACGAGCACCAGGTCGCAGCCCTGCTCGAGATGGGACTGGGCCAGCTCGCGCAGCGTCTTGACGGGCAGGCCCGGGACGGCCGCGACCAGCACCCGGAGCGAGCGCCAGCTGCGGATGCCGGAGGCCAGCTGGTCGCCGGCAACGCGCGCGCGCAGCTCCTCGAGTTGCCGCCGCGCGGTCCGCAGGTCGTCCAGGGAGGCGCCCAGACGCTCCTCGAGCTGCTCGGGCGAGGTCTTGAAGCGGGCCGCGAGACGGGCCAGCAGTTCGCTCTCGCCGCGCACGTGCTCGAGCAGCCCCGTACCCGTGCGCGCCTCGATGCGGCGCACGCCGGCGGCGATCGACGACTCCGAGACGATGCGCAGCAGGCCGATGTCGCCCGAGCGACGGATGTGCGTGCCGCCGCACAGTTCGACGCTGTCGGCGCCCGCGCCGCGCGCCGGGACGGCGACCACGCGCACGACCTCGCCGTACTTTTCGCCGAACAGGGCGACGGCGCCCGCCGCGCGCGCCGCCTCGCGGGCCATCTCGCGCGACTCGACCTCGGCGTTGACCAGGATGCGGCGGTTCACGCCGTCCTCGATGGCGCGCAGCTCGGCCGCGCTCAGCGCGCGCGGAAAGCGGAAGTCGAAGCGCAGCCGCTCGGGGGTCACGAGCGAGCCGGCCTGGCTGGCCTCGTCGCCGAGGACCTCGCGCAGCGCGGCGTGCAGCAGGTGCGTGCCGGTGTGGTTGCGGGCCGTGGCGGCGCGGCGTTCGGCGTCGACGCGCGCGGCCGCCGGGCCGGGCGCGGGTCGGCCTCGGACGACGACGCCGCGATGCAGCGTGATCCCGCGCAGGCTCACGGTGTCGTCGACCTCGACGAGGAAGTCGGCCCCCTCGATCTCGCCGCAGTCGCCGACCTGGCCGCCGCCTTCGGCGTAGAAGGGCGTGCGGTCGAGGACCACCAGCACGCGGCGGCCCTCGTCCTCGCCCCGACCCTCGGTGTCGTCGACGACGGCCAGCACGGCGGCGTCCTCGAGCTGCAGGCGGTCGCGCACGAACTCGGTGGCGGGCAGGTTCTCGCGCACCGCGGCCAGCGGCCCCTCGTCGAAGATCGCGTCGGGGATGCGGCTGCCTTCGCGCGAGCGGCGGCGCTGCTCGGCCATGTGCCGGCGGAAACCCTCCTCGTCGAGCGCCAGGCCTTGCTCCTCGAGCAGCAGCTTCTGGAGGTCGAGCGGCAGGCCGAAGGTGTCGTAGAGCAGGAAGGCCGCGTCGCCCGAGAACTGCCGGCCGCCGCGCCGCACGACCTCGTCGGCCATGACGGCCAGCTTCTGGCTGCCGCCGAGGAAGGCGCCGGCGAACTTGTCCTCTTCGGCGGCGATCGTGCTCGCGATCATCGAGCGCGCGTCGCGCAGCTCGGGGAAGGCGCCCGCCATGTGGTCGACGATCGTCTCCGACAGCCGCGCCAGCCAGGGGCTGCGCAGGTCGCCGCCCAGCAGGTGGCGGTCGAGCATCGCGCGCCGGAGCACCTTGCGCACGACGTACCCCTGCCGCTCGTTGCTCGGACGCACGCCGTCGCCGATGCAGAAGCTCGCCGCGCGCACGTGGTCGGCGATGCGCCGCACGCGCGTTCCGTCGGGCGTGCCGAACTCCGTGGTCCGCCCGACGTGCGCGTGGATCGCCTCGAGCAGCGGCGCGAACAGGGGCGTCTCGAAGTTGCTCGGCACCGTCCGGCCCAGGCGCACCGTTTCGAGCACGCGCACGATGCGCTCGAAGCCCATCCCGGTGTCGATGTTGCGCTGCGGGAGCGGCTGCAGCAGGCCGCCGTCGCGCCGGTCGAACTGCGTGAAGACGAGGTTCCAGATCTCGACGAAGCGGCGGCCGTCGGCGGCGGGCCCGGCCGCGGGGATCGGGCCGTCCTCGGGCCGCATGTCGAAGTAGATCTCCGAGCAAGGGCCGCAGACGCCGTTGGGCCCCTGGCTGGGCGCCGAGGCGGGCCAGAAGTTCTCGTCCTCGCCGCCGCGGAAGATGCGCGCGGCCGGCATGCCCGCCGCGTCGACCCAGATCGCGGCCGCCTCGTCGTCGTCGGTGTAGACCGTCACCGAGAGACGGTCGGCGGGCACGCCGAGCGCGTCGAGCAGTTCCTTGGCCCAGCAGATCGCCTCCTGCTTGAAGTAGTCGCCGAAGGAGAAGTTGCCGAGCATCTCGAAGAACGTGTGGTGGCTGGCCGTGCGGCCCACGTTCTCGAGGTCGGGCATGCGCACGCACTTCTGCGTCGTCGTCGCCCGCTTGAAGGGCAGGTTGCCGCGGCCGAGGAACATCGCCTTGAACTGGTTCATCCCGGCGCCGGTGAACAGCAGCGTCGGGTCGTTCTCGGGCACGAGACTGTCGCTCGGCCAGCGCGTGTGGCCGCGCTGCTCGAAGAAGGCGAGGTAGGCCTCGCGGATGCGGTCGGGCGTCATGGCTGCCGGCGTTCCGGGGATCGCGCCGGGGGCCCGACGCGCGGGGCACACGGTAAAGAACCGCGGCCCCGCCGTCACGAAGGCGTCAATCGCCGCGACTGGAACTCGCGGAGCGGGCCGCCGCCGCCGGCGCCTTGGCCGCGCTGCCGTTCTCCGAGCGCTCGTCGACCGGCGGCGCGCAGGCGGCCCGCACCTTGGTCTCGATCTCGGCCAGCACGTCGCGGTTCTCGATCAGGAAGTCGCGCGCCTTGTCGCGGCCCTGCCCGATGCGGGTGGGTCCGTAGCTCATCCACGAGCCCGACTTCTCGATCACGTTCTTGTCGACGGCCAGGTCGATCACGTCGCCCTCGCGCGAGATGCCCTGGTTGAAGAGCACGTCGAACTCGGCCTTGCGGAAGGGCGGCGCCATCTTGTTCTTGACGACCGTGACGCGCACCCGGTTGCCGATGACCTCCTCGCCGTTCTTGAGCGAACCGATGCGCCGGATGTCGAGGCGCACGGAGGAGTAGAACTTGAGTGCGCGGCCGCCCGTGGTCGTCTCGGGGCTGCCGAAGAACACGCCGATCTTCTCGCGGATCTGGTTGATGAAGATCACGCAGGTGTTGGTCTTGGCGATGCAGCCGGTGAGCTTGCGCAGGGCCTGCGACATGAGGCGCGCCTGCAGGCCGACGTGGCTGTCGCCCATCTCGCCCTCGATCTCGGCCTTGGGCACCAGGGCGGCGACGGAGTCGACCACCACGACATCCACGGCATTGGAGCGGATCAGCGCTTCGGCAATCTCCAGTGCCTGCTCACCGGTGTCGGGTTGCGAGATGAGCAACTCGTCCAGGTTGACGCCCAGGGCGCGCGCGTACTTGGCATCGAAGGCGTGCTCGGCATCGATGAAGGCGCAGGTCCCGCCCAACTGCTGCGCATTGGCGATCACATGCGAGCACAAGGTCGTCTTGCCGGAGGACTCCGGGCCATAGACCTCGGTGATGCGTCCGCGCGGGAGCCCGAAGCCGCCCAGCGCCAGGTCCAGCGACGGACTGCCCGTGGAGATGCCCGCCACCTGTACGGCCTGCCCGTCGCCCAGGGTCATGATCGAGCCCTTGC
>CAZBBB010000010.1:51080-61138 GCA_964490005.1 uncultured Phycisphaerales bacterium | reverse complement strand
GCACCGCGGGGCGGGGGAACGGCGCGTCGCGCGGCTCGGCGGCGCCGCTGAGCAGGCCGGGCAGCACGAACTCCAGCGCGGCCGTCCCGCCGGGCGACGCGGCGCGGGTCAACGCCGCGCGGTTCGTCGCCAGCAGCGCGAGCCCCAGCAGCGCCGCGGCGGCCAGGCTCAGCCGGCCGGGCACGGGGCGTCCTCGCGCGGCCGTCGCGCGACGGCGAACAGCGAGTGTCCGAAGGGTGCGTCCACGTGGCGCAGCAGATGGCGCTCGGAGGCGAAGATCGCCGCGAGCGCGGCGTTCACCGGGCGGGGCACGCCGAAGCTGAGGTTGTTCGTGCGCGCGTCGTAGTGCGGCCGCAGGCGTTCCTTGAGCTTGAGGAGCAGCACCGCCGGGATGATCGCCAGCGAGAGCGCGACGTTCACGTAGGTCGCCTTGCAGGGCTGCAGGCCGGCGGCGCGCAGCTTGGCGAGCAGGTCGCGGCGCGTGTAGCGGCGATGGTGGTGCGCGACGCGGTCGTTGTTGGCGTAGAGCCAGGGGTAGGCCGGCACCGAGAGGGCGAGGTGCCCGCCCGGTCGCAGGCAGCGCCGCATCTCGCGCAGCACGGCGACGTCGTCGGGCGTGTGCTCGATGACGTCCCACAGGCACAGCAGGTCGTGGCTGGCGTCGGGCAGCGGAGCGCGGTCGGAATACGCCGCGGCGAGGCGCGTGAAGCCGCGGCGCCGGCACCAGGCGAGGGCCTCCTCGTCGAGTTCGAGGCCGAGCACCGGACCGAAGTCCGCCAGCGGCTGCAGGAAGCCGCCCACGCCGCAGCCGACGTCCGCGACCGACAGGGGCGCGCGCGCCGGCCAGGCGCCCTCGCGCTCGAGCACCGAGCGCAGCAGCGGCACGTACAGGCCGCGACGCCCGATGAACCACCAGTGGCGCTCCTCCAGGCTGGCGAACAGCTTGAAGGCCTCGCGTTCCATCGCTCAGCGGCCGCGTGCGACGACGATCATCTCGTCACGCAGGTTCACGTACAGCGACAGCCCGCCGACGGCGCGCAGCGGACTCGCGAGGGTGCTCAGCACGGGGTGCAGCCGGCGCAGCCGCTCGACCATGAAGTCGATCGAGACGTACTTGCCGCTGTAGCGCGCCGTGCGGTCGATCGGCTCCCAACCCGTCGTCTCGAGCAGCCGGCGCAGCGAACGGGGGTCGAAGTGGTACAGGTGCTCCTCGTGCTTGTAGTGCTGCCAGCGTCGGCCCAGCAGGCGCGCGAAGGCCGAGTCGACGTTCTGCGTCTCGAGCAGCAGCCGGCCGCCGGGAGCCAGCAGCCGGCGCGCGGCCGAGAGGTGCGCCGGCGGGTCCTCGAGGTGCTCGATCACGTCCCACATCGTGATCAGGTCGAAGGAGGCCGGCGGCAGATCGACGCCGAGCAGGTCGCCGACGCGCACGTCGGGCAGATCGAGCCGGCTGCGGGCGTGCTCGACCATCGGCTCGCTGAGCTCGACGCCCGTCGTGCGCCAGCCCTGCTCCTTCATCACCGCGAGGAAGAAGCCGGCCGCGCAACCCACGTCGAGCACGCGCCCGGGCGCGGGACAGTGCCGGCGGACGTGCCGGCTGCGCAGGCGGTAGGTGCGCAGGTACAGCGGCGCCTCGGCCAGGTAGGCCGAGTAGCCGAACTCGCTGGCGCGGTCGGAGGTCCAGTAGTCGTGCTGGTACATCGCGTGCAGCCGCTCGGGCGGCAGGCGCGGATTCACGTAGACCAGCCCGCAGCGCGCGCACTCCACGACGCGGAAGGGCGCCTCGACGAAGCGCAGCCGCTCGTCGGCGACGCCGCAGAACAGGCACGGGACGTCCCGCATGCCGTCCGGCGGGCGCGCGCGCCCGGCCGCCGCGGCGGAGGGGCTGCCGCTCACCCGAAGTACTCGTCCCCGGCAGCGATCTGCGAGTGGTCGATGCCGCTCTTCTCGAGCGTGCGGCGCGCCACCGCGTGCCCCATGGCGATCGAGTGGTCCATGTTCCCGTAGCGGAACAGGCCCTGCCGTCCGGTAGAGACCATGTTCTCGAAACCGCGCAGCCAACCGAGCAGCGTGTCGAGGTGGGCGCGGTAGCTCAGGTCGTAGATCGGGTAGGCGTAGTCGAGGCGCTTCACGAAGCCGCCGTCCATGACCTCGTCGCGCGAGAGCAGCCCGAGTTCGGCGAGATTCTCGGCGGCGAGCCGGATGAGGTCTTCGTCGCGCATGGTCCAGTAGCGGTCGCCGTTCGTGCTGGTGATCTCGGCGCAGACCATGGTCTTGCCCTCGGGCGCGCAGGACCTGCTGAAGTTGGTGAACTCGCTGATGCGGTGCACCGCGATGTGCTCTTCGGGGATGTAGATCCAGTGGTCGGGCGTGAGCTGCGGGCGGTCGAGCTTGAGGTACACGAACACGATGCCCTTGTGCTTCAGGCCCGCCACGGCGCCGCGCACCGGCGGCGTGACGCGCTCGCCGAGCATCGGCACGAGCATCGTGAGCGGCAGCGTGCTCACGTACAGGTCGGAGCGGGCCTCGTGCACGGCTCCGTCCCGGCGGTAGCGGACGCCCGTGACCTGCGCGCCGTCGCTGTCGACGCCGACGACCTCGGCGCCGACGATCACCGAGCCGCCCTGCGACTCGATCAGGCGGCGGTAGCCGAGGCCGAGTTCGCCGATGCCGCCCTCCTTCGGGTACAGGAAGCGCGAGACGTAGGTGCGCGGCGTGTTGGCCGGCTTGAAGAGCGTCTTCTTGACCGTGTCCCACAGCGAGAGCAGCGAGATGCGCTGGCTGGCCCAGTCGGCCGAGATCTGCGTGCAGGGGATGCCCCAGGCCTTGCGCGTGTAGGTCCCGAAGAACAGGTCGTAGAGCGTGCGCCCGAAGCGCTTGATGACCCAGTTCTCGAAGTTGTCGTCGGGGATCGGGCGCACGGCGTTGCGCACGCGCACGGCGAGGTAGTCGACGAAGGACTTGAACAGCAGCCAGGGCGGCAGGCTCCTGACGACGTTGCCCGCCTTGAGCGGGTAGTCGAAGAACTTGCGCTTCATGTAGATGCGCGACAGGCGGTCGCGGTAGTCCCAGTTGCCGTCGAGCACGAACTTGAAGTGCTCGTTGAGGTCTTCGAGCGAGGAGTACAGCCGGTGCGGGCCGTGGTCGAAGGTGTAGCCCTCGCGCGTGAAGGACGAGGCCAGGCCGCCGACCTCGGGCTCCTTCTCGAGGACCGTCACCCTCCAGCCGGCCTCGGTGAACTTCTGCGCGGCCGAGAGGCCCGCCAGGCCACCGCCGAGGACGGTCACGCTGCGGCTGGTGCGGCTCTTCATCGCGGGACGCTGGCGTGGGGGGCGGGAGAGGGACGGGGGCTGCGCCGGGCGACGCGGAGGCCGGGCACGGTCAAGCCGACCATGATCGCAAGTCCCGGGACCGGACGCATCTGTCAGGTCCGTTGTCGGCCGAGCCGGCGCCGGATCGAGAGCAATTCCAGAAAGGAGCGCACCACGTCGCGCAGCACGCGGACCTGCGTGTCGTCGACGTGGTGCCAGCGGACGGGCACTTCCCGGACCACGAGCCCGGCGCGGGCCGCGCGCGCCAGGATCTCGACGTCGAAGGCCCAGCCGGGCGATTCGGTGGCCCCGAAGATCGCGCGGGCCGCCTCGCCCCGGAACAGCTTGAAGCCGCAGGTGTAGTCGCTCACCGACAGACCGGTCATCAGATTGGCCAGGCGGGTGAACCCCAGGCCCAGCCAGGTACGGATCGCCGGCTGCCAGCGGTCGATGCGGGCGGCGGCGCTCTTGCGGTCGCCGACGACGACGTCGGCGCCCGCCTCGAGGAGCGGCAGGAACTCGCGGAGCGTGTCGGGCGGCGTCGACATGTCGGCGTCGCAGAACAGCACGGCGTCGCCGCGGCTGGCGAGCACGCCCGTGCGCACGGCGGCCCCCTTGCCGCGGTTGCGCTCGTGGTGCAGCGCCCGCACGAAGGGCGGCTCGGCCAGCTCGTCGACGAGCGCCGCGCTGCCGTCGCGCGAGCCGTCGTCGACGAGCAGGATCTCCCAGCCGGCGCTCGGCGAGAGCTGCGCGAGCAGCGCGCGGAGCGCGAGGACGTGGTCGCGCAGGCAGTCCGCTTCGTTGTAGACCGGGATGACGACGCTTATCATGCCGCGAGCAATCGTCCGGTGCGCTCGGGCGTGTACGAGCCGAGCGCGGGGCGCGCCGATCCTAGCGGGGCATTCGTGGCGCTGACAACCGCACGCTGGTCGGCTCCGGTCGCGCTCGTCGCGTACCTCGCGCTCGCGTTCGCGCTGCTCGCCGACGCGCTGCCGTCCGACCGCACGCTGGTCTCGACCGAGTCGCTGCGGCGTTCGCTGCCCTGGTCGGCCGTGCTCGCCGAGGCGCCGCCGCACAACCGCTTCCTCGGCGACCAGTCACGCATCTGGTACCCCTACCTCGTCGAGGCGGCGCGCGTCTATCACGGCGAGGCCGACCCCTGGTGGACGGCGCGCGGCGGCGGCGGGCTGCCCTTCCTCGGCAACATGACGTCCTCGCTGCTGCACCCCTTCACGCTGCTCGCGGCCTTCGTCGAACTGCCGCGCGTGGCTGTGCTCCAGGGCGTGCTCACGCTGTCGCTGGGGGCCTGGTTCACGTTCCTGTTCCTGCGGCGCACGGGGCAGCGGTGGTGGGCCGCGATGTTCGGGGGGCTGGCGTTCGGGTTCGGGGGACACCAAGTGTTGTGGCTGCAGTATGCGCTCTCGAACACGCTCGTCGCGCTGCCATTCACGCTCTGGGCGATCGAGGGTCTGGTCGAGGACGGGACGCGGCGACGCGCGGCCCTCGCCGCACTCGGCTTCGCGCTGATGATCTTCGGCGGGCATCCCGAGACGGCGCTCGTCTCGGCCATCGTCGCCGGGTTGTGGGGCGTGTGGCGGCTGTGGGACGCGCAGGGACGGTTCCTGCTCGCGATCGTGGGGCTGCTGGCCGTCGCCGTCTCGGCGGTGCAGTGGTGGCCCTTCCTCGAGTACGCGGGGAGCAGTCACGGCCTGTGGCTGCGCCGGCTCGAACAGGCGCGCGGGGGAGGGATGGAATCGCTGGCGGCGACGGCGATCTTCGCGCTGTTCTTCGTCGGCGGCCTGGCGCTCGTGCGCTCGGGCATGCAGCGCGGCCTGCTCAAGCAGGCGGCGGCCGTCGTGGGCGGCATCGTCGTCGTCGTCATGGCGCGGCGCATGGGCACGGCCGTCTCCGGCCTGGTGATGCTGCTGCCCGACCTGTACGGGTCGCCGCTCGGGGGCGGCGCGTACACGGGCGCGCAGGACTACCCGGGCCTCAACGCGGGCTACGTCGGGGCGCTGCCGGCGCTCGTGCTGGCCTTCGGCGCCCTGGCCGGGCTCGGCGGCGGCTTCGTGCGCTTCTGCGCGGTCACGAGCCTCGTCCTGTGGGGCGCCGCGTTCCAGCTTCCGGCCGCCGAGGAACTCGTCCGCGCCGTTCCCGGCATGGGGCAGATGGGTCCCACGAGGCTGCTCGGGCCGGTGGGGTTCCTGACGGCTTGCGGCGCGGCGTTCGTCCTGAACGTGCTGTGCGACGTCACGGTGCGCCCGAGCGTGCTGGCGGGCGTGCGGCGCGTGGCGCTGATCATGCTGCTCGTGGCCGCCGGTTCGGTGCTTGCGCTCCGGATCCCCGTCGATCCGCACGGCGGCCGGCAGGTGCTCGCGGGGCTCGAACAGCCCGCGCCGGACGCGATCCACGACGGCGCCGCCCCCGTGCCGATCCTGGTGCGTCTCGACGCGCCGGCCGACGACCTGCGCGTCGAGGTCGACGGGCGCGTGCTGCGCGCGGGGCGCGCGGAGCCCGCGCCCGACGGCGCTCCCGTGCGGGTGCTGTACGACGCGCAGCGGGGCGAAGAGGGGCGCCATCGGCTGCGCGTCGAGATCGTCCGCGAGGGGCGCCGCACGGTCGTGGCCGACCAGCCGCTGGTCCTCCGTCGCGCGCGCCAGCTCGCCGCCCGGGACGTCGCAGCCGTGCTGGTCTCCCTGGGCTTCGTCGCGTGGTTGTGCCTGCGCCGGCGCGGCGCCGCGCCCGTGTTCGCCAGCCTGGTCGTGGCGGCGGACGTGCTCAGCTTCGGCTGGGGCTGGAACGCGTCGGCGCCCGCCGACGAGCTGTTTCCGGCGACGCGCACGACCGCCTTCCTGGCGGAGCAGGCCGGGCCCGGGCGCGTCTTCAGCGAGGGCACGGTCCTGCCGCCCGATACGCAGTTCGCCGTCGGCGTCGAGCACCTGCTGAGCTACGACAATCTCGGCTACCACCGGACCTACCAGTGGCTGCTCAACGTCCCCATCGACATGGACGCCTTCGCGACCTACAGCTTCTCGCGCGCGAACGTGGCGTACGACAGCCCGCGGTTCGACGTGCTCGACGTGCGCCATGTCGTCACCGATCTGCAGACCGATCTCGGGGACATCGCCGACTTCCGGCTGGTGCACGAGAGCGAGGCGCGCGTCTGGGAGAACACCGGGAACATGGGGCGCGCGTTCATCGTCGGCAGCGCGCTCGACCTCGTCCGCGACGCGCCGGAGAAACTGCGCCTGGCCGATCCGCGGCAGGTCGCGCTGCTCGAGGAGCCGCTCGATTCCGCGCTCGGCGGACGGGGCACGGCGCGCGTGGTGGCGCGCGATCGCGCGCAGCTGACCGTCGAGACGGTCGTCGAGGGCGGCGAGGCGCTGCTCGTGCTCGTCGAGAATCGCGGGCCGGGCTGGGTCGCGTCGATCGACGGCGGTCCGGAGCGGCCCACGCTCGCCTGCGACGTGGCCTGGCAGGCCCTCCCGGTGCCCGAGGGCCGCCACGAGGTCACGCTGCGTCCCCGATCGCCGGCGGCGCGGCGCGGGCTGTTCGTCTCGATCGCCGCCGCCGGCCTGCTCCTGCTCTTCCTGCTGCTGCCGCGCCATCTGTCCTAAAGGGGCGGGGGGAGGCGTCTCGATAGGTTTTCGGCCGGCGCGCAGTCCGCTCCCCGGGTGATCGCTCGGCCAGCGAGGACGGACATGGACCAGCGCCACGAAGACCCCTTGCGAGCCCCGCGGGAACTCGCCACGCGCGCCGGGTCGCGCTACATCGAACTGGCGCGCGAGGGGCACGATCGCCGCGCCTGGGCCGACCTGCAGTGGAGCGGCTCGCTGGCGCAGTACCTGGATCTCGTGCGCGACGACCCGAGGCTGGCGCGCAACGCGTGGCAGCGTCTGCACGACATGATCCTCGGCTTCGGCGTCGAGACCGCGGCGCCGGGCAGCGACCGGCCGACGCGCTACCGCTTCTTCGATGACCCGCTCGAGGGGGGGCGCGAGGCGATCTTCGGCCTCGAGGGGCCGCTCGCCGCGCTCGTGGCTCATCTGCGGGCGGCCAGCCACTCGCTCGGAGCCGAGCGGCGCGTGCTGCTGCTCCACGGCCCGGTGGGCTCGTCGAAGAGCACGATCGCGCGCTTGCTCAAGCGCGGCCTGGAGTGGGTGTCCCGTCGCCCCGAGGGGGCGCTGTACACGTACCGGTGGCACATCGACGGCCAGGTCGTTCCGTGCCCGATGCACGAGGATCCGCTGCACGTGCTGCCGCGCGAGGCGCTCGGCGCGGTCTACGCCGACCTCAACGCGCGCTTCGACGGCGACTACCGGCTCGCGCCCACGGGCTCGCTGTGCCCGGTCTGCCGGTTCCATTACGGCGAGCTGATGCGCGCCTCGGGCGGCGATTTCGCCGCCGTCGAGCGCTGCATCGAGGTGCATCGGATGGTGTTCTCCGAACAGGACCGCGTCGGCATCGGCACGTTCCAGCCCAAGGACGAGAAGAACCAGGACAGCACGGAGCTCACGGGCGACATCAACTACCGGCTGATCGCCGAACTCGGCAGCGACTCCGATCCACGCGCCTTCAACTTCGACGGCGAGTTCCACGTGGCGAACCGCGGCATGCTCGAGTTCATCGAGATCCTCAAGCTCGACGTGGCCTTCCTGTACGACCTGCTCGGCGCGACGCAGGAGCACGCCGTCAAGCCCAAGAAGTTCGCGCAGACCGACATCGACGAGGTGATCCTGGGGCACACCAACTCGCCCGAGTACCGCCGGCTCCAGAACAACGAGCTCATGGAGGCCTTCCGCGACCGCACGACGCGCATCGACATCCCCTACAACACGCGGCTGTCCGACGAGGTCCGCATCTACCGCAAGGCCTTCGGCGAAGGCGTGTGCGCGGGGCGTCATCTCGCGCCGCACGCGCTCGAGGCGGCCGCCAGGTGGGCGGTGCTGACCCGGCTCGCGGAGCCCAATAACCACGCGCTGACGCTGATCCAGAAGCTGAAGCTCTACGACGGGCAGGCGGTGAAGGGCTGCGCTCCGGCGATGGTCGACGAACTGCGCGAGGAGGCGCCCTCCGAGGGCCTCGCCGGCATCTCGCCGCGCTACGTGCAGGACCGCATCGCGGCTGCGCTCGTCGCGGACGGCGCCCCGCCCTGCCTTTCGCCCTTCGACGTGCTCGACTCTCTCGAGCAGGGCCTGCGCGGGCACCCGCTCATCGACGCCGACGACGTGCGGCGCCGTTACGCCGAACTCGCGGGCGTCGTGCGCGAGGACCTCGAGGCGCGGCTCAAGGACGAGGTGCGGGAGGCCGTCTCCGCCGATGCCGAAGCCGTGCAGCGGCTGTGCTGCAACTACGTCGACTCCGTCTCCGCCTCGGTCTCGGGGGAGGGCGCCGGCGACGAGCGCCTGATGCGCAGCATCGAGGAGAAGATCGGCGTCACGGAAGCGCGCAAGGGCGACTTCCGCCGGGAGATCGTGAACTACATCGAGGCGCTGGCCGTCCGCGGCGAGAGCTTCACCTACCTGTCGAACCCGCGCCTGCGCAGCGCCCTCGAGCTCAAGCTGTTCGAGGACTGCCGGGACACGTTCAAGCTCACCGCCGGCCAGAGCACCGTCGTCGACCGCGACGTGCTCGAGAAGGTCGATGTCGTCGCCGGGCGGCTCGTGCGCGATCGGGCCTACTGCGAGCGTTGCGCGGCCCGGGTGCTCGAGCGCGTGGCGGGACTGTTCGCGCGCGGGGAGGCGCGACCCGCCGGCGGCGAGGCCGCGTGAGCAGCCGCATCGAACGCGATCGCGCGCGCTTCAGCGAGATCGTCCGCGGTCAGATCAAGCAGGACCTCAAGCGCTACGTGACCGGGGCCGAACTCATCGGCCGCAAGGGCCGGCAACTCGTCTCGATCCCCGTGCCCCGGATCGAGTTGCCGCGCCTGCGCTTCGGCAGCAACGAGCGGGGCGGCAAGGGGGGCGGGGAGGGCCGGGGTCAGGGCGAGGGTGCATCGGGCGAGGCGACGGCCGCGGGCGCCGCCGGGTCACAGGCCGGCCAGCACCTGCTCGAGGTCGAACTGTCGCTGGAGGACATGGCGGCCATCCTCGGCGAGGAACTGGCCCTGCCGCGGATCGAGCCGCGCGGCCGCTCGCGGGTCTCGGCCGTCGATCGCCGCTTCACGTCGGTGCGGCGGACGGGGCCTCAGGGGTTGCGCCACATGCGGCGCACCTGGCGCGAGGCGCTGCGCCGCCAGGCGCTGTCGGGGACGTGGGACCCGCGCGCCCCGCGCATCACGCCGGTCGCCGACGACCAGCGCTACCGGTCATGGAAGGACACGCCGCGACCCGACCACGCCGCGCTGATCCTCTACATGATGGACGTGTCGGGCTCGATGGGCCGCGAGCAGAAGGAGATCGTGCGCCTGGTCTCGTTCTGGATCGACACCTGGCTGCGCAGCCAGTATCGCAGCCTCGACACGTGCTACGTGGTGCACGATGCCGTCGCCAAGGAAGTCGATCAGGACACGTTCTACCGGCTGCGCGAGTCGGGCGGCACGAAGATCTCCTCGGCGTACGCCCTGGCCACCGACTTCGTCGAGCAGCGCTTCCCGGCCAGCGAGTGGAACATCTACCTGTTCCACTTCTCGGACGGCGACAACTGGAGCGGGCGCGACACCGAGAAGTGCATGTCGTTGCTGCGCGAGCGGCTGCTCCCGGCGGCCAACCTGTTCTGCTACGGACAGGTGAAGAGCGCCTACGGCTCGGG
>CAZBBB010000010.1:0-51070 GCA_964490005.1 uncultured Phycisphaerales bacterium | reverse complement strand
GCCAGTTCAAGAAGGACCTCGACCAGTCGCTCGGCTCCGACGAGCGCGTGATCACGGCCGAGATCCTCGATCGCGACGGCATCCTCCCGGCCATCAAGGCCTTCCTCGGGAAGGGCGTGTGACGCGATGACGTTGCTCCGCGGCGAACTCCTGGCGATGCAACGCGACGTCGAGGAGCGCGCCCGCGCCGCCGGACTCGACGTCCCCGAGGTCGTGTACGAACTCGTCGATCACAGGCAGCTCAACGCCATCGCGGCCTACGCGGGGTTCCCGGTGCGCTACGCGCACTGGCGCTTCGGCATGGAGTACGACCGCCTCATCAAGGGGCACGCCTACGGGCTGCAGCGGATCTACGAACTCGTCGTCAACACGCGTCCCGTCGTCGCCTACCTGCTGCGGCAGAATTCGGCTCTCGAGCAGAAGCTCGTCATGGCGCACGTCTGCGGGCACGCGGACTTCTTCCGGCACAACGCCTGGTTCTCCGGCACCGACCTCGACATGCTCGAGACGACGGCGCTGCACGCCGAGCGGCTGCGCGCTCTGGCCGACGTCCACGGCCACGACGCCGTCGAGTCGTTCATCGACCGGGTGCACTCGGTCGACAACCTGATCGACGCCTCCGCGCTGTTGCGCGCGCGCGGGCGGCCCGGCAGCGCGCCGCCGCTCGACGGGCCGCCGACCCCCGGGGACGTCCTCGGGCACATCCTCCGGGAGGCGCCGCTGCCCGACTGGCAGGCCGAGGTGCTCGCCATGCTGCGCGACGAGGCCTACTACTTCCTGCCCCAGATCCTCACGAAGGTGATGAACGAGGGCTGGGCCTCGTTCTGGCACAGCCGGCTGATGACGGAGTCGCTGCTGCGCGACGCCGAAGTCGTCGACTACGCCTGCCAGCACGCCGGGGCCATGGGCGGCGACGACGGTCCGATGAATCCCTACAAGCTCGGGCTCGAGCTGTTCCGCAGGATCGAAGCCGATCACGGGGGCGCGATGCAGCCGCTCCTCGACGCGCGCGCGATCCACAACGACCTCACGTTCGTCGAGACCCACTTCGACGACGCGTTCGCGGCGCGTCACGGCTTCGGTGCCGGCGAGGACGAACGCGCGCGGGCCCGGCAGAGCCTGCTGGCCTCGCTGGCCAACGGCGGCCAACCGGTGATCCGCCGCCTGGACGCGGGCGCGGGGGCGCTGGATCTCGAGCACGTCTGGAGCGGCTCGGAACTCCAGCTCGACCAGGCCGAGGAGACGCTGCGCCATCTCGCGGCGCTGTGGCACGGGACGGTCCGGCTGCGCACGCGCCTCGACAACCGCGCCATGCTCCTGACCTGCTTCGGCGTCGAGCTGACGCGCGAGTTCGGCGAGCCGCTCAGCGACCCGGCGGCCTGAGCGGAGACCGTTCGAGGCAGGCGGACCACTCGCGGGCCCACGCCGTCCGCAGGCGCTCCTCCTCGCGCGCGAGGCGGCGGCTGCGCAGCGGCGAGGCGATCGCCGTGACCACGTGGAGCGCGGCGGCCCCCGCGGCGGCGGCCTCCGCGAGGCCCGGCGGGGGACGCAGCAAGGTCACCGCCACGAGCAGCAGCGCGGCGACGAGGATCAGGTTGCGCGCGTGGAACCAACCCATGCCCGACTGCCAGGCGCGCTGCAGGCGCAGGTCGCGCAGGGCCACCCAGGTCCGGAAGGCGTTCGCGACGAAGTCGGCGGCGTCCTGCGGATCGAGTCCCGCGGCGAGCAGGTCCTCGAGCAATTTCGCCGGGTCGCCCGGCGCGGGAAGTTCGCTACGGAGCCGTTCGCGCACGGCGACTTGCCGTCCGCTCACGGTCGACGCGGCGGGCCGCCGCCCAGCACCCGGCGGAAACACCAGACCGCCAGAGCCGCCACGGCCGCCCAGGAGACGGCCAGAAAAACCCATGCGGCCGGTGTCATCTCGGGAGCTGCCTGCGCGAGGACGATCAACGGCGATCCTCCGCCGACGCGTCGTCGAGCGCCCGGAAGTGCCCGCGGCGCGCGGCGACGGCCACGAGCAGCATGCCGCCGAGCACGAGCGCGAGCATGACGATGCGTCCGAGCAGCGCGTTGCCCGCCACGGCCTCGCTGTAGGGCTGGCCGTCGGGATCGACCTGCAACCTCAGGATCGGCCAAGCCTGCGTCGCGCCCCACCAGGCCAGCATGCCGAGCAGCAGCAGGGGGGTGATCCAGCCCATGATCAGCCGGAAGACGCCCGGCAGCCGCACTTCGGCGCCGCGGTGCAAGTCCTCCCATGCGCGTCGGCTGCCGTAGACCCACATCAGCAGCGTGACTTCCAGGCACGAGAACGCGACGAGTCCGAATGTGCCGGCCCAGTAGTTGAATTCGTTGAGCACGCCGGGCAGCAGCACGATCGGCTGCACGCACAGCAGGATCACCGTGCCGATCGCGAGGGCGGCCTGCCGGCGCGTCAGCCCCAGCGCGTCCTGGAGGAAGGCCATCGCGGGCTGGCACAGCGCCAGGGAGGACGTGATGCCGGCGATGAACAGCAGTCCGAACCAGAGCGTGCCGAGCACGGCCACCGAAGCCGGGCCCGCGCCCAGGCCGGGCAGCGGCATCTGTTCGAAGATCGCCGGCATCGCGATGAAGGCCATGCCCATGCTGCTCGATCCGTACTCCGCCACGCCCTGCATGCCGAAGAACAGGAAGGTGGCCGGGATCACCAGCGTGCCGCCGAGGATCACCTCGCAGAACTCGTTGGCGGAGGCCGTGGCGAGTCCGGTGAGCGCGATGTCCTCGTCCTCGCGGACGTAGCTGGCATAGGTGTTGATGGCGCCCGAGCCGACCGAGAGCGTGAAGAAGATCTGTCCCGCGGCGGCCAGCCAGATCGAGGCGGCGTCGGCGCGGAACAGCCGCTCCCAGTCGGGCGTCCAGTAGACGGCGAGGCCGTCGAGGACGTTGCGGCCCTCGACGTCGGGCAGCGTGAGCGTGCGCGCCACGAGGCACACGGCCGCGAGCACGAGCAGCGGCATGCCGATCTTGGCCACGACCTCGATGCCCTTCGACAGTCCGCGCGACAGCACCCAGATGTTCACGACGGCCGTCACCAGCAGGAAGCCGTAGGCGGCGCCGCTGCCGCTCCAGCCCACCTGCCCCAGGAAGCCGCCGTCGGCCCCGATGTACTCGCCGAAGTGCCGCGCGGGGTTCTCCGCCGCGCCGAGCACGCCGCTGATCGACTGGACCGCGTAGCCGAGAGTCCAGGACTCCACGTACACGTAGAAGATCACGACGATGATCGGCATCACGATGCCGATGGCGCCGGCGTAGCGCACCCAGCGGGCCCGGGTGAGGCTCTGGAGCATCCCCGGGCACGACGAGTAGCCGAGCGCGCCGCCCCGCCGCCCGATGGTCCACTCCATCCACATGAGCGGGAGGCCGAGGAGCAGCAGGCTGACGAAGTAGGCGACCATGAAGGCGCCCCCGCCGTGGTTGGCGGCCTCGTTCGGGAAGCGCAGGAAGTTCCCGAGGCCGACCGCGTTGCCGGCCATCGCGAGGATCAGGCCGAGGCGGCTGCCCCAGCGTTCACGCGGCGCGGGTTGTTCGTGGGTCGCGGCGCCCATGCGGCTCCCGAGCGGTCGAAGCGTCGGCCGTTCTAGGCGACGCGGAGGCCGCACGCAAGCGCGCGGGCCGAAGCGGCGCCCGGACACCCCATGGACAGTCTCGAGTCCCGCGCGGTGAAATCGGAGCGGCCCGGAGCGCTGGACGCATGGACTGGCAGGCAGTCGTCTTCGACATGGACGGAGTGCTCGTCGACAGCGAGCCGATGCACTTCGCCACGACGAACGAGGTCTTGCTTCGGCGCGGCTGCCGCGTGGAACAGGCGTTTTACGACGCCTGTCTGGGCCTGCCCGAGGTCGATTTCTTCGGCCGCGTCGTCGCGCATCTGGGGCTGGACGAGGCGCCGGAGCAGCTGGCGCGCGAGCGGATTCAGGCCTCGCTGCGCGCGTTGGCCGCGGGCGTCGTCCTGCCCATGGAGGGAGCGCTGGAATGCGTCCTGCGTCTGCGCTCGGACGGCCTGCGGCTGGGATTGGCGTCCTCGGCGACGCGCGCCCAGGTGGCGCTGGTGGTGGACCGCCTCGGCCTGCGCGGCAGCTTGGCGGCACTCGTGAGCGTCGATGAGGTCGGGCGGGGCAAGCCCGCGCCCGACGTGTTCGACGAGGCCGCCCGGCGGCTCGGCGTGTCTCCCGCGCACTGCGTCGTGGTCGAGGATGCCGTGGCGGGGGTGACGGCGGCGACGGCGGCGGGCATGGCGAGCATCGCGCTCGTCCCCGATGCGGCGCGTGCCGCCGACCCGTGGCTCGCCGCCGGTGCCTGGGCGCGCGTGCGTTCGCTGCACGAACTGACGCCGGAGTTCCTCGAGCGGCTCGCGCGCCCGTAAAGCCGACGGGCGCCCCCCGGGGAGGGGGCGCCCATCGTCAAGAACGAGAGTTCTTGAGCTGACGACGACTACTTGCGGCGGCGGGCCTTCTTCGTCGCCTTCTTCGTCGCCTTCTTCTTGGCCTTCTTCTTCTTCTTCGCCATGGTCGTGGTACTCCGTTTGGGAATCCTTGACAGTTGGAACAGAGGCTCGGTAGGCCCCGTTGAAGACGTTATCGGTGGAGTGGCCCCGGAATGAAGCGTGCAGATGCTGCCGCAGTCGCCGCGCACGCGTGCCTGCAGTTGCGGCGCGTCGACGCGCGCGCAGCGCGTGCGGACGTGCGCGCGCCGCAAACGTGCCGCACGCGCGCACCGTTGCGGCACGCGATTGGCGCGGAACGTCCAGCGAATTCGCACGGAACGGCGCGCGCGTCCGTGTCAAGACGGCCGGGGGCGTCGCGGTGGGGCGGGACGGCCCCGGAAGCCCGTCTGCGGGCCCGAAACCGCGCTCGAAAATTTTTTTGGAATTCCGGTCAAGTCGGCACGGACGGAGCGGCCGAGACGTGGCCCGCGCGCCGCGGCGCCGGCCCGGCGCCGGGCGCGCGCGGCGTGCGCGCGGACGCCTTTCGAGGCGCACGCTCGCGGCCTCGCCGTTGACAAGCTCCCGCGCGTTGCGGTTTGCTTGGAGGGGAGTGCACCCATAGCTCAATTGGATAGAGCATCGGTCTACGGAACCGAAGGTTGGAGGTTCGAGTCCTCCTGGGTGTACCAGTCCTCGTCGGGTTCGCAGCGACCATGAGCCGGACGCGCGCGCCGCAGACGCCCGAGAGGGCGGAACTCGCCATGGAACTGGCGCTGGAACTGGCGCGACGCGCCGCCGCGCGGGGCGAGGTGCCGGTCGGCGCCGTGCTGCTCAGCGCCGACGGTTCCGTCCTGGCGGCCCGGCACAACGAGATCGAGGCGCGGGCCGACCCGACGGCGCACGCCGAACTGCTGGCCCTGCGCGACGCCTGCCGGCTCGGCGGCGATCCGCGCCTGCCTCCGGGCACGCTGCTCGCCGCGACGCTCGAGCCCTGCGCGATGTGCGCGGGAGGCATCGTGCTCGCGCGCGTCGAGGCGCTGGTGTTCGGCGCGCTCGATCCCAAGACCGGCGCGTGCGGGTCGCTGCGCGACATCGTGCGCGACGAGCGGCTCAACCACCGCGTGGACGTGCTGGAGCGCGTCCGGGGCGACGAGTGCGGCGAACTGCTGCGCGCCTTCTTCCGGGCCCGTCGCTAGGCCTGTCGCGGGACCGGGGTCCGGATCGCTATGATCCTCGGCCCGTCGTGCGACCGATGCACCGCCGGTGCACCGTGCACGGAGAGATGACAGAGCGGTCGATTGTGCTCGCTTGGAAAGCGAGTGAACGGGAAACCGTTCCGTGGGTTCGAATCCCACTCTCTCCGCCACTCGACTCGGTGCAGGTGGCTGCCGGTGCGGCGGTCGCAGGACGGACGACGGAGAGGTGACAGAGTGGTCGATCGTGGCGGTCTCGAAAACCGTTGAACGGGCAACCGTTCCGTGGGTTCGAATCCCACCCTCTCCGCCATCGTCTTGCAGCAGGTCAGGCAGTGAAGCACGGCCGCGTCCGCGCGGCCGACCGAGGCATTCCGGCGGTGCGCCGGCGCCGACCGGGGCGTATCCGGCGAACGAAGCGCGTGAATCGGGTCAGGCCCTGACGGGAGCAGCCCTAAGCGCAGCCTTCGTTGCGCCGCCGATCGCGTCGGCCGAGCCGGCCACCGCCACTTGCTCCCGCGGCTCGACGGCACCCGGCCCGCTGGCTTAGGCTCCACCGCGATGGCCGCCTACACCGTGCTCGCCACCCGCTACCGCCCCCGGCGCTTCGAGGAGGTCGTCGGCCAGGACGACGCGGCGCGGGTGCTGCGCTCCTCGGTGGCCGGCGGCCGCTCGGCGCACGCCTATCTCTTCAGCGGACCGCGCGGCGTCGGCAAGACGTCGATGGCGCGCATTCTCGCGAAGGCCTGGAATTGCCTGGGCGCGGCGACCGGCGATCCCTGCGGCGTCTGCGGCGTGTGCCGCGCGATCGACGAGTCGGGCGACTGCCTCGACGTGGTCGAGATCGACGGCGCCTCGCACAACAAGGTCGAGAACGTCCGAGAACTCATCGAGAACGTGCGCTTCCGGCCGGTGGAGGCGCGTCATCGGGTCTACATCATCGACGAGGTCCACATGCTGTCGACCTCGGCCTTCAACGCGCTGTTGAAGACTCTCGAGGAGCCGCCGAGTCACGCGCGCTTCATCCTCGCGACGACCGAGCCGCTCAAGGTGCCCGAGACGATCCGCTCGCGCTGCCAGCTCGTCGACTTCCGGCGGCTCGCCGCCGGCGAGATCGCCGAGCGCCTCGCGGAGATCGGCCGCCGCGAAGCCATCGAAGTCCCGGCCGGGCTCACCGAACGCGTCGCGCGCCATGCGCGCGGCGGCATGCGCGACGCGCTCTCGTTGTTCGACCAGCTCATCAGCTTCGGTGACGGCAAGCCGTCGGTGGCCGACTTCGAGCGGCTCACGGGACGCCTGCCGCCCGAACTCGTCGAGAGTCTGGTCGGGGCGCTGCTCGACGGCGACGCCGGACTCGGACTGGATCTCGCGGGCAACGCGTTCGCGCGGGGCGTCCGGGCCGAGGACCTCGTGGAGCAGCTGACGGAGACGCTGCAGGGCGCGCTCGTCGCCGCCGCGGGCGGCGAGCCGGCGGATCGAACTCCGGAGGAACGCGCCGTCCTCGCACGCCTCGCGGCGAAGGGCAACGTCGATCAGCTCCTGGCGCAGCTCGACGTGCTCGTGGAGGCCGATCGGCGCCTGCGACAGCGCCACGACGAGCGCCTCGTCGTCGATCTCGCGATCGTCACCCTGGCCCGCACCCGGATGCTGCAGCCGCTGGCGGAACTGCTCGCAGAGGGGCCACGGGCCGCTGCGCAGGCCGAAGTCGCCCCCGCCCCGCGCTCCGGCGGAGCGCCGCGTTCGTCCGCACCGGCCGCGCCCCGGGCGGTGAGCGGCCCCGCGGACGTTCCGGCCCTGGCCGCCTCCGACTTCGTCGACCGCTTCCTGGCCGAGGCCGGGCGCGGGGCCCGGTCGCTGCGCGCCGAACTCGAACGTGCCGTGGAGCTGCGTCTCGACGGCGACGTCGTGCGGCTGCGCCTGGCCGCCGGAGCGCTGTTCGATCCACGGCAGGACGCCGACCTCCGCGCCCGACTGCTGGCGGCCGCGCGACAGGCCGCCGGCCGGGCGGTCGAACTCGACGTCGGCTCGCCGTCGGACGCCGCGGCGCAGGCCTCGGCCGCCGAGCGGGGCGCTCCGCGTGCCGCCCCTCCCAAGCGGGCCGCGGGTCCGCTCGAACAGCGCATCTTGGGAGACTGGCCGGGCGCCGAGCGGGTCGACAACTGAGTCGATTGCCGCCACGATGAGGGGCGCGCGCCGCGGCCGGGCCGGCGCGCAGTCGCCCTGCCGCCCGCCGGAGACCGTGCACCATGGACATGCGTCACCTGCTCGAGCAGGCCAAGAATCTCCAGCGCGCGCTCGACGAGACCGACAAGCGGCTGCAGGCGCACGAGTCGGAGGGAACGGCCGGCAGCGGCGCCGTGGTCGCGCGCGTGAATGGCGCCGGCGACGTCGTGAAGCTGACCCTCTCGCCCGCGCTCGTCGCGACCGGAGACGCCAGGCTCATCGAACAGGCGATCCTCGCGGCGCTGCGGACCGCGACCGCGGCGAGTCGCGCCTACCGCGAGGAGCAGCGCGCGGCGCTCACCGGCGGACTCAAGCTGCCGGACTTCTGAGGACGACCGTTACACTGGCGCCGAAATGGCTCTTCCGCCGACACTCGCGCGCTTGATCGCGGCCTTCCGCACTCTCCCCGGCGTCGGACAGCGCACCTCCGAGCGGCTCGCCTTCCATCTGCTGCGCGCGCCCGAAGACGAGGTGCGCGAACTCGCCGAGGCGCTCGTCGCCATGCGCGCCGGCGTCGTGGCCTGCTCGAACTGCCACGACATCGCCGAGTCCGATCCGTGCCCCGTCTGCGCCGATCCGATGCGCGACCGGCGGCGCGTCCTCGTCGTCGAGCAGCCGCGCGACGTGCCGCCCTTCGAGGAGGCCGGTTGGCGGGGCGTCTACCACGTGCTGCTCGGGCACATCAACGCTCTGGAGGGCATCGAGGCGCGCCACCTGACGATGGATGCGCTGTTCTCGCGCGTGGCGGCGGGCGGCGTCGACGAGGTCGTCATCGCGACGAATCCCGACTACGAGGGGGACGCGACGGCGCTGCACATCCGGCGCGGTCTGGCCGCGTCGGGCGTCGTCGTGTCGCGCATCGCGCGCGGCGTCGCCTCGGGCAGCGCGATCGAGTACAGCAATGCGGCGATGCTGGCCGACGCGCTGTCCGGCCGGGCGCGCATGGACGAGCCGGGTTGAAGCTCGGTCTGCAGCAGTCGGCGCGCGCCGACCTGCAGCTGCGGCTCTCGCCGCAGATGCTGCAGCGCATCGAGATCCTGCAGCTCGCGTCCCCCGATCTGCAGCAGCTCGTCGAGCAGGAGCTGCAGGAGAACGAGGCGCTCGAACGCGTCGTCGACGACGAGCCGGCGCCCGTCGAGGCGGGCGCCGACGACGACCCGTGGGAGGGCGTCGACGACGACGAGGACTGGCGCCCCGCCGCCGATCCGGACCGCGCCTCGCGCATGGACGTGCTCGCCGCCACCGCGGAGGCCACGCACAGCCTCCCCGACCTGCTGGTGCAGCAACTCGAGCTGAGTTCGCTGTCCGAGCGCGAGCAGGTACTGGCGCGCCGCATCGTCGGTGCCCTCGACGACCGCGGCTGGCTGGCCATGCCCCTCGAGGATCTCGCGGGCGACGTCGAGCCGACCCCGTCGCTGTCCGAGCTCGAACACGCGCTGCGGCTCGTGCAGGCCCTCGAGCCCCGCGGCGTCGGTGCCCGCGACCTCGTGGAGTGCCTGCTGCTGCAGCTCGACGAGGAGCAGTCGAAGGACGAACTGCTCGTCTCCCTGGTCATGCAGCATCTCGACGACATCGCGCGCAACCGGATCCCGCTCATCGCCCGCTCGACCGGGGCGAGCGTCGAGCGCGTGCTGGCCGGCATCGAGGTCATCAGCCACCTCGATCCGATCCCGGGACGGCGCTTCCGCGGCGCGGCGGCGCCGCCCGTCCACCCCGACGTCGTCGTCCGACGCGTGGGCGACGGTTACGAGATCTCGCTGGAGAACGACTGGGTGCCCGCGGTGACGGTGTCACGTGCCGTTCGCCGCATGTCCGCCGACCGCGGGCTGGACCCCGAGCTGCGGCGCCACCTGCGCGAGAAGCTCGAGCGTGCGCAGTCGATCGTCGACGCCATCGAGCAGCGCCAGCACACGCTCTTTCGCGTGGCCAGCGAGCTCGTCAACCGGCAGGCCGACTACTTCGAGCAGGGGCCCTCCGGACTGCGACCGCTCAAGATGCAGGAGGTCGCCGACGCGCTCGGCGTGCACGTGTCGACGATCAGCCGTGCCATCAACGGCAAGTACGTGCAGTCGCCGCGCGGCATCGAGCCGCTGCGCGGGTTGTTCACCGGCGAGGTTCCGGCCCGGGAAGGCGCCGAGGCGGGCGCGTCGCGCGTCAGCGTCCAGGACCTCGTGCGGGGCATCATCGCGGGCGAGGATCCGACCGACCCCCTCAGCGACGAGGCGATCGTGACGCTGCTCAAGGAGCGGCACGGCCTCGACATCGCGCGGCGCACCGTGACGAAATACCGCAAGGTGCTGGGGCTCGGCAGTTCGCGCGATCGCCGCGCCTACGGCGGGACGTGATCGGCGAGCCCGGCAGTTCGCCCCGCCGGCGCGTCACGCTGGCCTACGACGGCACCGGCTACTCCGGCTGGCAGGTCCAACCCGGGCGGGTGACGATCCAGGGCGAGGTGGAGCGCGCCCTCGAACGCGTCGCGCGTCGGCCGGTGCGCGTCGCGGCGTCGGGGCGCACGGATGCGGGGGTGCATGCCCTGGGCCAGGTGGTGCACTTCGATGATCCGACGGACCTGCCGCCGGAGCGCCTGCTGGCGCGCCTCAACGCGCAACTCCCCGAAACGATTCGCGCGCGCGACCTGGCGGTCGTTCCGGCCGGCTTCCACGCGAGGTACGACGCGGTCGAGAAGACCTACTTCTACCAGTTGCACTTCGTGCCCGGAGCCGTGAGGAAGCGTGAGTTGCAGGCCGGGCTGCCGCCGCACCGCCGACGCACCTTCGAACCGGTGCCGGGCGACCTGGATCTGGCGGCGATGCGCCTGGCGGCACGGCAACTCGTCGGAACGCGCGATTTCACGGCCCTCAGCCGGGCCATGGAGCCGGCGCGGGGCGTGCTGCGCACGCTCTCGTCGATCCGCATCCAGCGCATCCCCGACGGAGCGCGCGTCTTCGCCACTGCGGACGGATTCCTCTACGGCATGGTGCGCATGCTCGCGGGGCTGCTCGTCGAGATCGGCACCGGCCGACGCGACGGGGCGGACGTGCCTGCCCTGCTCTCGGCCGCCGATCGGTCGAGGGCGCCGCCGTCCCTGCCCGCCCGCGGCCTGTTCCTGTGGCGCGTGCGCTACGCCGGCGAGATCGCGCGGTGCGGCGCCGGGGCTGCTATCCTGAGCAGCCAGATCCTCACCGCCGACACCCAAGGGAACCACGGATGACCGTGCGCATCGACTTCACGGACCGACATGCCCAGCATCCTCCGAACGTCCGGGAGTATGCGCTCGAGAAGGTCGAGCGGCTGACCCGCTTCTTCGACGGCGTGAACCACATCGAGATCGTGCTCGACACGGAGCATGACCGTCATCGCACCGAGCTGATCGTCTCGGCCGCCCCCAACCTGCGCTTCGTCGGGCACGCGAGCGATGCGCTCGTGCTCAAGGCGATCGACAGCGTCGTCGAGAAGGTGGAGCGTCAGGTCGTCAAGGCCAAGGAGCGCCTGAAGGACCATCGCCGTGCCGGGGGGCGCGACGGGCGATGAGTTCCGACCCGCTGCTCGCCGGGATCTTCTCCGCGCCGGCGATCCTGCCCGCGCTGCGCGCGCGCTCGAAAGCCGAAGCGCTGCTGGAGATGATCGACGGCATGGTCGACGCCGGCGTGCTGCCGAAGGCGCGGCGCTCGCAGGTGCAGGTCGCGCTCGAGGAGCGCGAGGAACGCGGCACGACGGGGCTCGGAAGGGGCGTGGCCATCCCGCACGCCAAGATCGACGGTCTGCGCAAGCATGCGGCGCTCGTGGCGCGATCGGGAGACGGCATCGACTTCCGCGCGATCGACGGCGAGCCCGTGCATGTCTTCGTGCTGCTCGTTTCGCCCCTGGCTCGCGACGACGAGCACCTGCAGGCGCTGCGCTGGGTGTCCCGCGTCGTGCGCGACCCCGACTTCTCCAGCTTCATCCGGCAGGCGCGATCCGCCGGCGAGATCCTCGAAGTGCTGCACGAACGCGCCGTTCTGCGCTGACGTGCCCGAGCGGGCCGTGGTCACGATCGTCAACCGGCAGGGGCTGCACGCGCGGCCCATCACGCGGTTCGTCGAGACGGCGCGGCGCTACGACGCGAGCATCCGCGTGCGCGCGCCGCACGCCGAACCCGCGGACGGTCGCAGCGTGTTCTCGCTGATGACGCTGGCCTGCGGCGTCGGCACGCAGCTCGAACTCGAGGCCGACGGGCCGCAGGCGGGCGAGGCCCTCGCCGCGCTCGTGGCGCTCGTGTCCGCGGGATTCGGCGAGTCCTGAGCGGCGCGTAGAAAGTTCCGGGCCGGCTGGGCTAGGATGGCGACACCTCGTGCCGGCAGCGTGCCGCGCTCGGAGGGACTGCTGGAACGGCATTCGAAGTCATGGACAGCCCCGCCCCCGGACATGAAGCGGCCATCTGCCTTGCGAAGCAGGGTGACGGCCGGTTTCTGGGGCACCTGGACTTGGCCCGACTCGTGGAACGCTCGCTGCGACGCAGCGGCCTGCCTGTCCGATCCAGCTCGGGATTCAACCCGCGTCTGAAGGTGGCCTTCACCGATGCCCTGCCGGTCGGCATGGCGTCCGAAGGAGAGTGGCTCACCGTGACGCTGAACGAGGACCTTGCCGCGGAGACGATCCGGGCAGCGCTCGAGCCCGCACTTCCGAAGTGCGTGCACATCGTGGAGACACGCCGGGGCGAAAGCCCCCGCGCGTCGGGCCGCGTGCGCTACCGCCTCGAGATCGAAGGCCCGGCGGGGTCCGCTATGGACGCCCTGACCGCACTGCTTGCCTGTGACAGCTTTCCCGTCGAGGACCCCCGCACGGCGCGGATCGTCGACGCCCGCGCCCTGATCGTTTCGGCCGAGATCGAGGACGACCACACCGTCGTCATCGAGTTGGCCGGAGACGCCGGTCGCCCGCCCCGCCCGTCCCACGTCGTGCAGGCGTTGGACGCGTTGGCGCGGCGGTCGGGGGCGGGAGTGATCGGGATCGGAAAGATCACCAAGCTGCGCGAAGTGCGTCCCGAAGGAGAACTTCCATGGGACGACGCCGACGTGGCGGACAAGGACGCGGACCTGTTGGCCGCAAGCTGCTCATCAACTGCCGCGAGAGCGCCGAGAGTCGGATAGCGGTCGTCGCGGGCGGCAGGCTCGACGAGTACTACATCGAGCGCGGCTCGTTGGGCTCGACGCTGGGCAACATCTACAAGGCCCGCATCACGAACATCGAGAAGTCGATCGGCGCCGCGTTCGTCGACTTCGGGCACCATCGGCAGGGTTTCCTGCACGTGTCGGATCTTTCGATGGCCGCGGTCGGCGAGCAGTCGCGCTCGTTGCTCGCGTCGGTGCAGGCGGCGCGCGAAACGGCGCATGACGAGGAGATCGTCGAAGTCGGTGCGGCGCCCGACATCGAGGCCGATGCCTCGGAGGCGCCGGCTCCGGTCCTCGACCTGGACGAGGCGGACGACGAGGACGAACTCGAGGCGCCCGAGGATTCCGAGGCGCCCCTCGTCGAGGACATCGTTCGAGCCGGAGCCGGCGACGGCGCCGCCGAGGGTGACGACGCCGAGGAGGAGGACGAAGGGCCCGACCAGCACGAGTCGAAGAAGGCGGAGAGCCTCGCGTTCGCGCGAGGCGACGCCGATTGGTCGGAGGACGATGCCCCGGAGGCCGGCGCCGAGGGCGAAGAGGTGGAGGAGGAGGACGACGAGGACGAGGCGGCCCCGGACGAGCCCGCCGCCAACGGGGCGGCCGAGGAAGGTGACCGATCCGCCGTCGAGCAGGAGACCTCAGCCGGCGGTGAGGCGGACGACGAGGGTTCGGGACGGGCGGCCCGCGGAGGCCGTCGCGGCGGACGTCGGCGCGGCCGGCGGGGCGGGCGGGGGCGAGAGCGGGAGCAGCCGCGCGCCCGGCCGTCGTTCCGCGAGATGCCCCCGATCCAGGACATCCTGCACAAGGGGCAGGAGATCGTCGTGCAGGTCATCAAGGAGGGCATCGGGACCAAGGGCCCGACGCTGACGACTTTCCTCTCGATCCCCGGCCGTTTCGTCGTGCTCATGCCGGGCATCGCCAAGCGCGGGGTCTCGCGCAAGGTGCTCGACAACGCCGAGCGTGAACGCCTCAAGGGCATCGTGCGCGAGCTCAAGGTTCCCGAGGAGCTCGGTTTCATCGTGAGGACGGCGGGTACGGGCGCTTCGCGCGACGACCTGCAGCGCGATCTCGACTACCTCCTGCGCCTGTGGGAGCAGATGGCGACGCGCGTGCGCGAGTACTCGGCGCCGGTCCTGCTGTACCAGGAGAACGATCTGGTCATTCGCACGCTGCGCGACCTCTACGACGGGCAGGGCGAGGTCTACGTCGACGACCGGCCCACGATGGAGAAGGCCCGCCAGTTCATGTCGGAGATCATGCCGACGTGCGTGGACAAGGTGCTGCTGTACGACGGCGAGCGGCCGCTGTTCAGCCACTTCAACGTCGAGGGCGAGATCGAGGGGCTGCTCAACAACCGCATCGAGCTGCGCTCGGGCGGATCGCTGATCATCGAGCAGACGGAGGCCCTCGTGGCGATCGACGTCAACTCGGGCCGGTTCAAGCAGCAGGGGAACGGCTCGATCGACGACACGGCCTACACCGTGAACGCGGAGGCCGCGGTCGAGATCGCGCGGCAGATCCGGCTGCGCGACCTCGGCGGCGTCGTCGTGATCGACTTCATCGACATGCGCAGCGAGCGCCATCGCAAGGCGATCGAGCACCAGTTCAAGGACGAGCTGCGGCGCGATCGCGCGCGCATCAAGGTGGCGCGATTCTCCCCGTTCGGCATCATCGAACTCACGCGCCAGCGCGTGCGGCCGAGCCTCAAGCGCACCGTGCACCAGGCCTGTCCGTACTGCACGGGCACGGGATACATTCCGTCCGACGAGACCAGCGGACTGGCGGTGGTCCGCAAGGTGCACGATCAGCTGGGCAAGCCCGGCGGGGTCATCGTCGTGACCGTGCGGCCGGAGGTCGCCGAGGCGGTGCTGAACCAGCAGCGACGGGCCCTGCTCGACATGGAGGAGCGGTCGCGGAAGTCGATTTTCGTGCGGTCCGACCACCGCCTGTCCTACGAGGACGTCGAGGTTCGGGCCATGGTGACCCTCCCGGACGACATCGACCACCGCCGGGGCTGAGCGATCGGCTGCTTGACGGGCCTGCGCCCGTCCTTAGGATGGGTACCCTTTCCGTCGCGCAATCGAGCCGCGACCTCCCGGTACCGAGGAGTGCCCCTTGCAGGCCATCATCGAGGATCGCGGCCGCCAGTATCTGGTCTCGACGGGCGAGTCGCTGCTCGTGGACCGGATGCCCGATGCGGCCCCCGGCTCCCAGCACGTCTTCGATCACGTCCTGATGGTCGACGGAAGGTTCGGCGCGCCGTTCGTCGCGGGGGCCAAGGTGACCGCGACGATCGACGGCGAGCACCGCTCGGCGAAGTTGCACGTCCACAAGTTCCGTCGCCGCAAGGACTATCGTCGGCGCACAGGTCATCGTCAGCTGTACACGCGATTGACGATTTCCTCCATCGGCTGAGTTCCGGGAGCGCGACATGGCACACAAGAAGGGTCAGGGCAGTTCACGCAACGGGCGCGACAGCAACGCGCAGCACCGTGGCATCAAGCGTTTCGGCGGACAGGCGGTCACTGCCGGCACGATCCTCGTGCGACAGTGCGGGACGCGCTTCCATGCCGGACACAACGTCGGCGTGGGCCGGGATTGGACGCTCTACGCGCTGCGCGACGGCGTCGTGCGCTTCGGGACCGGCAAGCGCGTGCACATCGACGAGTCGGTCGCCACCGACAACTGAGCGCGGGCGACCGCGCTCCCACGCCCGTGTTCATCGACGAGACGGAGATCCTGGTCTCCTCCGGCCGCGGAGGGGACGGCGTCGTGTCCTTTCGTCGCGAGAAGTACATTCCGCACGGGGGCCCCGACGGCGGCGACGGGGGCAGCGGCGGAGACGTGATTCTGCGGGCCGTCGCGCGCCTCGACACGCTGGCCGGCGTCCAGCACGGCCGCCACTATCGGGCGGGGCACGGTGAGCGCGGCGGCGGCGGCCAGTGCACGGGACGCGACGGCGAGTCGCTGACGATCGAGGTGCCGGCGGGGACGATCATCCGGGACGCCGAGCGAGGCCACGTGCTCCGCGACCTGGTCGCCGACGGCGACAGCGTCGTCGTCGCGACCGGAGGGGCGGGAGGGAAGGGCAACCGACGGTTCGCGCACTCCACGAACCAGACTCCGCGACGAGCGACCCCGGGGCATCCCGGGGAGAGTCGCCGCCTGCGGCTGGAACTGAGGCTGGTCGCGGATGTCGGTCTCGTCGGCCTGCCGAACGCCGGAAAGTCGACGTTCCTGCGGCGCGTCAGCGAGGCGAGGCCGAAAGTCGCCGAGTACCCGTTCACCACGCTCGAACCCGTCCTCGGCCTGCTGACCGCCGATCACAGCGGGCTGGTCCTGGCGGACATTCCCGGGCTCATCGAAGGAGCGCATCGAGGGGTCGGGCTGGGCCTGCGCTTTCTTCGTCACGTCGCACGCACCCGCGTGCTGCTGCATCTCGTGGACGGGGCGGCAGGCGCGGACGCGGCGCTGACGGACTGGCGCACGGTGCGAAAGGAATTGGCGCTGGCGGGCATCGGGCTGGACGACAAGCCCTCGGTCGTGGCCGTTTCCCGCTCCGACCTGTGCGATGACCCGTGGATCGTCGCGGGTGCGCTGGCGGAGGCGGGGGCCGGCGAAGTCGTCTGCCTCTCGTCACACTCAGGTCAGGGTGTGGCCGATGTCCTGGCTCGGATCCACCGGCTCGTCGCTTCCGGGAAGGAAGGGGATGGAGTGCCGTCCAAGCACTGATCCGACGTTGCACGCGCCCCTCCGCTGGGGCACGCTGGCGGTCGCATGGCATTTCGAATCAGCATCCGCCGACTGAAGCAGGTCATCTGGCTCCTGTGCGTGCTGGCGGCCGTCTGGGCCGGCTGGACCTTCTTCGACATCTGGAGCGGCAAGCAGGACGGCAGGTACGACTCGCGCAAGAGCTCCTACTTCAGCGAGGTGATGCTCAGCCGGACGGAGCGCCGCGGCGAGGCGCAGCAGCCGCGCGGCTACTACGAGCCGGAGCGCTACACGAAACTGTGGGATGCGCTGGTCGACGGGTCGGTCCGTGTCGTCGACGTCCCCGTCGACACAACGGACAAACCGGAAGTCGTCGAGCAGGTGCAACTGCCCGACCTCGCATCGATCGTGACCGTGGGCATGGTGTTCTACTCCAACGATCCGATCGATCGGTTCATCGCGGTCACGTACGCCGGTGCGGAGAGCGGCGCGGCGGCGACGGGCAAGCAGCGCCGCCTGCACCTGTCCGAAGGCGATCCGTTGCGTCCTCCCTACGATGAGGCCCCGTACCACGGACGGGTCCTGCGCATTTCGCTGCAGGAGGTCACCTTCTCCTGGGGCGAGGACGAGGTGACGCTCACCCCCAGCCTGGGAACGGGCGGCGAAGGCGTTCCCGTCAGCCGCTTCGAACTTACCGAGGCGGACGACCCCGCCGACGACGTCGAAGGAGTGCCCACCGAGTCCGTTGAGGTGCGTCCGGGCCACTGGGTCATGGGGAGCGCGGACCTCGGGCGACTGCAGGCCGATCCCGGCCGGTTCCTCGCCGAGGAGTTGAACGCCCGGACGATCAGCATGCCGACGGGTGAGCGCACGCAGCTCGAGCTCACGAACGTTCCCGAGGACTCGCTTGCGTACAAGTACGGAGCTCGGAGCAAGGATCGCGTGATCTCGGTCAACGGCGTGCCCATGGCGTCCGTCTCGGGCGCCATCAACTGGTTCAAGCAGAATTCGGAATTGCCGACCTACGTCGTCGTCTACGAGCGCGCAGGAAAGCAGCTGACGACGACCATTCACGTGAAGTGAGCGCGCCGGCCTTCACGGTCGACATCGGCAACACCTCGGTCGGCGTGGTCGACTGGCGGGGACCGGTTCCGCTCTTCGCTCGATACGGAATGCCCGAGGACGCCGCTGCGGCGTGCAAAGGGCGGACGGTATTGATCAGCGTCGCCGAGTCGCGGCGCCTCCGGTTTCGGGAGGGCCTTGGCGGGGCGGACCGCGACGATCTGATGGAGCTGCGTCGAGCGCCGCCGGGTCTCGGGCCGGAGCAACTGCTGGCATCGGCGGGGAGGGACCGCGTGGCCGCGGTGATCGCCGTGCGGCCCGGTCCCGCAGTCGTCGTCAATGCGGGCACCGCCGTGACTGTCGAAGTCGTCGGTCGAGGCGGAGCCTGGCTGGGTGGGTTCATTGCCGCAGGCCCGCGGACCATGGCGCGGGGCTTGAGCGCCGCGACAACCGGGCTCCCTGACCGCGACGTCGTCGCAGGCCCGCTCTCGCCGGGAGCCTCGACGGCAGCCGCACTCGATGCCGGCATCTGGGGCATGGCCGTGGGCGGGGTCGACCGCCTCGTAGAGGAAGCTCGGCGATACCTGGCGGCCGCGGGCTGCCATGAGATTCGCGTCGTCGCGACAGGGGGCTGGGGCGCGGCTTGGGTGGCGGCGACCGGGCACTCCAGGGCGGAATTCTCCGAGATTCTTGTCCACCGTGGCATTCGTGCTTGGGCGCTCGGCGGAGCTGAGTGCGAGTGACCTGAGGCGGACTCTCAGCCTAAACACGCAATGTCGTGGAGCAGGCCTGTCGACGGCGCTGTCAGATGCCGACGGCCGGGCTCGTCCGGGCCGGGTCGGGTTTGGTGCGTGATCTTCGGCCCGCGGCTTGCGGGACCGGGCAAATCCACGGACACTTGGTGGTTCGTCGTTCAAATCCTCGAAGCATGGGCAGGTCGCCGTGAGCGAGCCGGTCAGTCGTCGGCTGCTGGGTGCGCCCCCGCCCGTGGGCGTTGTTCCAGGCCTCCTGCGAATCGGCATATGCGCGCGAAATTGACGAGGTTCGCACTTCTCGCATCCGTGGGCGCAGTGATGATGGCCGCTGCAAGTTGTGGCGGCGGGGGGGGAGGGGGCGGAAGCGGCGGTGGTGGCAGCGGCGTGGGAGGCGGCGGAAGTGCTCCCGCGACCAACGATCCGAACAGCCTGTTCCTGTCCACGGCGTACTTCGCCCGACCGATCTTCGACGTGAACAACACCTTGGCGGATCTGGTGAATCCGTCGTCGGTGAGCGAAACGGATCCCGTCACCGGAGTCTTGGCGCCCGGCTTCCCAGCTCCGCTGGTCGCCGGGACCTCCCTGACCGAACTCGAGCCGATCGACTTCACGCAGATTCTCGATCCGATCACACCGCAGATTCCGATCATCCCGCGGAACGCGGCGCTCGTTCTCGAGTTCAGCCAAGTGCTTCTTCCCGCGTCTCTGAACCTGAGCCAGGCTGACCCCTTGAACCCGGACATGCTCGGGGCTGCAAGCACGATTCAGATCCAGAGGCAGGATGGTTCCGTCGTCACGGCCAGGGCTGTCGTCGTCGGAAACCGTGTCGTGCTGCACGGCATCACGACGACATCTCCCGGCTTCGAATCCAGCCCGCTGGTGTTCGACAAGTTCGGGGCTGCGGTGGCGGACCCTGCTGGGTACCTGAGAGTTGTCACCGGCGTCGGCGTTGGCTCCCTTGCGTCGACCGACGGCAAGCCGCTCGTGCCCCGCACGGACGCCCTCGGCACAGTTGCCAAGCCGTTGCCGTTCAATCCGGGGAACTCCAAGCTCGACGCCATCGTCTTGCAGACCGCCACCGGCACCGTCTCGTTCAACGGCTTCCTCCCGGACACCACGCCTCCTCGGATCATTCGCGCCGTCGAACTCCCGGGAACGATCGATTCCGTCAATCAAGGGTTGCTCGAACTCACGGCTTCGCCGTTCGGCATCGCGCCCTCTCTGAGCGCAAACGGGGGCTTGGGTGAGTGGGCGAACGCCCTGCTCACCGTCACGGGACTTGGTGGCGTGATCACGAAGTACGTCGTCGTCCAGAACAAGGCGGCGGCGTTGCCACCAAACAAGCCCATCTTCGTGCTTGCGCCCGGTTCCGCCATCGACCAGACGGTCGTCCCCGGTTCGACCTTCGTTCTGAGGCGATCCGAATTCTTCGAGCCCATTCCGCCGCCGCTGCCGTCCGACCCGGCAGCACTCGCGAAGATCACGGTGGATGCCGTCAATCGTCCGCGTGACCCGAACGATGCGCAGGATCTCCTCAATCACGACCTGCGCTACTTCGTGCGCATGTTCGATCCCAGCGGAGTGGAGCGCACGACGCAGTGGAATCCCGCCGAGAACCTGTTCGGCGCGAATCCGGGGAAGTTCCTTGCCGTGCCGCCGAAGACGGAACTGCGAATCCAGTTCAACGAGCCCATGGATCCTTCGTCATTCAGGCCGTACGAGAACTTCTTCGTGGCGGACTTGGCGGTCCAGAAGACCGAGACGGGATTTGGCCGGCAACGCATCGGCAAGGTGCAGGCGTCCGCCGACAGTCGGACGATTCGATTTCTGCCTTACCTCGATGACCAAGTCGCTCCGGGAAACTCGTCGTTCATCGGCTTCGGCGGCACGGCGTCGAGCCTCAAGCTCGTGCTGCGCACGCTTCCCAGTCAGGCCGACATCACGTCAATCCTGGCGAACGCCTCGCCCTCGCAGACGGCACTCATGGTGGACCTCGGACTGAAGGGGGTCCTGGGAATCACCGACTTGGGTGGCCGTGGTCTCGGGTTGCCGCCCGCCATGTTGGACCAGGGCGACAACGTGAACTTCCTTCTGCAGAGTTCGAGTCCCGGCAGAAGCGCGTTTCCGCCGGCGATCGACTTCCAGGTGGCGTTTGAAACGACTCAGACGGCGGATCCCGACTACGGTGCCGTCGTTCATCGATTCATGGGCCAGGCGACGACGTCGACGATCACTTACCCGCAGGGCAGCGTGAGCGACACCGTGACGAGCGGCGTCGAGTACGCGGACTACCCCCCGCTCGACGTGGACTTCAACGGAACGATCGATCGACGCTTCATCTACGGTCCGATCGTGTTCGACATCGGGCTCAATCTGCCCGGCAGGTTGACCGGGGCACCTGGATCGACGATCGAGCACCTGATCGACAACTTCAACAAGCCGAAGAATTCTCCCTACGCCTCTCCCAACGGCGAGGACTTCCTGACGTCCCTCGGCTTCGGCGCGACGACACCGCTCAATTCGCCGTTCGGCGCACGCTTCCAGCACGTCTATCGTGCGGGCGACGCGTCGCCGTCCTACAACGACTTCAGCGGAATCGTCCTGGACCTCGTGGGTTTGGCGTGGGCGCCGCTCGGCGGAAACGTCGTCGCATCCACCATCGATGACATGTCCGTCCTCGTCGGACTGAGCGGCGTCAACAACGCGGACGGGCCGAACACGAACCAGGGTTCCGGAATCCCGGCCAAGGCCAACTCGGGTCTGATTCAGCAATTCGACTGCAACCTGCTCGAGTTTCACGATGCGTGTTGCGTTGCAGCGAGCACCATCCCGCCGAACTTGGCTGCACTCGTACCCAACCAGCCGAAGTTGACGACGGTCGTGAGCTACGGCACCCAGTACTCGATCAATACGGCCGGGCTCTTCAATCCGTTGAACGCGGCCAACAAGCCTCAGGGGACGTTCAACAAGTACATCAACTATCCGGCCTTCAACGCGGGTGTCGATCCGTACTTCGGCAAGACCAACGTCGCGAGCTTCCCGTACGACAGCATCTTTCCGATGCTCGTCGAGTACCGGATCAAACCACAGAAGTCGCAGAACTTTCCCGCGCTCGGAAACGTTTACGCCTTCTCGCCCGGCATCCTGACGTCCGTTCTTCCGCGATTCCGCGTGTGGAGCCAAGGCCAGGATCCGTTGGCCTGGGGGGTGCCCAACATCGGTGCGGGATGCCAACCGGGGAATCCACCTCCGTGCACGTGGAAGGCGGGTGAGGGTGGGCCGCTGATCGAGCCGGGCCAGCAGCCGATCGGCGGCATTCCGGCACCGGCGAAGAGCAACGGCATGCCGGCAATTCCTGAGACGACGTACATCACGCCTCCGCAGATCGCGTGCGTGCCGAACCAGCCATTGATGGACAAAGTGAACGGCAACTGCGCGACGCCGACTCCTCCCAAGGCGAACACCAACCCGGACATCAACTTCTACTGGGCCAACGGAATGCTCGCCTACCCGTTGCCGAATCTCACCGACTTTCCCGGGCCGGGCGGACAGCCGCCGACCCAGTTCTGCGGCTACGGGCCGGCGGGCACCGGGAATACGCCGCCATTCGTCGGGAATGAACCCAACTACACGTGCCTGCCTGGAGACTACGGCGACAACGCGCGGTACTTCATGATGTGGAAGTACCAGAAGCGCGTCTCGATCATCGAGTCGCCGACGGTGACGGCGCTGACGCCGACTGGCTTCCTCGAGTACGCGACACCGATCGTCGACCCTCCGCAGTCCAGTGTGGACCCAGCGGCCGGCCTCAAGCTGGAGTATCGGGCCGGGACGCAGCTCAATTTCGCGGTGAGTTCGTTGCAATCGGGATACGTCCTGCCGACGGATCCTGCGTTCAGCACGAAGATGTCCGGAGTCAACAAGGACCGGATCTTCGTCAAGTTCCGCGCGACCTTCGGTCTTGCGCCCGGCCAGAACCAGCCGCCATCCATTGACACCATCGTGATTCCATTCAAGAAGGTCGCAGCGCCATGACTGCATCACCGCGAGGGACCGGGGACCGACGTCGACGGGCACGTGCACTCCTGCTTTTGACGTCTGCCCTTGCGTGGGCATGCGGGGGCGGCGGGGGTGGTGGCGGCGGTGGGAGTGCAGGGGCGGGTGCGGGTAGCGGGGGCGGCATCGCAGCGACGTTCTCCTTTGTCGGTTTCGAGTTCCGCATTGGTACGCAGCCGGCGACGGCCACCCCTCCCGTCGTCGACCTCGGTGCGTCACCGCCGTTGCTCGGCGCGCCGCTCGATGTCGTCATTATCTTCAAGTTCAACAAGCCCCCTTCAGGGGACTTCGCCAGCGGCTTGCCTGTGTTCACGACGGCAAGCGAAGTCACGCCCGCGGCCTTGGCTCCCCCCGGATCGGATCGCATTCCGGCCAAGGGAACCTACGCTGTCGTCGGCAACAACGTCGAGTTCACGCCCTTCGTTCCGACGGAGGCGCTGTCTCTCGTACTGAGCGCTCCGCCCAACTCCGTTCCTGGATTGCTGCCGGGTTCAACGTACACGGCGCTCGTCGAAGGCGCTCCGGGGACCAAGCTTCCGAGCCTTTCGGCCGGCGGCTTCCAGTCGAAGTTCGGGACAACTGCATCGGTTGCGTTCTACTTCGCCGGGGCGACCGGAATTCAGGCGCCGCAGATCATCTCGGTGACACCGGCGGATGGAGCGTCCGGCTTCTACCCATCGCCTTATTCGAACTCCGTTCTCGGATCGAGCGCCCCGATCTATCCGAGCGGACCGGATTCGTTCTTGCTCTCGGTCGATCAGCAACTTCTGCCGACCGCAGAGAATCTGGAAGGCAAGGACTGGAATAGTGACGGGCTCAACGACCCGACCTTCTTCCTGCGCCTTCGGGGAACCAAGCTGCTTGTCTCGCACCGAGTTCCCGCGGGAACCCCGATGTCGGCAAGCGCGTTCGACGCGCTTTCCGGACTCACTGAGGGCGTCGCTGTCAGCAGTGTGGGGGCAGACGTGTTCCTGCACAACGGCCCCGGGTCACTCCAGGGCCAGGACATCTCGTTCTTCGGGACTCCGACGGCATTGACCGTTGGCGCCGATCCAGCTTTGGCGTTCATGGTGTTCCCCGGTGTCGTCAACGACTCGATCGCGGTCGTGGACCACGTCGTGGGTGACCCGAGATTCGCGAAGTACGGGGGATCGACTCAGGCGCTCGCAGGCCTGAAGGGCGTGGTTGGCCTGACCGTGCTCCAGGACGGCAGGATGGTTGCTTACGAATCCACCCAGCGCCGACTGTTCCAGATCACTCCGGTCGTGGTGAGAGACATCCCCGTCGGAGTGCCTACTTTGGCTTCGGTGACGATCGCCGACGGCAGCCCCGCGAAGGGATTCCGGAGCGATGTCCAGCCCATCGGGACCGAGATCCTCGACCTTGCCCAGTCCCCTTCGGGCACGCTCTTCGCGCTCGCGGAGATCGGGGGAGCCGTCCCCGCGATCGTACGTCTCAAGATGATCGACTTTTCCCTGACGGGAGCATTCGCGGCCGGAGAGGGCTTGCCGGATCCCGGAGTCCCTCCAGTATTCCCACCCGTCAGGTACGACTCGATCGAGTTCGTTTCCGAGACAACCGTCCTCGCGCTCAATCGCACGTCTGACCGGATCGATCGATTCGATCTCGCGAGCGGCTCCGTCGGCACCGTCGTGACGAACGTCGCCGCGTTCGGTCAACCGCTCGGCGGATTTCCGGGCGGGGTCAGTCCCGCGACGGCCTTGGCGCTCGGCAACCTCGACCTCGACGCACTGGTGACACTTGAGTCCAACCTTGCTGCCGGAAGCTCCGTCCGGGTCAGGCCGCGTTCACCGCTGCCGCCTGATGTCGAGATCCACTTGATGCAGCGTCCGAACCTGGCATCGATTGGCGGAGTCACGCAGGCCAACGCCGTTCCCGCGCAGCCACTTTACGTGCTGGGCTCGAGCAGAGTCGCCTCCGTACGGACGGCGAGTCCCATCAGCACGCTTTCGGAGTGCCTGATTCCCGACCCCACGGGAAGAATCCACGATGCATTCGTCGAGTCGTTCGACGACACCCTCTACGAAGACCCTTCTCCGCCCACGCTCAGTCCGCTTGCGGAGTGGGGCAAGAAGGGCGTCGCGGGGCTGACGTCGAGCAAGCTGCGCGCCTCCGTTGGAGCGTCCGCGACTGCAGAGCTTGGCGACTTCCTGCCGGCGCCTCGTCCGGACTTCGATGTCTCCAAGGCATACAACGGCAGCCAGCCCTCCAAGGCGAACTACGCCTTCGTATTCCTCAACACGGATGCGCAGAACTTCCCACTCCCGAAGGGAGAGACGCCGGGCATCGTTCAGCCCGTGACGGTCGTCGGCGGCGCATTCTCGTTCCGCGACTTCATCATCCCTGAAGGAGTCTGGGTCACCGTGCGGGGGAGCAACCCTGCCGTGATCACGGCTACGGGAAGGATCGAGATTTCAGGAGTGCTCGATCTCGTCGGAAGCGATGGACTGAGTGACGACACGTTCGACACCGGGTTCATCCCCGTGCCTGGTGGCGCAGGCGGGCCGGGCGGAGGCCGAGGCGGAGACGGGCATCCGACCGTATTCGACCCAAGCGGTCCGGGGACCATCGACCAGTACGCGACGCCGGCGACGGGCGAGCGAGGCTGGGGGCCCGTTGTGCTGTCGACGGGGCAGGTCGTCTTTCAGCAGGTGGGTGGTTTCGGAGGCGCATCGACGCTTGGGTACGACCCCAATGAGAACGGCTTTCCAAAGGTCGCTAATGGAGGCAACAACACGGAGTTCAGCCGTCCGCCGGGAGGCGGTGGCGGGTCCTTCTACTTTCACGGGATGTACGCACGAGATGGCAGCGGCAGCTACCTGGTCCAGAGCAACGGAGCATTTGGCAATCTGACGAATTGTCCCGTGAACGACAAGATCAATGGGGCCTTGTACGGTAACGAGGAGAATCGGTGCGCAGGGAATCTTCCAAATAGCTTCCTGCAATGCGTTCACCTGCTCGGGTCGACGGCCAACCCCACTCGACTGCTCCCTGGCGGGCGGGAGGGCGTGTCCCCTTTCTCCGACGGGGACTTTTCTAACGACTTCATTGGCGCTACCGGCGAACTTGCCGTCCTGATCGGAGGGCAGGGCGGCGGTGGAGGTGGTTCACGTGTCGATAGCCTGAATCACGGCATTTGGTCTGCTGACAAGCTGGGGTCTCCGGTGCTCCCGCCATCTCCGGTTTGGTACCCGGCCCTCTGGGGAGGGGGCACTCTGTTCTTCTCGCCGACACTCTATGACGCCAAGGCGGGCGCCGGCGGAGGTGGTGCAGGTTCCGTCATGCTGAGATCGTTCGGTGACATCACGCTCACCCGGACCGGTCGCATCGACGCCTCCGGTGGCGATGGCGGCGGCGGAGAGATCGTGCAGAACAGCAACTACTCCGGTGGTGGCGGCGGTGGAAGCGGCGGTGCCGTGATTCTGCAGGCGGCCGGCTCGGTTCGCATGCTTGCGGATACGGGGCATCTGACGCCCTTCTTCATCGACTCCGACGGCAAGCTCGGAGCTGCGATCGATGTCTCGGGAGGCTACGGCAAGGACGCCGTCGAAGATCCCCGAGACACCGTCACCACGGCTCCACCAGGGTTCACCCACACGCGCAGCGACGGTGGGCAGGGCGGCTTCGGGATGATCCAGTTCCAAGTCGGCTCGGGCAACGGAATGCCGTTCATTCAACAGGGGGCGTATCCGTTCGCGCGCCAGCGCACGATCATCAAGTACGGCTCATGGAACGGCATGAATGGGCTGCAGAAGGAGCACGTCTTCCTGCCGGCGAATCCCCCGATCGAACTGCGCTACATCGACATCCTGCATCACCGTGATTCAGCCTCGGGAGGCGTGATCTTCAAGGGGTTCATACCGCTCGTGGGATCGGACCCTCCGATCATCGACACTTCGGTCGCTGCCGTGGGTGCCTTGCAGCGCGACACGCCGATGATCGATCACTTCGGGCGGCGCGTCGTGAAGGATCCCAAGCCCCAGGAGATGATGAAGACGTACAACGGATTCGGCGCGGACTTCAAGGAGATCAAGACCAATCCTCCTGCCGACCTTCCTGGAACTCTCTTCGCGTCGACCGACAGCATCCCCCTGAGCATCTACACGACCGAACCTGGCGGCCTGCCGATCTACAAGGACGCCGGTACGCAGGAGTGGGATCCCTATCAAGTCATCGACCGCCTGCCGGTCGTTTCCCCAACCAAGTCACCGCCGCCGTTCGGGACCGTGAGCCGTGGCACTTCGATGTGGATCGACTTCAACGGGTTGCTCGTCAGAATGCGCGACAGCGCCTCCGGCGCCACTCCTCCGCTCTTCGACGGCGTACACGGGACCTTCAACGCGCTCATGGGGGCCGTTCCTCCTGGCAAGGCTGGGCAGGTGGTGATCGGGGCCGCCGTTCCGAACGTGCCGGGTACGACGCCTGCTCACTACGTTGCGAATACCGGCGCCATTCCATTCTTCGACCCCGGATTGTGCGGGGCGGGGACCGCGCCCTACAACGACATCAAGGTCGATGCTCCCGAGTACTCCATCTCGAATGCCATCACCGACAATGCGACGGTCTCGCTGCTCTTCCAAGGCGCTTATCCCGTGCGCTCGGGATCGCACGTGCCGGATGTCGCGACGCTGACGACGTGGACCGCGGATTTGCGCGAACTCACGGGCTATCCGCTCGTCCGATTCCAGGTCGTCTTCGATGTTGGTGTGGACTTGACGAACTATCCATTTGGCGTCGACAGCAAGCGGCCGGCGGTGGATCAGGTCCGCGTTCGAGCATCCTACTGAGAGACCGTCGGCCGAACGCCACGCTGCTGGTCCTGATCCTGGCGTGTGCGCCCAGCGCGCCCGACAGCCGCCTGCGCATCGACGAGAGGTCGTCGCGCGCTCTCAACGAGTCGGTCCGTCTCGACCTTGGCGGCATCGTGGACCCACGATCGTTGACCGAGGACTCCGTGTCAGTGACGGAGAGATCCGGGGGTGCGCTCGAGGCCGAGCTTCGCACGCTGGACGGATTCGTGTTCGTGAACCTGGTCGTCAATGCGCGGCTCCTGTCGAGAGCACCGCTCGATGTCACAGTGCGCGTAGCAGGCTCGCCATCGGTACACGCCGTCCGGTACTCGGACGGAGCACGGGTTGCCTCCACCCGTTCTGCACAACTCCGGTTCGAGTCCCGCTTGGCAGGAAAGGGGACGACGCGGCTGATGACCATCAACGGCGAACCGCTGCCGTCCTCTGGGCGGGTCGAGTGCGGAAGGACCGCGACGCTCCGATTCGATGGGGTCCTCGATCCCGAGTCCGTCACGACCGGCACATTTCCCCTGACGCAAGTCGTGGAGGGTGTTCCGATCAGCGCACCGATTCAGCCTCAGGTGCAGTGGCGTTGCGTCGGGCGGTCCTTCGAGGTCGAGTTGACGCTTCCCGGATCCGCTGGCGTGTTCCAACTCGGCTTGCGCAGGACCGCGGTGAAGGACCTGCAAGGGCAGGCTGTCGAACCGGGGATGATCATCGAACTGGTGTTCTCTCCTCCGTAGTTCGGCGAGTTTCGTGAGAGGTTCGTGCGATGACTGTTACTATCCTCGCCATGATGCAGGCTTGGGGCGGCCACTGGCTCGGTGTGCTCATTGCCGCGGTGTTGGGCTCGGCGGTTGGTTCCTTCGCGAACGTGGTGGTGTACCGGTCTCCGCGCGATGGCATGAGCAGCCTTCGCCCTGCGCGCTCATTCTGCCCGTCATGCCGATCCGGGATCGCATGGTTCGACAACGTGCCGATTCTCTCATGGATCGTCCTGAGGGGGACATGTCGCTCGTGCCGCGCGAGGATTTCCTTCCGGTATCCCGCGGTGGAAGTCGTCATGGCCGCGCTCTTCGCGGCAGCATGGTGGCATGCTCCGCCAACAGGACCGGACGCAGCCGCCAGACTGCTCGTTGTCTGGTACCTCGCTACGGCGAGCGTGATCGTCACGCTCGTGGATCTCGAGCACTTGATCATCCCGGACGCCATCACGATTCCGGGAATCGTGATCGGCCTACTTGCGTCGATGACCTTCCCAGAACTCCACGCGGGGCACCCGGGGTTCCGGGACGCATCTCCCCACCTCTCTGCACTGAGCGCGGCGCTGCTCGGAATCGCCGCGGGAGGAGGCAGCCTGTACGTCGTCGGGAGAATCGGAAACGTTTTCCTCAGGAAGAGGCTCGATCAGGCCGGAGTGGAGGACTCCATGGGGTTCGGTGATGTGAAGTGGATGGCGATGGCGGGTGCCTTCCTGGGTGCGGCCTGGGTTCTCGATGCCATCATGCTGGCCTGCATCTGCGGGGCCGTCGTGGGCTTGGTGCTCATCGTGATCGCGAGGATCAGCCGTCAGGCTGCTCCCGTCGGAATCCCATTCGGGCCGTACCTGTCGGCGGGCCTGCTCGTCGAACTCGCCAAGCCGGGCGCAGCCTGGGATCTCCTCTCGGAGTTGAGTGGAGTCGCTTGACGGAGCGTGCACATCGGCCCTAGCCTTGGCGGCATGACCAAGCACGCGACGGGGGATGTACGCAACCTGGCGCTGATCGGCGGGCCAGGAACGGGCAAGACGACTTTCGCCGAGTCCCTGCTGTTCGAGGCCGGAGCGACGAAACGACTCGGCTCGGTGCGCGACGGGACGACCGTTTCGGACTTCAGGCCTGAAGAGCAGGAGAAGCAGCACTCGGTCGAAATGACGCTGCTACGTGCAGCCCACCTCGGGCGCCTTTATCACATCATCGACACTCCCGGATACCCCGACTACATCGGAGAACCACTCGCGGCGCTTTCCGCCTGCGAGACCGCCGTGTTCTTCGTTGATGCCGTGCGTGGTCTGAACTTTCCGGGTCGCAAGGTCTGGGAGCGAGCCGTTGAAGCAGGCAAGGCTCGGTGTGTCGTGGTGACGCGCGTGGACGAGGCCAAGGTCGACTGGCAGCAGATGGTGGCGACACTTGGCGAGGTGCTTGGATGCCGCTGCGTTGCAGTGACCGTGCCGGACGGCTCGGGATCCGAACTCAGGCGGGTTCGGTCGGTTCCGCTCGGTCCGGATGGGGATCCCGACCTCGCTCCATGGGCGGATGCGCTGGTGGAGGCCGCCGTCGAGATCGACGACGCGTGCATGACGCGATTCCTCGAGGAGGACGTCCGTCCGACCGAAGCGGAGCTATGCGACCTGCTCGTTCGGTCGGTCGTCCAGGGACAAATCGTTCCGGTCTTCGCCGTGAGCGCGGTGGATGGGCGGGGAGTCAAGGAGTTTCTGGAGTACGCGAGTCGCGTATTGCCTTCCCCCGCGGACGGCCCCTTCCCGCAAGATGAGGAAGGCCGGCCCGTGCGACCCGAGTCATCGGTCGAGGCCGCTTTCGTATTCAAGACGATGATCGACGCCTTTGTCGGGCGGCTGTCGCTGGTGAGGATCGCATCCGGCGCCGTACACGCGGGAATGTCCCTGACGATTGCGCGCACGGGCAAGCCCGAGAAGATCGCTCATCTGCAGTCCGTCCACGGCAAGGAACACGTGGACACGGACATGGTCGCTGCGGGGGACTTGCTCGCCATCCCGAAGCTCGAATCCATCAGCACGTTCGACACGCTTCACGGAACGGTGCGGGCCGTGACGTTTGCGCCACCCAAGCTTCCCGCTCCGATGGTCGCGCGTGCCATCGAACCCGCCAACCATGCGGACGACGCCAAGTTGTCCGTTGCGCTGAAGCGTGCGGCGGCAGAGGATCCCACCTTCGTCTACGAACGAGATGAAGCGACCGGAGAACTCATCGTGAGGGGTGTTTCTCCCATCCACATCGAATCCGTGCTGCGGCGAATCAAGGAGCGCAGTCACGTCGAGGTCAAGGTCGAGATCCCGCGCGTTCCGATGAGAGAGACCATCACGGGGCGCGCCGAGGGGCACTATCGGCACAAGAAGCAGTCCGGCGGCCGGGGCCAGTTCGCCGAAGTCTTCCTGCGGGTTGCGCCTGCGCCGCGGGGTGCCGGTCTGCAGTTCGTCGACGAGACCGTCGGAGGCTCCGTCCCGCGGCAGTTTCTGCCGGCGATCGAGAAGGGTGTACGCGAAGTCATGGGACGAGGCGTCATCGCGGGTTACCCGGTCGTCGATGTGCGCGTGGAAGTGACGGATGGCAAGTTCCACGACGTGGACTCGGATGAAGCCAGCTTCCGAATGGCCGGCGGGCGAGCGTTCCGGGATGCATTCTCGAAGGCGCGCCCCGTCATGCTCGAACCGCTGTTGGACATCGAAGTCGCCATCCCGTCCAGGTTCATGGGGGCGGTCACGTCGGATCTCACGGGGCGTCGAGGGCATATCTCGGGAATGGAGGCCCTCGGAGACGTGCAGGTGATCAAGGCCAGAGTGCCCGCACGTGAAGTCCTGACGTACCCTACGGCGCTTCGTTCCCTGACCCAGGGAGAGGGGTCCTACGCGTCGACGATGCACGGCTATGACGTCGTTCCAGCTCATGTCCAGCAGGAGATCATGTCGTCCTTCAAGCCACGTGAGGACGAGTAGCCTGCCGTGCGGTCATGGAGTCGAGTCGGAACAATGACCGCGCGTTGAGCGTCGTGAGCGCGGCGAGGTCGTTGACATCGATGCCGATCGTGTTCGCGACCGACGTTGCCACGTGCGAGACGTGGGCGGGCTCGTTGCGCTGGCCCCGCACAGGCACCGGCGCCAGCCAGGGAGCATCCGTTTCGAGGAGCAGTCGGTCATGCGGCACCGAGCGAAGCGCTTCTCTGAGCGAGTGATTCCGCGGAAACGTGGCGACTCCCCCGATTCCGACGTGCAGCCCGAACTCCGCCAAGTTGCTGACATCGCTCGGCGTTCCCGTGAAGCAGTGCAGGACTCCCCGCACGCCTCTACCTCTCCATGCTCGTAGTTCGCTGTGGATTCGTTCGAAGGCATCGCGGCAGTGGAGGATGACAGGCAGGTCGAACTCGACGGCGAGCGAGAGGTGGCGATGCAGCGAGACGACCTGGATGTCCATCGGTACCGTCGTGTGGTACGCATCGAGGCCCGTCTCGCCCACGGCGACGAAGCATCGCGTCTCGAGCAGCGCGCGAATCGCGTCGTGGGCTCTCTCGGACATGGTGGATGTCTCGGTGGGATGCAGGCCGGCGGTGGCGAATGCCCAGCCGGGCTCAGCCTGTGCCAGCCGCAGGCCGGCCTCCGCGCTCGCGACGTCAACGGCAACCACGATGCAGGCGGCGACGTCCTGCGACTTCGCCCGGCGAATCACGGTCGCGCGGTCTTCGTCGTACGACGAGAACGCAAGATGGCAGTGGGTGTCGATGAGCGCCACTGTTACATCGCGCCGCCGTCCGGCGTACGAGGGCGGCTTGCGTTGCGCACTTGGGTCCCGCGGGTGCACGTCACGGCAGGGTTCCTCCGGTCGAATTGAAGCGTGCGCGGCCAGGGCTGGGCAGACTCGGCATCCGGATGGCATTCTATGGCAGCGTTCTCGTGGCTCGACGAAGCGGTGTTCGCTGCGGAACGTCGTCGTCGTCCATCCCGGCCCCCGAACCCGAGCGCCATGCCCTTCCGCCCCGCCATTCGCGTAACTCGCTTCGTCGCAGGCATGGCGCTCCTGCTTCTAATCGCGGCCTGCGGAGGCGGAGGGGGAGGCGGGGGTGGAGGCGGCGGCACGGGGTCGGTGGGTGCGGGTGGGGGAGGCGGGGCCGCGGTTCCTCCGGGAGCCTTCGGCGTCATTGCGGGCCCGCTTTCCGGCGTCATCGGTGGACTCAACGTGCCCGTCACGCTGACGTTCAGCAAGGGCGTCAGCTCGACCTCGGTGGGATCGGGAACCATCAAGGTCGTGACGATCTTCGATGCCACGGGGCAAGCGACCGCTCCTCCGGGAATCGTTGCCAACGTCACGTTTGCGACCAGCGGAACCCAGGTCAGCATTCAGCCCACGGTCCAGTTCAGCGCGACGGCTGTCACGTATGGCTTCGTCGCCAACGCACTGTACGAGATTACCTTCGCCAACCCGGCTGCGTCGTCGGCCGTCCAGTCGACGACGGGCGAGCCCATCGTGAACCCGGGGCAGTCTTACTTCTTCCGTACGCCGACCAAGGGCTTCGACTTCAACAGCGGGTACCCCGCGGCACGTGCCTTCTTCGTGGACGATGCCACGGCCGTTTCGTTGCCGACCACGGTTGCGGACGCGAATGGTGACTCGGACCTCGTCGGCGAGGCGCTGGCCTTCTTCTCGAATCCGACGGAAGTGCTTCCGCAGACGCCCTTGCAGATCGAAGGCGTTTCGCCCGCTCGGGACCTCATCTTCGTCTTCAACGACGCCATCCTTCCCGGCACGATCCTCAACGTCGTGGACTCCAGCAGCCAGGCAATCAAGATCGTGATGAACACGAGCCCCAATCCGATCGGAGCGCCGCCGCCCTCTCCGTTCGTCGCAACGACCGTCGCGGGCTCCTTCTCGTTCAAGCACCAGCAGCCGAATCTGACGGTGTTTCGCTGGGATCCGTCCGCCGCTGCCTACCCGCCCGGGTCCGTCCTGTTCGTCGAAGTACGCGGCACCATCCAGGATCTGGCGGGCAACACGAAAGAACTGGCAACCGGTTCCACCGACCCCGATCTGGGGGCGTTCGTCCAGATCAGCGGAACCCCGGATCCGACGGTCTACGCGATTCTCGAGCCCTTCGATACGACGGCATTCAAGGACGATACGACGACATCGGCCGCCTGGGCAGTTCCTGCCGAAGCCGGAAGCTCCTCGCTGGTCCTCGCTCCCGTTCTGGGAGGGGGCACGGGACTCGACGGTGCCTTGACCATCGACCCGCTGGGGACCGCGTCCGTTCCCGGACTGACGCGAGTGCCGGCTGGCGTCGTCGTCAACTTCGCGTCGAAGCTGGTCGAGGTGCCGACGGTGAAGAGTGCCGCGGGAGGCTTCGTCCCTCGAGTGTACGACCTCTCGACACTCAGTCTGCCCATCGGGTGGACGATGAGGATCCTGACCGACCGGAACGGAGACGGAACTCCCGACCCGGAAGAGTATCTGGTCACCGATCCCGCCGACCCCTTGTTCAATCAGGGCGCGCCGCTGTCACTGCGCTGCACGGGTCTCGCCGATGTCCAAGGAACGATCGATGTCACCGGGGCAGCCGCTCCGGACCTCGTCAGGCCGTCCAGTCCGGCGCATCCGGGCTATGCAGCGTACAAGGGGCAAGGTGCTCAACCGATCGTCTCCCTCAAGGCGTCCGGGGATGGTGGAAAGGGCGGCGACGTGCTGCTGCTGGATCAGTTTGGTGCTCCGGCGTTCGACCTGATCAATCCAGGAGGGTTCTTTGCGGCGGATCCAAAGCTCGCGGGCGTGACAGGACGCAGCACGTCACTGACGGCGACCACTCTCGGAGACGCGCTCAAGAACTTCGCGATCCTCAATACCGACCCGGTGTTGAGTGCGTTGCTGGCGGCGGGAGAGATCCGGCTGCAGCCGAACGTCGGAGTCGGCAGTAGCATCGCAGGCAACTCGACGACTCCGAACGAGAGCATCGACGAGAATCACTCCACCTTCCGGGTCTCGTCGGCTGCGGCATCGACGCTCACCGTGTCGTTGTCCGCTCCGGCCGACACGATGACGCAGGTCAGCGAGAACATCGGAACGAGTGCCGGCGGCCCGAACGCCCCGATCGCCGGCGGCGGCGACTCCTACCTCATCGGGCGTCTGCACGGCGGACAGGGCCAGGATCGCGTCGCCGCGTTCGACCGTGGCGGGCTGGGGGCCGAGCCATTCGTCGTGGTCAACGAGGGCGCCTTGGGCATGAAGACCACCAGTGGCGGCGGGGGAGGCGGCGGTGGAGTGGGTGCGGGCCTGCCGGGGCTGAGCAGCGGCCCGGATTCCGATCCGGCCGTCAATCAGCGTGGATTGCCGCCGGGTGGAGGTATCGCGAAGACGGAGTCCTCCGGGGCGGCGGGTGGCCGGGGCGCGATCCGAGGTACGTGCACGGTGACCAGCGGTACGACCCTCGTCCTGCAGTCGCAGTCATCGGGTGCCGACCTCGGGGGGCTCAGCGGAGCAGCGCTCGCGGGCTCCATCCTCATTCCGAACGACACCGTCGATGGTTGGATGTTCGAAGTCGTCTCCTTCAATGGCGGAGTCTTCACGGTCAAGCAGATCGATCTCGACTCGGTCCACGTGAGCCTCATTACCGGCCCTGGAGCGAACGGCCCGGCGCTTGCCACGAACGGAACGATCTACTCCTTCGTCATCATCCCGCCGTTGTCGATCGGCGGTGCGGGGGGTGGAGGCTCGGGTGTGTCGGTCACGGGCACCGAGAACTCGAGCCCGCAGGTGCTGCCTGCGCTGGCGCCTGGCGCGGGCGGCGGCGCCGGCGGGGGCAGTGTGCTGCTCGAGACGGCAACCAAGTTGACGATCGGGCCCGCGGGTAGGGTTCTTGCCGTGGGCGGAAAGGGCGGCCGGGTGGTCGACGTGACGACGACGTACGCGGGCGGCGGCGGCGGTGGCGGCGGAAATGTCCTCCTGCGCGGTGGGCAGGAGATCAGTCTCTTCCAAGGAGCGAGCGTCTCGGTGGCGGGCGGCGAAGGTGGAAGTGTGTCGACGTTGGGGCAGATTCAGGTCGGCAAGGGCGGACAAGGTGGGCACGGCTACGTCCGCTTCGAGAACTTTGCGGACTCGCTCACTCCGGCGCAGTTCCAATCGGCCATCCCGGGATCCGTCCAGTTCGGTCCGGCAAACGTCGGTCGCCTGCTTGGCTTGCCGCAGGGCACGGGACAGAGTCGTTTCTACCAGGTGCAAGTCGTGAACCCCGAGTTCACGGGGGCGACGATCACGTACAAGGCGGACACGAACAACGACACGGTGCTGGAAGACTTCTCGTGGGCCTTCGGGCCGACTGGCGTCGTGGCGAACCCGACCAACGAGACGTCGCCTCCCGTGCGCCTGTTCGCGAACTCCGTGGGTGCCAATGCAAGCGGATTCCTCGACTCGCCGTCCGTGAACGAGAGCTTCTACGAGGTGACCGACCTCGTCTCCGCTCGGACGGGACTCGTTCACGACCCGGGCAACTCGGTGCTCCTCTATTGCGTCGGCGAGGACATGTCGCTCATCCATCGTCTCGACCCGGCGACGCTCCTGCCCGTCGCCGCGGGCCCGAAGACGATCGTCCTGCCGATGATCCCCTCTGCCGGGAGCAGCCTGATCAACGTCGTGGCAATGGGCCTCGACAGCGCGGCCGGCGAGGTGTTCCTGCTGGAGCGCGTGACGCGCCGTGTCCACGTCATCAATCTTGCGACGGGGGCGTTCAAGCGGACGATCACGCTGCCGATCGATCTCCAGGCCGGCATGGCGTATGCCTCCACCGTGGACCGCCTCGTCTTCGCCGACAACAAGAACAATCGACTCGTGACCTTCTTGCCGCGCGATCCCGCCGCGGGGTCCCCGGGAACGACCGACTACGCCCCGACGAAGCCCGAGTCTCAGTTCCAGATCACGCGCGATGGCAGTTTCATCGATACGGAGATCGTGGGCATGGCGTTCGATGCGGCCACCGGTCTCATGTGGTGCACGGACGCGCTCGCAGGCAGGCTCTTCCAGTTCGACCTTGCCGATGGAACGACGGATACCGGCGACGAGAAGTTCGCACCGCTGAAGACTGCGGGCGGCGACGGGGTGATTCCGTCCGCCGTCGCCTCCGATGGAACGAGCGTGTACCTCATCCACGCGGTGGCCTCCACGGACGGGCGCATCGGGAAGTTCGCGGCGGCAACCGTCGATCCCGGTCTGTCCGGCGCGCCGTTCGTCGTGGGCCTGCCCGGATTCACGGTCCTGCCCCAGGCGCCGGTGGGGATCTTCGATGGCGACACGTATCTCCGTTTCCGCGCCGTGATCGACGGCGTTCACGACGCTGCGAGCGGCACCAGTTTCCGCACCGTACGCGTCGACTCGGTCTCGATCACCTACGAGAACAAGGCCTTCTGATCGGGGCGCCGGCGTTCAATCTCGCGGTTCGAGGCGCACTCGATGCGACGGGGCAGTGGACCTCCCACGCCTCGTGGTCGGTCGAATCAGGGCGGACCGCGCGACTCTCGATCTCGGCGCGACAGGACTCCATCGACGCCATCCTGCTGCCGGGGTTGGTCAACGCCCACGCACATCTGGATCTGGGCGGTCGTGGCGCCCTTCCGTCAGGCTCGAGCTTCGTCGACTGGCTGCTGCGCGTTGGTTCCCGCCGGCGAGCCGATGGCGAAGTGGAGGATGCGTCCAAGGACCAGGCGCAGCAACTCTCGCAGCGGGGAGTGGTCGCCATCGGCGACATCGACGCGAGTCGCGGTGCTGCCCATCGCGGGCGGCGGGCGGCAGGAGTCCCGGGCCGTACGTACCTCGAGATCGTCGGCGTGCATCGGGAAGCGGCTCGCCTTCGGCTTGCGGAGGTGCTCGCCCTCGTCGAGCGGCTCGGGCCGGGTTGCGGGATCTCGCCGCATGCACCGTACTCGGTGCATCACGAAGTCCTTCACGAGATCGTGCGGGCTTCGCGGCGCGCGAGGCTGCCGCTGGCGATGCACCTGGCCGAGACGCCCGAGGAGACCCGCTACCTCACGCATGGCGATGGCCCGTTCGCCGGATTTCTGGACGCCCTCGGCAAAGGTGCCCCCTTCGAGGAGCCGCCGGGGATGCGCCCCGTCGCTTGGGCCGACCGAACGGGGCTGCTGGACGCAAACTGCCTCGTCATCCATGGGAATGATCTCGACGACGGCGATGTCGCGACGCTTGCGCGGCATCACGCGACCGTCGTCTACTGCCACGGCACGCACAGGTACTTCGAACGGCCCGCGCATCGACTGGCGGAACTCGTCGCCGTCGGCGTCAACGTCGCCTTCGGAACGGACTCGGAACTCTCGAACGAGGGCGTCGACAGCTTCGCCGAACTTCAGCGACTGGCTGCGGATCGAAAGGATGTCGATCCGCTCCTGCTGCTGCGCTGCGCGACGTACGGCGGACGCGTGGCGCTGGGGCTCGAGCCAGAGGCGTCGCGCTTCGCCGTCGGAACGAGAGCGGACGGCCTGCTGCTGAGCAATGTTCCGGACGAGTTCGACGCATCGACGGACCCGCGCATCGTCGCGGAGTGGGCGCTTTCCGGTTCGGCCCGCATCGCCGCGACGATCCTCGGCGGGCGGCCCGTCGCGGACACCGCGGACATGCCCTCGGCACTGCGCGCGTTCCTTGACACGACAGATGGGCAGGGCTAGCGTCCTGCCCATGTCCGCTCTCGCCCCGCGCTTCGACGAACTGCGCTCGCTGCTCGAAGGCGCCGAGCGGGTCATCGTCGCGGGCCATGAGCGAGCCGACGGAGACTCCGTCGGCGCCGTGTCCTCGCTGCGGAGGCACCTTGAGCTCGAGAACCGGCCGGTCACGGCGCTGCTCTGCGAGCCGCTCTCTCCGCGCTATGCGTTCATGGAGTTCCACCGGCGGCACGAAGTCTGGGACGCCGCGAAGCACGCGGACCTGCTGCAGAGCGCGGACGTGTTCATCATGTGCGACCTGTCCTCGTACTCGCGACTCGGTCCGCTCGCCGAGCCCTTGGCCCGCAGCAGCGCGCGCAAGGTCTGCATCGACCACCACCCCTGCGAGGAGGGTGGACCCGCGGACATCAACCTCCTGGATCCCGGAGCCACGGCCACGGGAAGGATCGTGTGGGACTACATCCGCCATGTCGGGGGACGCGTGGATCGGGAGATCGCCGAGGGCGTCTTCGTTTCGATCTGCACGGACACGGGCTGGTTCCGGTACTCGAACACCGATGCCGCCGTCCTCCAGCTCGCGGTCGAACTCGCGTCGCACGGACTCGACCTGCCCGGCATCCATCGCGAGATCTACCAGTCGTTCGATCCGGCACTCCTGCGCCTGATCGGACACGTCACGCGCAGCCTGCACGCCGAGTGCGAGGGACGGTTCATCTGGGCGGTGGTCCGGCACGACCTGGTACGCGATCTGCGCGTGCCGCGGGTCGAGATCGATCCGCTGCTCGACGTGCTGCGGTCCGCGGGTTCCGTGCGCATCGTGGCGCTGTTCACCGAGCAGGCGGACGGCAGCTTCCTCGTCAGCCTGCGATCGAACGGCAACCCTGATGTGAACAGGATCGCCCGCGGTTGGGGGGGCGGAGGGCACGCGCATGCCGCCGGAGCGTCGCTGGCCGCGTCGCGCGCGGAGGACTCGTTGCGCGCGCTCGTCGGCGAATTGCGCCGCGCCGTGCCCGGCGACTGACGCCATGCGCCTCGGGCTGATCTCCGACCTGCACAGCAACATCGAGGCGCTTGGCGCGATCTTCGCCCGCTTCGACAGCGAGGGCGTCGACCGCGTGATCTGCCTGGGCGACGTCGTCGGCTACGGGCCCGATCCCGAGCATTGCATCGACATGGTCATGGAGCGCTGCGAGCTGACGCTCTGCGGCAATCACGACGAGGCCCTGATCCGCGGCGCCAGCGACTTCAATCCGATCGCCCGGCAGGTCATCGAGTACAACCGGCGCCTGCTGCGGCCTGGGCTGCTCTCGGGTTCGGCACGCAAGTCCCGCTGGCGCTTCCTCGAGCGCCTGCCCGAGACGCACCGTGAAGGAGACCTGTTCTTCGTCCACGGCAGTCCGCGCGACCCGATTCACGAGTACATCATGAAGACCGACGTGATCTTCATGCCCGACAAGATCCGCGACGTCTTCGCGCACTTCGAGGGCCTGTGCTTCGTGGGTCACACGCACGTGCCCGGCGTCTTCACCGAGGACCTGCAGTTTCGCGATCCGCGCCAGCTCGACTACGCCTGGGCTTGGAACGGCGGAAAGGCCATCGTCAACGTCGGTTCGGCGGGACAGCCCCGCGACGGCGACGAGCGCGCTTCGTGCGTGATCGTGGAAGGACGCACGGTGCGCTTCCTGCGCATTCCGTACGACATCGCGACCGTGCAGCGAAAGATCTACGAGAACCCGAACATCCCGGACTTCTGCGGGGCCCGCCTGGGGGTCGGCAACTGAGCATGGGGTTCTTCGATGTCATGGTTCGGGCCGGTCTGCCGCTCGTTCCCCGTCGGGCCTTGTGGGTCATCGCGCGCCGCTACGTCGCCGGAGACGAACTCGACGACGCCCTGCGCGCCGTCGCCGCCTTTCGCTCCGCGGGATACGGCACGATCCTCGACGTGCTCGGCGAGAACGTCCGGGACGTCTCGGGTGCGGAGGCGGCCGCCGCCGAGTACGAACGCGCGCTCGAGCGGCTGCCGAGCGTCGATCCGGGCACCGTCGTGTCCGTCAAGCCGACGCACCTCGGCCTGATGCTCGATCGGGACCTGTGCGAACGACTCCTCTCGCGGCTCTGCGTCGCCGCGGCCGCGCAGGGTCGCCGCGTCCGGTTCGAGATGGAGGACTCTCCGACGGTGCAGGCCACGCTCGACGTGTTCGAGAAGCTCCTTCCGCGCCATCCGAATCTTGGCTGCGTCCTGCAGTCGCGTCTGTTCCGGACGGCCGAGGATGTCGAGCGCCTGTGCGTCCACGGCCAGCGACTGAACGTTCGGCTCGTCAAGGGCATCTACATCGAACCCGCGAAGATCGCGTGGACCGAGCCCGCCGACATCCGGGCCAGTTACGTGCGCCTGGCGCGTCGGCTGCTCGATGCGGGCGCCTTCGTCGGATTGGCCACGCACGACGCCGCGATGGTGGCCGAGATCGCGCCGACGCTCGCGAAGTTCGGCGGTGCACCGGAATCGCCGGCATCGCAGCGCTACGAGCTGCAATGCCTCATGGGGGTGCAGGCGCCGCTGGCCGAAGCCTGGCGCCGCGCGGGGCATCCCGTGCGCATCTACGTGCCCTACGGCCGCGACTGGCACGCCTATTCCATGCGCCGGCTGACGCGCAACCCGGAGATCGCGAGAGCGGTCCTGCGCGCGGTGTTCGGGCGCGACCGTCAGCGCGTCAAGGGCGTCGTCTCGCCGAGCGGGTAGAAGCGCAGGCCGTCGCGCTCCGTCGCGCTCGCGTCGCCCGGGAGCCATGCGGGGACGGGCTCGTCCGACGCGAGCACCAGGACGACCGGACGACGACCGAGGCCGAAGCGGGTCGCCCATGCCGAGGCACTCTCGAGCGCCGCGAGGGGCGAGTCGACCCCCGACGGGACGAGATGCCGCCGCGCCGCGTGCAACGCCACGAAGGAGGCCCCCGCAGGGCGCACGTGGACGGCCTGCGGATCGGCATGCACCGCAAGCCGTCGCCCGAACTCCGACTGCGAGTAGCGCGGCGCGCCCGAACCGGACGCGCGTGTCTGCCATGCCGCTCCCGCGATCAGGGCGGTCAGGACGACGGCGCCGACGGCGACGGCAGGCCTCGCGGCCCGGCTGGACGCGGTCGGGAACAGGAGCAGGGCCAGCGACAGCGCGACGAAAGGCAGCAGCAGCAGCGCATAGTGCTCGTGCCCCGAGGCGTGCCGTGCGAAGACGACCACGTTGAAGACGCCCGCGACCCCGAGCCACGTCAGCAGCCTGCGTGCCGTCGGCGAGAGCGCGCCGGTGCGCAGCCACGGCAGCGGCACGAAGACGAGCGACCATCCGTACAGCGCGCCGGCGTGGTTCATCTGCGCACGCCACCAGGCGGCGAGATCGAAGTCCCGAGCGAACGGCGTGGTCGCGAGGGCCTGCGCCAGCGTCTCGGTCCACGATCCCGGCGCGACCTGGCGCGCGAGGAGCAGCCAAGCCAGCATCACGACGGCCGCACCGAGGCCGGCCCGCCTCCACGACGCGTCGCGTCGGAGCCCGGAGAGCACGAGGGGCAGCAGCGCGATCCAATCGACCAGCGCGGCGGCCGCGCCCGCGAAGAAGGCGCCGCGCGTCCGGAACACCAGGCTGCGGGCGAGCAGCAGCAGCGCCGGCAGGGCAACCGTCTCGTAGTTCACCAGCAGCCCGTAGCGCCAACCGGCGGGCAGGCCCAGCGCGAAGAGCCCGGCCGCCAGGCCCGCGGGCCGATTGCCGCAGCGCACTGCGAGATCCGCGAGGAGCAGCGCCGTGGCGAGCGTGGCGAGCCACGCCACCAGTCGTCCGGCCGTCTCGACCTCGACGGGCAGGCGCGCCGCGAGCATCACCGCCCACGGCAGACCGGGAGGGTGGTGCGTGTAGCGCTCGGCGATCTCGTCGGCGGCCGGCGGCACGGGGTTGGCGATCGGGACGCCGCGCGTGGCGAGCAGACCGCCGAGCGCCTGCTCGTTGCGGGCGAAGATCGAGAACATCGCGCCACAGTTGCCGGCCTGCCCGTCAGCCCACGGTCCGCGCAGGTCGGGCGCATGCATGCAGAGCGCGAAGGCGACGATCAGCACCGCCGAGGCGCGGCCGAGCCCCGCGCGAGGTTCGCGGGCGGGAGGCCGGATCGGGAGCGCCATGTCCCCAGCATCGTTTCGGCGGGGCGTCGTGCAAGTCCGATCGCTTGATTCCGTGACCCGGGCGCCGACACTGGCGCACCCGGTCCGCTTGGAGTCCCGCCCGTGAACCCGCTGCTGCAGAGAGTGGAGGCCGGATTCGGCCGCCTCGGCGCCGAGCCGGACGTCGTGGCGCGCGCGCTGGCCGCGCTCGAGCCGTGGCTCGGCGAGCCGCAGTTCACGGCCTACCGCCCGCAGCTCGACGGTCTCGTCGAGCGCGGCCGCTTCGAGGCGCTGCTCGACATGTTCTGGCAGGTGATCCCGTTCGGGACGGGCGGCCGCCGCGGACCCGTCGGTCTCGGCCCGAACCGCATCAACGACTGGACCCTCGGCACGTCGGTTCAGGGGCACGCCGAGATCCTGCGCGAGACCTACCCCGACGAGGAGGTCTCCGTCGTCGTGGCCTGCGACGTGCGGGTGTTCCGCGACGTCCGCAGGGTCTACGACCCGACGCGGCCCAACCCGCTCCTCGGTCGCAGTTCGCGCGACTTCGCCCACCACGCCGCCGGCGTGTACGCGGCCAACGGCGTGCGGGTGCATGTCCTCGACCCGGCCTCGAAGACCTACATGTCGACGCCGGAGCTGAGCCTGGCGATCCGTCGGCTGCGCGCGCACGGCGGCCTCAACGTGAGCGCCTCGCACAACCATCCCGACGACAACGGCGGCAAGTTCTACAACCGGCACGGCGGGCAGGATGTTCCGCCCGACGACGAGATCCTCGCGCGCCGCGTCGAGAACATCCGCGGCGTGCGCTCGATGGATTTCGACGAGGCCTGCGCGTCGGGCTGGGTGCGGTTCCTCGGCCCGGAGGAGAACCGCCACTACCTCAACGTCAACCGCCGCCTGGCGCTCTGCCCGGGGCTGCGTCAGGGCGTGCTCGTCTACACGCCGCTCAACGGCACGGGCTCGTGCACGGTCGGCCGCCTGCTGCGCGAGGAGGGTTTCGACGTCCGCGACGTCCCCAGCCAGTCCGAGTTCGACGGGGGCTTCCCGCACGTGAAGTTCCTCGCGCCCAATCCCGAGGTGCCGACCTGCTTCGAGCAGGCCGAGCGCGTCGCCGATCATTGCGGCGCCGACCTGATCCTGGCCACCGATCCCGATGCCGACCGCATCGGCCTGCAGGTGCGCCGCGCCGACGGCGGCTGGCGCTTCGTGACCGGCAACGAGATCCTCTACCTGGTCACGCGCTTCGTGCTCGACCGGCGACGCGAACTCGGCCGCCTGCCTTCCGACGCCTTCATCCTCAAGACCGAGGTCACGTCGAACCTCGTCTCGACGATCGCGCGGAGCTACGGCTGCGCGGTCGAGGGGCGGCTGCTCGTCGGGTTCAAGTACATGGCGGACGTGCTCGCCGCGCTCGAGCGCCACGGCCGCTGGGGCGAGCTGACGGCGCGCGCCGACAGCTTCATGCTCGGCGCCGAAGAGAGCCACGGCCTGCTGCTGACCTCGGCGATCCGCGACAAGGACGCGGGCGGCGCGGCGCTGGCGCTCGCCGAACTCAACGCCTGGTCGCGCTCGCACGGCTCGACGCTCGAGGAGGAGCTCGACGGCATCTACCGGCGCTTCGGCTACGTGAGCAACCGCCTCGTGAACACGGTCATGGCGGGCTCGGCGGGGCTGCAGCGCATTCGCGCGATCCAGCGCAGCCTGCGCGAGCAGCCGCCGGAGGTCGTGGGCGGGCGCACGGTCGTCGCGTTCGACGATCTCACGTCCGAGAGCTGCTGGCTGGGGCCGATCAAGTCCGGCACCGACGCGGCGGCGCGAAACGTGCTCGTCTTCGGCTTCGAGGACGGCAGTCGCGCGATCATCCGTCCGAGCGGCACCGAGCCGAAGAACAAGATCTACGTCGAGGTTCCGGGCGAGACTCCCGACGGCGACCTGCCGCGCGAAAGCCTCGCGACCGTGCGCCGGCGCTGCGACGAGGCGGCCGCGAAGCTCGGACGCGCCTTCGAGCGGCTGATGCTCGAACGCGTCGGGATCGACCTGCCCGACCACGCGCTGGCGGTCTCGGGCCTGGTGGGCCTCGACCAGAAGCTGCACTTCGCGCGCGAGTTCCTGCCCGAGCTCGAGCGGCGCGCCCGCGCCGGCTCGCCGCTTGCACCCTTCGTCGCCGAGGGGCTCTCGAGCTACGGGAAGGATCCGGCCGACCTCGTGCGCGACGGCGTGGCCGAGTGGCTGGGCCTGGCGTCGCTGCCTCCGAGCGCCGAGCAGGCCGTGCGCGAGGCGTTCCGTCTCGAGCGGTCCTGAGCCCGCGCACCGTCAGCGCTCGAGCGCCTTGATGAGTTCGGCGGCCCGCGTCGAGACGAGCGCGTCGTCGGCGGCCTCGACGAGCAGCGCGCGCGCCAGCGACGCGGCGGCCTGCGCGTCGTGGTGTCGATTGCCCGGGTGCCGGGTGGCGAGCAGCCAGGCGCGATCGAGCCGCGCGAGCGCGTAGCCGGGCGCGCGGCGCTCGATCTCGTCGAGATGCGCGGCGCAGTCGTCGAAGCGGCCGAGCATGAGCTGGCAGCGCGCCGCGAGCAGTTCGGCGCGGATCAGGTGCGGCTGGACGTCGAGGGCCCGCCGCGCGTCCTGCAGCACGCGATCGACGCCGGCGGCGTCCCCGGGCGGCAGCGTCGCGAGACGCGCCCAGCCGACGCTGGCCCAGCCATTGGCGATCGTCCGCGCGTGGTGGGGTGCGGGCAGGAAGGACTGGGCCGTGATGGCCAGCCCCGCGAGGCCCGCGGCGGCCAGCCGTGCCGGCGCGGGCCGCGCCGTCCGCCACGCGTCGAGCGCGCCGGCCGCGACCACCGCGAGCAGCGGCACGAGCGGCAGGCGGAAGCGGCTGTAGTGGAAGAACGCCAGCGTCGTCAGCACGACCATCGCCGCGAGCGCCAGGGCCGGCAGTCGTGCCGCGGGCGCACGCCCGAGCGCCGCGGCGCACTTCGTCGGCGCTCCGCCGCGTGGACCGGGTCGCAGCAGCCAGGCGCTGGCGGCCAGCCCCGCGAGCAGGCCGAAGGGCAGCGCCAGAAGGCGCAGCGGGCCCATGAGCGCACCCTGCACCGGAGGAAAGCTGGCGATGTCGGTCTCGAAGGACTCGAGCAGCGCCCGGCCGCGCGCCACGAGGCGCGCGGCGAACTCCGCGGGCGCGTCGACGATGTGCGTCAGCGCCTCGCGCAGGAACCAGCGGCTCGCGCCCGCGGCCGACAGCCGCTCGCCGGCCGCCTGCTCGGCGATGCTCCGCGAGACCGCCGCCTGCGTCGCGATGTCGCCCAGGTCGGAGCGGTCGATCTCGAAGGTGCCGCTCACCGGCCCCGTGGACGCGATCCAGAAGTTCACGCCGCCGTTGGTGGAGACCGGCGCGGCGCCGCCCCCGCTGCGCAGGTTGTGCAGCCACGAAGGGGCGAGCACGGCGAGGCACGCCAGCGCGAAGGCGGTCGCTCCGCGCCTGCGGGCCGCGAGCAGCCACGCGAAGACGACGGGCAGCAGCGCCAGCGCCTGGGGGCGCGCCAGGCACGCCAGCGCCAGCAGCAGGCCCAGCAGGGCGGCGAACCGGCTCACGGGGCGCTCGCGTCCGCGGTCGTGCACGACATCCGCGACCACCAGCGCCACGACCAGCAGCGTCGTGGCGAGTTGATCGCCCAGCAGTTGCGTCTCGTAGAACGTGAGCGGCCCGTAGAACGCGGTGAGGGCCGCGGCCGCCAGCGCCGCCGGGCGCGAGAGTCGGCGACGCGCGAAGACGAACGTGGTGGCCAGCAGCACCGTGCCGGCCAGCGCCTGCAGCACGCGGACACCCGCGTGCTCGCCGTCGACCGCGCCCGGGATCGCCGCGAGCACGAGCGGATACAGCGGCGGCAAGTGGTAGGGATCGTCCGCGAGCGGATCGTCTCGGCGGCCCGCGATTCCGGCGGCGCGATCGAGGTAGTAGCGCGCGTCGGCCGCCGGGTGCAGGGTGAGCGGGTCGGCTGGCGCGGCCGCCAGCGCGACGAGCAGCTTGAAGCCCAGGGCCAGGGCGAGCAGCGCGGCGAGGGGCCGGCCGCCGTCGGTCAGCGCGGCGAGCGGCCCCGTCCTGGTCGCGCCCTGCGGGGGTGATAAGGCCACGCATTCCAACGTATCATCCGCACTCGGGCGCCGAATGCGGCGTTCGACGGCGGCGCGCGCGCCACGGCGCGGGGAGGCGGCATGTCCGCAAACGGCCGGCGAGCTGAGGCATGGTGGGCATGGCTCGCCTCGGCCGCGCTCGCGTCGCTCGTGCTGTGCGAGCCGTTGTTCCTCGGTCGCAGCGCGCTGTCGTTCGATGTCTCCGATCCGCGCCTCGACATCCGGCCCTGGGTGGCGGCGGTTCCCGGGCCGCTGCCGGAGATCAACCCCGTCACGCCCGACCTCGACCTGTTCGTGCTGCCGGGCATGCTGCGCATCCGGCAGCTCGAAGCGCAGGGCGCGCCGCCGCTCTGGGACAGCCGCCAGATGCTGGGGTACCCGCTCCTCGCCAACCTGCCGTCGCCGGTGCATCACCCCGCCGTCCGGGCGAGCCGCCTGTTCGACGCCGTCACGGCGCTGGACCTGCTGCTCTGGTTCCACACGAGCGCGGCGCTGTTCCTCGCCTGGCTCGCGGCGCGCCGGCTCGGTGCGGGCCCCGCGGCCGCGGCCTTCGCGGCCGTCGGCTTCGCGTTCACCGCGTGGATGTTCACCCGCTGGCACCTGCCGCACATCATGTACGTCACGGCGTGGTGGCCGGGCCTGATCTGTGCGGGCGAAACGCTGCGTCGCGGCCGGCCGGTGGCGGGTGCGGCCGAAGCGGCGCTGTATGCCGCGCTCATGCTGGTCTCGGGCTTTCCGCAGGTCGCGCTCGTCCTGTGCGGCGGCTTCGTGCTGTGGATCGTCGCGCAGCGCGAGCTGCGCCGCCCGCGCGTCCTCGCCGCGGTCGGCGCCGCGCTGCTGCTGGCGCTGCTGTGCGGGCTGCCGCAACTGCTGACCTCGTCCCGCGCCTACGCCGAGTCGCTGCGCGGAAGCGAGAGCGCGCGGGCCGCGATGTCCGCGCAGGGTTTGCCGCCGGGCGCGCTGTGCGCCGCGCTGTTGCCCGAGTTCTTCGGTCGCCCCGCGGAGTTCGCGTCCGAGCGTCCGCCCGCCCCGACGATGAAGGAGTGGCTGCCGCAACGGTTGTTCTTCGGCTCGGGCGTGCAGGACAACGTCGTCGAGAACGCCGTCTACGTGGGCGCGCTCGTGCTGCTGCTGCTGCCGCTCGCGCTGCGCCGCGCGGTGGACGGTCGTGCGCGCCTGCTGCTCGTCCTCGGATTGCTGGGGCTGGGGGGCGCCTCCGTCTGGCCCTGGCTGTCGTCGCTGCTGCCCGGCGCCGAGGCGCTCGGTGCGGCGAACGGCAAGCGGCTGATCGTGCTGTGGGCCGCTTGCGCACCGCTGGCGGCCGGGCTCGGCCTGCAGGCGCTCATCGAGGGCCGCACGCGACCGCCCGTCGGCTGGGCGCTGCTGCTCGTGCTGCTGTGCGTGCTCGCGCCGCTGGCGGCCGGGCAGGTCGAGGCCCCGGGCGCCGAAGCCTGGGCGGCGGCGCTCACGGGCCAGGCGGCGCGCCAGGCGGCGCTGCTGCTCGCCGGCCTGGGCGCGCTGCTGCTCCTCGCGCGACGCCGTCAGGGCACGCGCGCCTGGCTGCCGGCGCTGTTGCTGGCGCTCGACGTGGTCCTGCTCGCGCGCGCCTTCAACCCGTTCCAGGTGCAGCGCGAGCCGTTCCCGTCGACGCCGGGGCTCGAGCGGCTCGCGGACCGGCCCGGACGCGTGGCCGTGTTCGGCGCACCCAACGTGCTGCCGCCCTCGGCCGCGGCGGTGCACGGCATCTCGAGCGTGCACGGCGTCGCGCCGATGGTGCCGCGGCGCGCGGCCGAACTGCTGGCGTGCATCGAGGGTCCGCTCTACGACCCGGCCGACCCGCGCGTCGGCCGGCCCTTCACGGAACTCGAGAGCCTCACGCACCCGCTGCTCGATCTGCTCTCCGTGTCGACGATCGTGCATGCCGACCCGACGCTCGCGGTGCGCACGGGCTGGCCCGTGGTGTTCGAGCATCCCGCCGAGGGCCTCGGCGCGCTCGCGCGGCCGGGCGCCGGGCCGCCGGCCTTCTTCTGCGGCGGGGCACGCATCGTGCCCGACGCGGAGGCGCGGCTCGCCGCGCTCGCGTCGCGCGAGTTCCCGTTGCAGACGTCGGTCGTGCTCGAGGTCGATCCCGGCCTGGTGCTTCCCGAGGAGGGCGAACGCGCGCCGGTCGTCGTGGTCTCGCCGCGCCCCGACCGCCGGGTGCTCTCGATGCAGGCGCCGTTCCCCGGGCTCGTCGTGCTCAACGAGGCCTGGGATCCTGGCTGGGTCGCGCGCGTCGACGGCGTGCCGGCCGACGTGCTCGTCGCCGATCACGCGCTCATGGCCGTCGCGGTCGGGGCGGGCTCGCACGAGATTCACCTCGAGTACCGCCCCGACGGGCTCGAGCAGGCCGAGCAGCTCGCGCTGCTCGCGGTCGCGCTCATCGTCGCGCTGGCCTGGCTGGGATGGGTGCGGCACGCCGCTCAGGCCGGGGCGCCGGCCTCGAGGCCCACGCGGTAGGAGAGCGCCTCGTCGAGGTCGGCGACGGTGATCGTGTCGCGGCCGTCGAGCGCGGCGATCGTGAGCGCGACCTGTCGGCAGCGCGCGACGGCGCGGCCCGAGAGGGAGAAGGCGCCCACGGCCGACTCGAGCCGACGCCGCAGCGGCGGCCCCAGCGCGGGCGGGTCGACGCCGTGCGCGGCGCGTACCGCCCGCGCCACGCGCACCGTCCGCGCGGCCGTGGCGGTGTCTTCGCCGGCGGCTCCGCCGAGCAACGCGCCCGGCTCCGGGCTCGGTACGGCCACGTGCAGGTCGAAGCGGTCGAGCAGCGGCCCCGAGATGCGCCGCGCGTAACTCTCGATGGCGTGCGCGCTGCAGCGGCAGCCCTTGCGCGGGTGGCCGAGATACCCGCAGGGACAGGGATTCATCGCGCCGACGAGTTGCACCGCCGCCGGAAAGCTGACGCTGGTCGCGGCGCGCGTGAGGCGCAGGGTCCTGTCCTCGAGGGGCTGTCGCAGCGCCTCGAGCAGCGAACGCGGGAACTCCGGCAGCTCGTCGAGGAACAGCACGCCGCCGTGCGCCAGGCTGACCTCGCCGGGCGTGAGCGGCCGTCCGCCCCCGACGAGCCCCGCGCGCGAGATCGTGTGGTGCGGCGCGCGGAAGGGCGGATGGCGCAGCACGCGCGAGGGTGCGAGGCCCGACAGGCCGTGGAGCGCCGTGACCTGCAGCGCCGTGGCCTCGTCGAGCGGCGGCAGCAGGCCGGGCAGGCGCTGGGCGAGCATCGTCTTGCCGCTCCCGGGCGGCCCGCACAGCAGCAGGTTGTGGGCGCCCACCGCGGCGATGAGCAGCGCCCGCCGCGCGCCCTCCTGTCCGCGGACGTCGGCCAGGTCGGGCAGGCGCGGCACCTGCTCGACGGCCGGCGGGACCGGCGGCGGCGGCGCTCCCGCGAGGACGTCGAGCGCCCCCTGCAGCGTGTCGATGCCCTGGACGTCGACGCCCCCGACCAGCGCCGCCTCCGGACCGTTGACCCCGGGGAGCAGCAGCGACCGCGCGCCGAGTTCCTTGGCCGCGAGCGCGGCGAGCAACGCACCGCGCACCGGCCGCAGTCGTCCGTCGAGCGCCAGCTCGCCCAGCAGCACGCGCCCTTCGATCGCGCTCGCGGGCACGACGCCCCCGAGCACGAGCAGGCCGACCGCCAGCGGGAGGTCGAAGCCGTTGCCTTCCTTGTGCAGGTCGGCGGGCGCGAAGTTGCACAGCACCGAGCGCCGCGGGACGGGCAGGCCCGCGCGCTCGAGGCAACCGCGGATGCGGTCGCGCGCCTCCTTGACCGCGCCGCCCGGCAGGCCGGTCATGATGATCCGCTGCATCAGGCCGCCCGTGAGCTGCAGCTCGATCTCGACCGGAACGGCGCGTGCGCCGACGAGCGACATCGACGTCAGCCGGCAGTGGCGCGGTTCGGGGCGGCTCATGCGGCCTCGCGGGCCAGACGCGACCCGCCCGCCGCATGGCGCGAGCGTCCGAGCAGCACGAGCGCGCCGACGACGGCCAGGCCGATGAGCCAGCCCGGCACCGGGGGCGGCGTCGGGCGCCAAGGCTCGGGCGCCGCGGCCGCCGCGAGCGCGAGCACGGCACGCAGCAGGTCGGTCGCCAGGCCGAGCGCCGGGACGAGCAGCGGGTCGGCGGCGCTCAGCAGCGTGCAGGGCAGGACGACCAGCGCCGCGAGCCCGAGCACCAGCCCGACCAGCGGGACGACGAGCGGCGTCACGAGGATGCCGATCGGCGCCACCACGCCGAACGTCTCGGCGCAGCTCGGTGCGGTGGCGAGGAAGGCCCCGGCCGAGGCCAGCACGGCGCCGAGCGGCCCGCGCCCGAGGCGAGCCGCGGCGATCAGGCCGGCCACGGCGAGGAACGAGAGCTGCGCCGAGAGCCCGGTGAACACGCCCGGCCACAGCGCACCCATGAGCAGCGCCACGCCGGCCAGCCGATGCAGTCCGCCCGTCGCCCGCGCCGTGGCCGTCGCCACGCGCGCCGCGACCCAACCCAGGCCCGCGCGCAGCAGCGGGGGGCGGCTCCCCGCGAGCAGGATGAAGCCGGCGAGCAGCGGCCCGAGCAGCGCGCGCCCGCCGGCGCCGAGCAGCGCCGAGAACACGGCGACGATCAGCCCGACGTGCAGCCCCGAGACCGCGAGGATGTGCTGGATCCCCGTGCTCGCGCAGTGCATGGCGAACGCGTGCGGCACTTCGCCGCGCCGGCCGAGCAGCAGCCCGGCCACGAGTCCGCGCTGCTCGGCGTCGCGCAGCACGCGCAGCCGCCGCTCGCAGGCGGCCGCCCAGCGATCGAGCCAGGCGCCGCGCGGCGCGTCGAGCAGCGCCAGCGACACGACTTGCCCGCTGCCGTCCGGCCGGCCGCGGACCAGCGCCTGCACGAGGCTGCCGGGCGCGGGCGGCAGCAGGTCGC
>CAZBBB010000009.1:0-62747 GCA_964490005.1 uncultured Phycisphaerales bacterium | reverse complement strand
GGGGGGCGGCGGCGCGGCCGCGCGCGACGCGCTGGCCGGCGCGCGGGTGCTCGTGCTGGGCCTGGCCTACAAGCCCGACATCGACGACACGCGCGAGAGTCCGAGCTGGCCGCTCATCGCGCTGCTGCACGCGGCCGGCGCGCAGGTCGCCTACCACGACCCGCACGTGCCGGCCCTGCCGCGCCGACGCCCGCCGGACCTGCCCGAGCTGGCGAGCGTGCCGCTCGACGCGGCCAGCCTCGCGCGGCACGATCTGGTCGTGATCGCCACCGACCACTCCTGCTTCGACTACGCGCTGCTGGCGGCGTCGGCGGCGCTCGTCGTCGACACGCGCGGCGCGCTGCGGCGGCGCGGCCTGTCCGGCGACAACGTCGTGCCGGCCTGAGCGGCTACGATGCGCGCATGACGAGGGTCGGCGTGTGCTCGTGGTCGCTGCAGCCGCGCTCGCCGCGCCACCTGTGCGAACTGCTGGCGCAGTGCGGCGTGTCGGCCGTGCAGCTCGCGCTCGACCCGCTGCGCGTCGGCCACTGGGAGGAGGGCCGCACCGTCGAACTGCTGCGCGAGGCGGGCGTCGAGACGCTCTCGGGCATGATGGCGATGGAGGGCGAGGACTACTCCAGCATCGCGTCGATCCGCGCGACGGGCGGCGTGCGCCCGGCCGCCCGGCACGCGGCCAACCTGCGCGCCGCGCGCGAGAACGCCGCGCTCGCCGCGCGGCTGGGCCTCGGGCTGGTGAGCTTCCACGCGGGCTTCCTGCCCGAGTCGCGCGCCGATCCCGAGCGCGCCGCGATGGTCGGCCGGCTGCGCGAGATCGCCGACGCCTTCGCCGCGCAGGGCGTCGCCGTGGCGCTCGAGACGGGCCAGGAGCCGGCGGCGACGCTGCTCGACGTGCTCGAAGAGCTCGACCGGCCGACCGTCGGCGTGAACTTCGACCCGGCCAATCTGCGGCTGTACGACACCGACGAGCCCGTCGCGGCGCTGGCGCTCCTCGCGCCGCGCGTGCTGCAGGTGCACGTCAAGGACGCGCGCCGCAGCGGGCGGCCCGGCGTCTGGGGCGAGGAGCTGCCCGTCGGCACGGGCGAGGTCGACTGGCCGGAGTTCTTCGCGACGCTGCACGCGGCGCGGCTGCAGGTCGACCTGCTCGTCGAGCGCGAGGCGGGCGCCGCCCGCGTGGCGGACGTGCGCACCGCGCTCGCGCTGATCGCGCGCCACGGTCGGGCGCCGGCGGCCGGACGTCGCGCGTGAGGCCGATCGGCGTCGGCGTCATCGGGCTGGGTTTCATCGGCGCGCGCCACGTGCGCGCCTTCGCGGCCGCGGACGCGGCGGGTCTGGCCAACACGCTCGTCGCCGTGTGCGACGCCGATCCCGCGCGGCGCGCCGGTCTCGAGACGGGCGAGGGCAATCTGGGCCCTTCGGCGCGCGGCGCGCCGCTCTTCGACGCGCGGGCCGTCGCCGGTCACGAGCGCGCCGAGGCGCTCATCGCCGACCCCGGCGTCGACCTCGTCTGCATCTGCACCTGGACCGACTCGCACGTGCCGCTCGCGCTCGCCGCGTTGGAGGCCGGCAAGCACGTGCTCGTCGAGAAGCCCGTCGCCCTGCGTCCCGACGAAGCCGCCCGCCTGGCGGCGGCCGCCGCCGCGCGTCCCGCGCAGGTCTGCATGCCGGCCCTGTGCATGCGCTTCTGGCCGGGCTGGGACTGGCTGGCGCAGGCCGTGCGCGACGGGCGGCACGGCGCGGTGCGCGCCGCGACCTTCCGGCGCCTCTCGCCCGCGCCGCGCTGGGGCCGCACCTTCTACGACGACGAGGCGCGCTCGGGCGGCGCGCTCTTCGACCTGCACGTGCACGACGCCGACTTCGTGCGCGCCTGCTTCGGCGGGACGCGGCTCGCCGCCGCCACGGGCAGCGTGCGCCACGTGCTCGCGGAGTACCGCTGCGAACGCGTGGCCGGCCGCGTGCTGGCCGAGGGCGGCTGGCTCGACGCGCCCGACGCCGAGTTCTCGATGAGCTACACGGTCGAGTTCGACGAACTCGTCGCGCACTGGTCCTTCGGGAGCGAGCCGCGGCTCACGCTGCGCCGTCCCGGCGCGACCGAGGTCGTGCCGCTCGCGCCGCTCACGGGCTACGACGGCGAGGTGCGCGCGCTGCTCGGCGCGCTGCACGGCCGGCCGCCGGCGCCGGGCGCGCCCGACCCGCGCGCGATGATCGGCGAGATGGTCGGGCTCACCGAGCTGCTCTGCGCCGAGCGCGAGGCGCTGGCGGCCGGCGCCGCGCCGCCGCGCTAGACGAACTTGGTGCGGCCGGGCACGGGCACGGGGCCCACGGGCAGTTCGCCCCATTCGAGCCGCGGCGGTCCGAGCACCTCGGTGCTGTTCAGCGCCTGCTCCCAGCTCAGCGTCTGGCCGGTGTAGGCCGCCATGCGCGCCATGATCGCGAGCATCGTGCTGCGCGCCATCCAGACGCCGTCGTGGATCGGGCGGCCCGCGCGGATCGAGGCGAACAGCTCGTTCATCTCGTGCTGGTACATGTCGTCGCCCGGGCCCTCGTATTCCCAGGGATGGGCGCCCTCGATGCGGTGCGGGCCGCCGCCGCCGATCGCGGCGCGGCCGAGCGCGCCGTAGACGTAGTCGCTGTTGTCGGTCGAGGCGCCGGCAATCTGCCGGCACATGTGGAAGCCCTTGACGCCATGCGCGTAGTCGAAGGTGGCGCCGAAGTGGTCGTAGATGTCGCCGGTGTCGACTCCGGTGCGCGCCTGCCGGCCGCCGATCGCGGTGCAGGAGAGGGGCGGCTCGTCGCCCAGCACCCAGGCCATCTTGTCGAGGCTGTGCACGGCCTGCTCGTTGACGTGGTCGCCCGCGAGCCAGCAGAAGTGCTGCCAGTTGCGCAACTGCCACTCGACGTCGCTCCAGCCGGGCTGGCGCGGATGCGTGCCCAGCGGCGTGGCGTTGTAGGTCGAGTAGACGGCGCGCAGTTCGCCGAGGGCGCCGTCGGCGATGCGCGCGTAGAACTCGCGGTGCGGGTCGTTGTAGCGCCAGCAGAAGCCGGCCACGAGCGACAGGCCGCGGGTCTGCGCGAGCGCGGCCGTCTGCAGCACGCTGCGCACGCCGGGCGCGTCGACGGCCATGGGCTTCTCGGTGAAGACGTGCTTGCCGGCCCCGATCGCCGCGGCGAGGTGCGCGGGACGGAAGTACGGCGGCGTGGCGAGCAGCACGACGTCGACGTCGCTGGCGATCAAGGCGGACGCGGCGTCGAAGCCGACGTGCCGGCGCCCGGGCTCGACGGCGAGGCGGTCGGCGCGCTCCTCGCCGAGCGCGGCGCGCAGGTGCCCGAGGCTGGCCTCGATGCGCTCGGCGAAGACGTCGGCCATCGCGACGAGGCGCACCGTGCCGGGCTCGGCGAGGAGCGCGTTGAGCGCCGCGCCGGTGCCGCGCCCGCCGCAGCCGATCAGGCCGACCTTCAGGACCTCGGGTTCGCGCCCGGTGAGCCGCGCCGCGCGGGGCAGCGCGAAGGGCGCGAGGGCCGCGACCGCGGCCGTGCCCTGCACGAACGAACGTCTCGATACATCGGGCAGGCGCGACATGCCGGGGTCTCCGCGGAAGCGAATGGACGCGCGCCGCGCCGCGGCGACGCGCACGAGGCGCGCGAGTCTAGCGCAGCGCGCCGGCCGGCGCGGGCGGCTCTCCTTCGAGCACGACGCGGAACCCGGCGAAGCTCGCGTCGGACAGCCACCAGCGGCTCTTGGGCAGCTGCGGGTCGCGCGCGTTCCAGAGCGGCGTGGGTACCTTGCGCGACGCAACGCCGACGTCCTTCGAGCGGTCGAGGTAGCTGCCGCCGCGCTGCACGTGCCCGCCCTGCCCGTCGCTGCACCACTCGCCCGCGTTCCCGAGCAGGTCGTGCAGACCGAGCGCGTCGCGCGCGCTCGTGCCGACCGCGTGCGTGCGGCGCTCGGCGTTCTCCTTGACCCAGGCGCGGGCCACGAGGGCGTCGCGGTCCTCCTGCGCGCCCCAACCCGCCGTGGCGACCGCGGCGAGGGCTTCCCACTCGCCTTCGCTCGGCAGGCGGATCTTCAGCGAGGTCTTGTCCGAGAGCCAGGTGCAGAAGGCCAGCGCGCCGTCCGACGAGACCGAGATGACGGGCCAGCCGGCGTGCCCGAAGCCGTAGTCGGCCAGCACGTAGGGCTTGCTCGGGCGCAGGACGGCGTCGGCGCCGTCGGGCGGCGCGTCGGCCGGCTCGTCGAGCCGGAACACGAACACGTCGTAGGCGTCCCAGGTGAGTTCGGTGCGCGCGACCCACAGCGGTTCGCGGGGGCCTGTCCCGTCGACCGGCGGCGGACGCGCCGCTTCGGGCAGCCGCACGAACTCGATGGCGACCGTCGTGCCCGGTATCGTCAGCGTGAACGTGGCCGGCTCGGACGCATCGACGGCGGGGGAGGGCGCGGCGGGCGGCGCCTCGTCGGCATCGACCGCGTCGTGTCGGTCGGCCGCCGGCGGCGCGGCCGCGGAGCCCTCGCCGTCGGGCGGGGCCTGCTGCGCGCGGCAGAGGCCCGCGCCGAGCAGCAACGCGAGGCTCAGGGCGCGGCGTCTGGCGGGCGTGCTCACGGGGCTGCTGTTCTGCGCTTCGCCGGCCGACGCGGTCAAGTCCGAACCGGGGCGCCACGAGTTCCGCAAGCTGCTCATGGGCGTCGAGTGCCGGCTGGTGCTGCACGCCGCCGATGCGGAGGCGGCGCTGCGCGCGGCGCGCGCGGCCTTCGACGAGATCGAGCGCCTCGACGCGATCCTCTCCGACTGGCGGCCGGACAGCGAGCTGTCGCGGCTGGTCGCCCGCGCCGGGCAGGGTTTCGTGCCGGTCAGCGACGAGCTGTTCGAGGTGCTCGCGCTCGCGCAGCAGGTGGCCGAACGCAGCGACGGCGCCTTCGATGTGACCATCGGACCGCTGTCGCGGCTCTGGCGGGAGGCGCGTCGCGCGGGGCGCCTGCCGGGGGCCGAGGAGGCCGCCCGGGCGGCCGCGCTCGTCGGCTGGCGCGGCCTGCGGCTGGGGCTGCTCGGCGGGCCGCACGCGGCGCTCGAGCGGCCCGGGATGGCGCTCGATCCGGGCGCGATCGGCAAGGGCTACGCCTGCGACCGCGCGCTCGCGGTCCTGGCCGCCGCGGGCGTCGACCGCGCGCTCATCGAACTCGGCGGCGATCTCGTCGCGAGCGGCGCGCCGCCCGGGCAGGACGGCTGGCTCGTGCAGGTCGGTTGCGAGGAGCCGCTGCGGCGGCTGCGGCTCGCGCACGGGGCCGTCGCGGTCTCCGGCGACAGCCGGCAGTTCCTCGAGGTGGACGGCGTGCGCTACTCGCACGCGCTCGACCCGCGCGACGGCGCGCCGCTCACGCAGCGCATCTGCTGCACGGTGCGCGCGCCGAGCGGCGCGCTCGCCGAGGCGCTCGCGGCGGCGGCGACCGTGCTCGGCCCGGCACAGGGCGCGCGCCTCGTGCGCGGGACGCCCGGCGCCGAGCTGCTCGTCGACCGTCCCGGCCTGCTCGCGGCGCGCCCGGGCAGCCGTCGCGCCGCCTGGCGCGACCTGCTGGCCGGCGAGGGTCTGCCCGCCTGGGAGGCGGTCGACGCGGGCGGCGCGCCGCGCGCGCCGGACGACTACCCGCTGAGCGACGGCGTGCTGTCGATCCCCTCCGCCGAGCCGGGCGGGCACCTGCAGACCCGGGACGACTTCTGCGACCTGCACCTGCGACTCGACTTCGCGCTGGCGAGCATGGCGAACGGCGGGCTGTTCCTGCGCGCGGCGCGCGACGGCTCCAACCCGGCCTTCTCGGGCTGCGAGATCCAGCTGCTCGACGACTGGAACTGGGAGGAACGCAGCGGCACGACGTTGCAGCCCTGGCAGTTCACCGGCAGCCTCTACGGCGCGGTCGCGCCGTCCGTGCCCGACGCGCTCGCACCGATCGGCGCGTGGAACACGCTCGAGGTCCTGCTGCAGGGGCGCCGGCTGGCCGTCGCGCTCAACGGGCAGCTGCTCTACGACGTCGACACGCACGCCGTGCCGGCCGAGCCGCCCTTCGCCGCGCGCGCGGCGAGCGGCTTCCTCGGGCTGCAGCGCTACGCCTCGCCGCTCACCGGCGAGGCGGCGGCGCTGCGCATCCGCAATCTGTTCGTGCAGGAGCTCGACTCATGAGCGCACCGCGTCGCTGGGCGTCCCGAACCGCGCTGGCGGCGGCGCTGGTCTGCGCCGCGGGTTGCGCCGCGCCGCCGCCCGGGCCGGGCGACTGGCAGCCGCTGTTCAACGGCCGCGACCTGTCGGGCTGGGTCGACGTGAACTGCGCGCCCGAGACCTGGCAGGCGCGCGAGGGCCTGATCGTGTGCTCGGGTCGGCCCACCGGCGTGCTGCGCACCGAGCGCATGTACGAGAACTTCGAACTCGAGCTCGAGTACCGGCATCTGGTCGCGGGCGGCAACGCCGGGCTGTTCCTGTGGTCGGACGCGCTGCCCGCGCGCGGCGTGCCCTTCACGCGCAGCGTCGAGGTGCAGGTCATGGACGGCATCGAGACGGCCGACTACACCAGCGACGGCGACGTGTTCTCGATCCACGGCGCGCGGATGACGCCCGATCGACCGCATCCCTCGGGCTGGGAGCGCTGCCTGCCGAGCGAGCGTCGCGCGCGCCCCGCGCCGGAGTGGAACCACTACCGCGTCACCTGCCGCGACGGCGTGCTGCAGCTCGCGGTCAACGGGCGCGTCGTGTCGGGCGGCCGGCACATCGTGCCGCGTCGCGGCTACATCTGCCTCGAGTCGGAGGGCAGCGAGGTGCACTTCCGCAACCTGCGCCTGCGCGAACTGCCGCCCGCGGCGGGCGGGCTGCCGGCCGAACTCGTCGCGCGCGCCGACGAGGGCTTCCGCCCGCTGTACTCGGGGCTCGACCTGCGCGGCTGGCGCGAGGAGCCGGGACACGAGGGTCACTGGCGCGCGAACGACTGGCGGCTGGCGTACGACGGGCAGGGCGAATCGCTGTGGAGCGAGGAGAGCTTCGGCGACTTCGAGCTGATCGCCGACTGGCGCTGGACGGGACCGGCGCGCCCGCAGGCGCGCCCCGTGATCCTGGCCGACGGCAGCGAGGCGCGCGCAGCCGACGGAACGGTGGCCACCGTCGAGGTCGCCGACGCGGGCGACAGCGGCATCTACCTGCGCGGGAGCAGCAAGAGCCAGGTGAACATCTGGTGCTGGCCGGTCGGCTCGGGTGAGGTCTACGGCTACCGCACCGACGGCGGGCTGCCGGCCGACGTGCGGGCCGCGCTGACCCCGAGCGCCGCCGCCGATGCGCCGATCGGGAGCTGGAACCGCTTCCGCATCCGCCTCGTCGGCGAGCGCCTCACGGTCGAGCTGAACGGTGTGCGCGTGATCGACGACGCGCGCCTGCCGGGCGTGGCCGCGCGCGGTCCGATCGCGCTGCAGCACCACGGGGCGCCGATCGAGTTCGCCAACCTGTTCGTGCGCGAGCTGTAGGCCGTGTAGAGCTGTCGCGCTCAGCGCGGCGCGCTGGCGCCGTCGCCGTCGGCGTCGATCCAGATCGGGTTGGTGGCGGCGAGCGTGTAGGCGTTCACGCTCGGCCACCACGGCCCGTCGACGGCGTCGCCGAGCACGACCGCAACCAGCCAGCCGTCGCGCGCCGGCTCGACGTCGAACTCGAGCCAGGCGTCGAAGGGGCGCCCGGGCGATGGTTCGAGTGCGCGCGCGGCGAGTTCGGCGCCGTTGAAAAACACGCTGAGCGAGCGCGGGCGCGCCCAGGACGGCGCCGCGACGCGCACGGCCAGGCGCCCGCGCCGGCGGCCCTGCGCGTCGGGGGCCAGGCTCGCGATCGCTCCGGGGCCGTGCAGGCCGTCGAGGCGCGCGTCGGCCAGCAGCCCGAGGCTGATCGTGCTGCGGCCGGCGGCCACGGCGTCCGCGAGCGATTCGACGTCGAGCCGCGCGACGTCGAGGTCCGCGCCGAAGGCATACGTGCGGCCCATGCCGACGGGGTCGACGAGCGTGTGGCTGTCGCTGCTGCCGACGGCGACGATGCGCTCGCCCTTGCCGAGCAGCGCGAACCAGTCGCGGAACAGCGCCAGCGGATCGTCATGCCGGTCGGTCGCGTTGACGAGTTCCATGGCGTCGAAGGTGAAGGGCGTGCCGCTCGCGCGCTCGCCGGTCGTCACGTCGAGGCCGAAGCGGCCGAAGGGCCCGGTGTCCCAGGCCGGCCAGCGCGGGTGGTTGAGCACGACGCAGCGCGCGCCGGCCGAGCGCATGCCCTGCACGAGCGCGACCCAGTCGTCGAGGTCGTGCGCGGGCAGCGGCCCGTCGGGCCGCAGCGGAAAGGCGTTGAAGTGCCCGTTCTCGGTCGTGACCTCGTTGCCGGTGACGGGGGTGAACCAGCCGTCGAGGCCGGCGGCGCGCTGCGCGGGGCGGTAGTCGGTGTTGTGGTTGTGGTCGGTGGCGATGGCCAGCTCGACGCCTTCCGCCGCGAGGCTGACCATGCGCTCGTCGAGGGTCGCGTCGCCGTGCCCGCTGTGCGTGACGGTGTGGACGTGCGTGTCGACGGCGACGAGGCCCTCGGTCGCGACTTCGCGTCGCAGCTCGAGCCGCACGGGGACGGGCTCGGCGGCGGAGCGCAGGTCGATCTCGGCGCTCGCGACGCTCCACTCGACGCCGCGCGAGGCGTAGACGCGCAGCCGGCCGGCCGGCGCCTCGATCTCGGCGGGCCGGTCGGCGAGGTAGACCAGGCCCGGGCGCAGGGGCAGCGGCGCCTCCGAGAGGTCGTAGATCTCGGCGGGCGCGTCGTCCTCCGCGCGCCGCAGGGTGAGGCGCGCCGGCAGCGGGCGTCCGCTGCCCTGTTCGCGCACCTCGAGGCGCAGCGTGCGCAGGTCGAGCAGCGCGCGCAGCGAGGTCTCGACCAGGCGGACGGGACCGAAGGTGATGTCGTCGCCCGGCCGCTCGGGCGCGACCGCGAGCAGGTTCTCGCCGTCGACGAGCGCGCCGGCCGGGACGCGGTAGCGCTGCAGTCGGCGGTCGTCGTGGCGAACGAGGCGCGCGATCCGTCGGCCGTTGAGCGCAAGGCTCCAGGCGTCGCTCACGTGGCGCTGTTCGACGAGCAGCACCCACTCGCCGGCGTTGGCAGGGCTCTCGAAGCGCAGCTCGAGGTCGACGGCCTCGGGCTCGCTCGGCGCCTCCGTCCAGTCGGGCGTGCGGTCGTTGCCGAGGTGCCGGGCGCCGGCCTCGAGGATCCGTTCGACGGCCCGAGCGTCCTGCAGCGCCGCGGCCCGGGCGTCCGCCGTCGCGACGCACAGCGCGCCGAGCAGCAAGCGGGTCGCGATGAGCCGGGCGTGCGTCATGCGCGTCGGCGCTCCGGGGCGGGAGGCGCCACCATAACCCCGCGGGCCGCCGCGGCCGCGACGGGACGGGCGCGGTGTCCGCGCGCGCGTCGCGGCGGGTCGGGGCGTATAACTGGCGCCCCATGGAGCGCCGCCGCGAGCACGATCCGCCGGGAGACCGCGCACGGGCCCGTCGGCTCACGCGCCGCGCCGCGCTGCGCGTCGGGGCCGCGCTGGCGGCGCTGGGCCTGCTGCCGTCCGCGCTTCGCGCGGCGTCGCCGGCGGCGGGCGGGGAGGCGCGCGCCCCGTGGTTCTCGATCTCGCTCGCGCAGTGGTCGCTGCACCGCGCGCTGTTCTCGGGAGCGCTCGCGCACCTCGACTTCGCCGCCACCGCGCGGCGCGCCTACGGGCTGGAGGCGGTGGAGTACGTGAACGCCTTCTTCAAGGAGCGCGCCGGCGACGCGGCGTATCTGCGCGAGATGAACGGCCGCGCCGCGGACGCCGGCGTGCGCAACCTGCTCATCATGATCGACGGCGAGGGCGAGCTGGCCGACGCCGACGACGCGGCGCGGCGGCGCGCGATCGAGCAGCACCGCCCGTGGCTCGAGGCGGCGGCCGTGCTCGGCTGCCACGCGATCCGCGTGAACGCCGCCGGACAAGGGCCGCGCCGCGCGGTCGCCGCGCGGGCCTCCGAGTCGCTGCACCGCCTCGGCGAGCTGGCCCACCCCCTGGGCCTGAGCGTGATCGTCGAGAACCACGGGGGGCTGTCCTCGGACGGAGGCTGGCTGGCGGGCGTGCTGCGCGGGGCCGACCATCCGCGCGTGGGGTCGCTGCCCGACTTCGGGAACTTCCGTCTCGGCGCCGACGAGCGCGGCGAACGCTGGTACGACCGCTACCGGGGCGTGCAGCAGCTCATGCCCTTCGCCCGGGCCGTGAGCGCCAAGAGCCACGACTTCGACGCGCGGGGCGACGAGACGCGCACCGACTACGAGCGCATGCTGCGCATCGTGCACGACGCCGGCTACCGCGGCTGGATCGGCATCGAGTACGAGGGTGAACGGCTGAGCGAGGACGAGGGCATCCGCAAGACGCTGGCGCTGCTGCAGCGCGTCCGCGAGCGCCTTGCGTAGGGGCGGGCCGAGGGCGGCCGCGCGGGGCCTCGCGTGGGCGCTGCTGCTCGCGCCGTGGGCCGGCGCGCAGCAGGGCGTCGGCGCGTACGCGCCGCTCGTGCACGCGGACGACGGTTCGGCGCAGGCGGCGGCGGCGAACCTGCGCGCCGCGGCCGGCGCGCGCGTCGAGCTGTGGGCCGGCGAGCCGCGGCTGGCGAACGCCGTGTGCCTCGAGGTCGACGCGCGGGGCCGCGTGTACGTCGGCGAGTCCTTCCGCGTGCACGCCGGCGTGACCGACATCCGCGAGCACGACGACTGGCTCGACGACGATCTCGCGAGCCTCACGGTCGCCGACCGCATCGCGCTGCACCGCAAGTGGGAGGGCGAGGCCTTCGCCGAGCTGTCGCGCGAGCACGACCGGCTGCGCCTGCTCGTCGACGAGGACGGAGACGGGCGCGCCGACCGCGACGTCGTGTTCGCCGACGGCTTCAACGCGCCGGAGGCCGGCATCGGCGCGGGCGTGCTGGCCGTGGGCGACGAGGTGTACTACGCCTGCATCCCGTCGCTGTGGCGGCTGCGCGACCTCGACGGCGACGGCCGGGCCGACGAGCGCGCCGAACTCGCGACGGGCTTCGGCGTGCGCATCGCGTTCCTCGGGCACGACCTGCACGGGCTGACGCTCGGCCCCGACGGCCGCCTGTACTTCAGCATCGGCGACCGGGGCTTCCACGTGGAGCACGGCGGCCGGACGCTCGCCTCCCCCGATCGCGGCGCGGTGCTGCGCTGCGAACTCGACGGCAGCGACCTGACCGTCGTGCACACCGGGCTGCGCAACCCGCAGGAGCTGGCCTTCGACGACTTCGGGAACTTGTTCACCGGCGACAACAATGCCGACGGCGGCGACCTCGCGCGCTGGGTCGCGATCGTCGAGGGCGGCGACTCGGGCTGGCGGCAGCCCTACCAGTTCCTGCCCGACCGCGGCCCGTGGAAGGACGAGCGGCTGTGGGAGCAGGGCTTCGCGGAGCAGGCGGCGTACATCGTGCCGCCGGTCGATCACCTGGCGTCGGGCCCGTCGGGCCTGAGCTTCCACCCGGGCTCGGGACGCCTGCCGGAGTTCGCCGGCCACTTCGTGCTGTGCGACTTCACCGGCGGCGCCGACAGCAGCGCGGTGCTGGCGTTCACGAGCATGCGGCGCGGCGCGTGGTTCGAGCGCGGGCCGGCGCGGCGCGTGCTGGGAGGGTTGCTGCCGACCGACGCGAGCTTCGCGCCCGACGGTTCGCTGTTCGTCAGCGACTGGGTCGAGGGTTGGGGCACGACCGGCCGCGGACGCATCTGGCGCGTCGTCGCCGAGGGCGAGGCGGGCGCCGAGGATGGTGCGCGGACGGCGGAGCTGCTCGCCGCGCCGCTCGCGGGGCTCACCGAGCCGGTGCTCGGAGCGCGGTTGGCGCACGCCGACCGTCGCGTGCGTCTGGCGGCGCAGCTCGAACTGGCGCGGCGCGGCGCCCCCGGCATCGCGGTGCTCGTGAATGCGGCGCGGCACGGGGCGAGCCTGGTCGAGCGACTGCACGGCGCCTGGGGCGTCGGCATCGCCGCGCGGCGCGAGCCGGCGCAGCTGGTTCCGCTCGAGGCCCTGGCCGCCGATCCCGTGCCGGAACTGCGGGCCACCTTCGCGAAGCTCGCGGGGCAGTCGGGCGGCGCGGCCTTCGGCCCGGCCGTCGTCGCGCTGCTCGGCGACGAGGACCCCTGGGTGCGCTGCCAGGCGGCGCTGGCCGCCGGCGCGCTCGGCGCGCGCGACGCGAGCGCCGCGCTCGTCGCGCTGCTGGCCGAGGCCGGCGACGAGGCGCCGCTGCTGCGGCATGCGGCGATCATGGGGTTGGCCGGCTGCGCCTCCGACGCCGAACTCGAGGCGCTGCTCGACCACGAGCTGCCGGCGGTGCGGCGGGGGTTGGCCGTCGTGTGGCGACGACAGGGTGACGCGCGCCTCGCCGCCCTGCTCGACGACGAGGACGAACTCGTCGTGCTCGAAGCGGCCCGCGCGATCCACGACCTGCCCGTGCCCGCGGCGCTCGAGGCGCTCGCGAGCCGGCTCGTCGGTCCGCCGTCGGCGGAGGAGGAGGCGCACGAGGCCGCCGCCGCGGCGAGGCCGGGCGCGCCCGGTTCCGAGACGGCGTTCGACGTGCGCCGCGCGCTGTTGCGGCGGCAGCTCTCGGCCAACCTGCTGGTCGGCGACGGCGCCTCGGCGCGGCGGCTGATGCGTTTCGCGAGCCGCCCCGGCGTGGAACCCGCGTTGCGCGTCGAGGCGCTGGAGATCCTGGCCCGGTGGCGCGAGCCCGGCGTGCGTGACCTGGTGACGGGCGCGCACCGCGCGCTGCCGCCGCGCGCCTCGGCCGAACTTCCGGCGCTGGCCGCGGAACTGGAGCGCGTCGGCATCGCGCACGCGCCCGACGAGGTCGCGGCCGCGTTCTGCGCGTTCGTCGAGTCGGCCGGGGCCGAGAAGCTCCATCCGCTCATGTCGGAGTGGGCGGCGGACCGCGCGCGGGGTGGCGCTTCGCGCGTCGCGGCGCTGCGGGCGCTCGGCGCGATCGCGCCGGCGCGGCTCGCGGGGCGGATCGACGGTCTGCTCGCGGATGCCGACCCGGACGTGCGCGCCGCGGCACTGGAGGCGCTGGAGGAACTCGACGAGGCGGCCGCGCTGGCGCGCGTGCCGTCGCTGCTCGAGGCCGGCGAGCTGCCCGAGCGGCGCACGGCCCTGCGCATCGCCGCGCGCAGCGACGATCCCGCGGCGCGCGCGGCGGTGGCGGCGGAGCTCGACCGCCTGCAGTCGGGGCTCTCGCCGGAGGAGGCCGCGCTCGACGTCGTGCTCGCGGCCGAGGCGCTCGTCGCCCGCGGAGGCGGGGAGGAGTTGTCGGGGCGGCTCTCCCGGCGCGGCGAGCGCGCGCAGATTCCGCCCGAGCTGCGGCCCTTCCTCGACGGACTGGTCGGCGGCGATCGCGGGGCGGGGCGGGAGGTCTTCGAGCGGGCCTCGCTGTCGTGCCTGCGCTGCCATCGGCGCGGCGACGAGGACGACGCGCCGCGCGTGGGGCCCGACCTGGCGGGCGTCGGGCGCCGGCTCGCGCGCGTGCAGCTGCTGCAGTCGATCGTGCTGCCCAACCTGCGCCTGGCGCCGGGCTACGGGACCGAGAACGTCTTCCTGCGCGGCGGTGGCGTGATCAGCGGCCGGGTCGTGCGCGATGACGCCGGTCTGCTGAGCCTGGTCGACGCCGAAGGGATCGTGCACGACCTCGATCCGGCGGAGGTGGAGCTGCGGCGCGCGGGGCTGTCGGCGATGCCCGAGGAGCTGGCCGCGCAGATCTCGCGCGAGGAGATGCGCGACCTGATCGAGTACCTTGCCGGCCTGTAGACCCCCGCGGAGCGAGCCGCCCATGGATCGACGCAGTTTCCTGGCCGCCGGGCTCTCGGCGGCCGCGATCGGCGGCCTCGCGCCGCGCCTCGCGGGGGCCGATCCGCGGCGCGTGGCGGCGCGGCCCGCGGTGCCACGGGCCGACGCGCCAGTCGGCTTCCGCCTGAACTACGCGCCGCACTTCGGCATGTTCTCCGCGTCGGCCGGCGACGACCTCGTCGATCAGCTGCGGTTCATGGCCGACGAGGGCTTCACCGCCTTCGAGGACAACGGCCTGGCGGGGCGCCCGGTCGACGTGCAGGAGCGCCTCGGCGCCGAGTCGTCGCGGCTCGGCCTGACCATGGGCGTGTTCGTGGCGCACGGCAACCTGTGGGGCGGGCCGCACTTCGCCAGCGGTGATGAGGCGCAGCGCGAACGCTTCCTCGCCGATCTGCGCCGCTCGATCGACGTGGCGAAGCGCGTGAATGCCAAGTGGATGACCGTCGTGCCAGGCGAGTCCGACCGCCGCCTCGAGCCCGGCTACCAGACGGCGAACGTCGTCGAGACGCTGCGCCGCGGCGCCGAACTCCTCGAACCCGAGGGGCTCGTCATGGTGCTCGAGCCGCTCAATCCCTGGCGCGACCACCCGGGCATGTTCCTGCAGGAGATTCCGCAGGCCTGGGAGATCTGCCGCGCGGTCGACAGCCCGGCCTGCAAGATCCTGTTCGACATCTACCACCAGCAGATCACCGAGGGGAACCTGATCCCGAACATCAACCAGGCGTGGGACGAGATCGGGTACTTCCAGGTCGGCGACAACCCGGGGCGCAACGAGCCGGGCACGGGCGAGATCAACTACCGCAACGTGTTCCGGCACATCCACGGCAAGGGTTTCGCGGGCGTGCTCGGCATGGAGCACGGCAACAGCCGCGGCGGGGTCGAGGGCGAGCGGGCCGTGATCGACGCCTATCGGGCCGCCGACGCGTTCTGAGCCGGCCGGAGGGTGATCGGCCCGGCCGCGCGCGGCATCATCACGACGCGTGCGTTTCCATTCCTTCGAGTACCTGATCTTCCTCGTGGCGGTGCTGGGCGCCTGCGCGCGCCTGCCGCGCCGGCCGCGCAACGTCGTGCTGCTCGCGGCGAGCTGGATCTTCTACGGTTGGGTGCACCCGTGGTACGTCGCGCTGATCGTGGCGAGCACGCTGCTCGACTGGGGTTGCGCCCTCGGCATCGAGCGGCGCCCCCGTGCGCGCCGGGCGCTGCTGCTGGCGAGCCTCGCGGGCAACCTGGGCCTGCTCGGTGCGTTCAAGTACCACGACTTCTTCGCGGGCGAGCTGGCCGCGGCGCTCGCGGGTGCGGGACTGCCGGTCGCCCTGCCGCTGCTTGAACTGGCCCTGCCCGTCGGCATCAGCTTCTACACCTTCCAGTCGATGGGCTACACGATCGACGTGTACCGCGGCGTGACGCACGCGCGGCGCGACCCGATCGACGTCGCGCTGTTCGTGTCCTTCTTCCCGCAGCTCGTCGCGGGCCCGGTCGAGCGCGCCGGCGACCTGCTGCCGCAGCTGGAGTCGGGGAGGCGCGCGACGGGCGCGCAGCGGGCTTCGGGGCTCGGCCTGATCACGTGGGGCTTCGTGAAGAAGCTCGCGATCGCCGACCACGTCGCGCTCTGGGCCGACCGCATCTTCGAGCTGGAGCATCCCGCCTGGCCCGTGCTCGCCGCGGGAGCGCTGGCCTTCGCGGTGCAGATCCTGGCGGACTTCTCGGCGTACACCGACATCGCGCGCGGCAGCGCCCGCCTGCTGGGCATCGAGCTGTCGGAAAACTTCCGCGCGCCCTACCTGGCGAGCAACCCGTCCGACTTCTGGCGGCGCTGGCACATCAGCTTCTCGAGCTGGATCCGCGACTACGTCTACATTCCGCTGGGCGGCAGCCGACGCGGGCCGGCGCGCTTCGTCGTGGCGGCGCTGGGCGCGATGGGGCTGGCCGGCCTGTGGCACGGCGCGGCCTGGACCTTCGTCGTGTGGGGCCTGTACCACGGCGCGCTCATCGTGCTCTGGCATCTCGTCGGACGCGCCGTGGCGCGGGCGGCGCGGGGCGTCTTCGGCGCGCGGCCGGTGCGCGTCGCGGGCATCGCGCTCATGTTCCCCGTGACGCTCGCGGGCTGGGTGCTGTTCCGGCAGGGCGACCCGGCACGGCTGCTCGACTACGTCCGCTCGCTGGCCTGGCCCGTCGATCGCGCCGAATGGAGCGTCGCGCTCGGCGTGGCCGCGCTCGTCGTCGGGCTGGCGCTGCCGATGATGCTCGCGCCCGTCGCGCGGCGCGCGTTGGCGAGCCCGGCGCGCGCGGCCTGGTTGCGGCCGGTGCTCGTGGGCTGCGGGTGGGCCTGCGTGTTCCTGTTCGGACGCGAGTCGGGCTCCGACTTCCTCTACTTCAGGTTCTGAGATGAGCGCGGCGACGACGCTTCTCCGGTGGACGGCAGGGACGGTGCTCGGCGCACTGCTGGTGCTCGGCGCGGCCGGAGCGCTCGGTGCGGGCGCGACCGCGGGGGGCGCGGGCGCGGAGATCGGCGATCCCGCGTTGCGGGCGGAGGTCGCGGGCGTTCGTCCCGACGTGCTGCTGCTCGGCAATTCGATGTTGGCCGAGGGCGTCGATGCGGGCGTGCTGCAGGTGCTGCTGGACGAGGCGCTCGGCCGCGCCGCGCCGCGCGTGCTGCGCCATGCGCCGGGCGGCACCTACACGGCGTACTGGTACCTCTACCTGAAGAACGTGGCGTTCGAGGCGTCGCGTCCGCGTCTCGTGGTGATTCCGTTCCGCGATCCGCTGCTGACGCACGCGAGCTTCCGCGTGAGCGGTCCCTACGCCGGGCAGTTGCGGCGCGCGGCCCGGCCCGAGGAGCCCGTGCTCGAGCGCGTTCTGGCCCGTCGAGCGGAGGGTGGGGCGATCGGGGATCGCGTTCTGGCGTGGCTGCGCGAGACGAGCGCCGCCTTTGCGGCGCGCGACGATCGGCAGGCGGCGACGTTCGACGCGCTGCGCGGTCTGCCCGCGCGCCTCGCGCCCGGGACGATCGTCCGCTACTCCGAGGCGTCCGCGGAGGTCCTGCCGCCGCGCGCCTTCGAAGGCGCGGGCGAGGACGGCGAGGCGCTCGCGCAGGACGTGCTCGAGCACGATCTGCTCGACTTCGACCGAGAGCTGGCGCGCTCTCTACTCCCCGAGATCGTGGCGCTGTGCCGGAAGCATGGTGCGCGCCTGGCGCTGCTGCGACTCAAGCCGGGCTTCCGCCCCGATTGGTCGGATCGGTTGCCGTCGGCCGCGCTCGACCGGTACGAGAGCGCGCTCGACGCCTGGCTCGCCTCCCAGGATGTCGCCGTGCTCGACACGCGCCTCGACCAGGAACTCGTGCCCGCGCTGTTCGCGTCGGTCGATCATCTCGGCGACCAGGGGCGCGCGCTGCTCACGCTGCGGCTGGCGGCGTGGCTGGCCTCGGCGCCGCGGGGGCTCGAGGCGGAGGAGGGCGAGTTCCGGCGGGTCGTCACGACCGCGTCCGGCGATCTCGCCGAGGCGCGTGAGGAGATCATCGGGCTGCCGACGTTCGACATGCAGCACATGCGCAACCGCCTGCATCGCGTCGCGCTGCCCGCCGCGCTGGCGGCGGAGGGCGACACGGAGTCCGATCCGCGCCGCTCGACCTGGACGCTGTACGAGGACGGGCGGGAGCTGGGCGAGGCGCACGCGCCGCTGCCGCTGATCGCGCGCGAGGGAGGCGGACGGTACGCTCACCGCGGGCCCGTGCTGTACTTCTCGTCGAGCGACGGGAGTTCGCCGATCGAGAACGGCCGACGCTATGAGCTGAGGCGTCGCGTCGTCCGCCTCGCTCCGCGCGCGGGGGGCTGAGGCGCAGCGGCCGGCCCCGTGCCTCCGGGCGAAGCGTTGTAGTAACGTCACGCCCCGCGACTGCGTCGGGCCCTTAGCTCAGGTGGTCAGAGCAGCGGACTCATAATCCGTTGGTCCCAGGTTCGAACCCTGGAGGGCCCACCATGCCCGGGGCGAACGCGAGCTCTTCGGGCCTCAGGCCGGATGCTCGTGGTCGAGGCGTTCGACCACGGCGGCCGGCGCCACCTGGCGGAAGCTGTGCATGACGAGTTCTTCGATGAGCTTCCAGTCGAGGCGGCCGTCGAGCTTGTGCGACACCCAGCCGTGCTTTCCGACGTACGGCGTGCGATAGAAGCGGTCGTCGCGCAGCAGTGCCTGGTGGAGCTCGAAGCTGGCGATGATCGCGAGGCTCGGGATGCCCTGATGGGTCTCGACGATCGCGAAGGTCTTGCCGTGGACCCGGAACGTGGGGTGGCCGTGCGACAGGACCTCGGTCGTCTCGGGCAGGCGCTCGCAGAACGGGCGCAGGCGCTTGAGGAGCAGGGCCTCTCGGCGAGCGGCGGCGGCGTCGGCGCGCTCGCGCTGCTTCGTCTTGGCGCGCAATTCGCGCGCGCCGGCCGCGACGCGCTGCCGGCTCGCGGGAGCCGGCGGGGCGACCTGCGCGACCGAGCGCGACGCGGCCTTGGATGCGGGCTTGCCCGCGCGGGTGGCCGGCTTCGACGGCGCCTCGGACGGCTTGGCCGCGCGAGCGGCCTTGGCCCGGCCGGGCGGCTTCGCGGCGGGCTTCGTCGCGCGCATCGTCTTGCGACCTCGGCTCTTCGACTTCTTCATGTGCCCCAGTCCCTCGGGTAGCGGAAGTCCGCGTTGATCGTCCTGTCGGTGAGCTTGGCGATGAGCGGCATGCGCCGCTTGAACTGGCTGTGCGCGATCATCGCGCGCACGCGCTTCACGAGCACGGGGTCGTGCCCGGCGACGCGCAACTCGTCTTCGTTGCAGCGCCGCTCGACCAGATCGCCGAGCAGGCGATCGACGTCCGCGTACGTGAAGCCCATTTCCTGCTCGTCGGTCTGACCCGCCCAGAGGTCGGCGGAAGGGGCCTTCTCGAGGACGCTGCGCGGCAGGCCGAGGTGGCGGGCCAATTCGAAGATCTGGGTCTTGTAGAGGTCGCCGATCGGATTGATGGCGGATGCCATGTCGCCGAAGAGCGTGCCGTAGCCGAGGAGCAGTTCCGTCTTGTTGCTCGTGCCGATGACGAGCGCGCGGAAGGCAGCCGAGCGGTCGAACAGGATCGACATGCGCTCGCGCGCCATCTTGTTGCCGCGCCGCAAGGGGGTGGCGTCGGGGTGGGCGGCGAAGTAGGCGTCGATCTGGGGCGTGATGTCCGAGACGTCGAGCCGGATGCGGAGCTGCTCGGCGACGAGACGTGCGTCCGAGATCGAATCCGCGCTCGATTGGCGGTAGGGCATGGCGACGGCAAGGACCTTGTCCGGGCCGAGGGCGCGTGCGGCGAGTGCGGCGGCGACGGCCGAATCGATGCCGCCTGACAGGCCGAGAACGCCGCGTTCGAGAGAGGCGCTCGCGACGGCGTCGCGCAAGAAGCGCACGAGCAGCCGTTCGACGAGTTCGGAGTCAATGCCCAAAGCGCTCTCGCGCGATGCGGTCGAGATTGCCGAGCGTCACGTCGAGACGTTCGTCCCGCAGCATCGGGGACTCGGCGCGCCGCCGTCGAAGCGGCCCGGGTTCGAGAACGACGTGCACCTGGGCCTCTTCGAGACCGAGGCGCACCACGGCCTCCCCGTCGGGGGAGAGCACGCGGCTGTTGCCGGAGAAGGAGGTGCCGTCCTCGACGCCCACGCGGTTCACGTACACCGACCATACGTTGAAGGCCATGCTCTGGTGGCGCAGGAGCGCGTCCCACGTGTGCGTCGAGCCCGGCGCGGGGGCGTCCGATCCGGTCTCGCCCGCGGTGCGCCGCGAGATGCCGCGCGCGGGCGAGGCGGAGATCGTCACGATGACGTCCGCGCGATCCGCGAAGAGCAGGTAGCTCGTCGACGGATGCCAGAGGTCCTCGCAGACCAGCATGCCGAGGCGGGCGCGCGCGGTGTCGAACGCGGCGACCTTGTCGCCCGCGGCCCAATACCGACGCTCTTCGAACATGCCGTAGTTGACGGGGTAGACCTTGCGGTGGACGTGCTTGAGCGTGCCGTTCGAGAAGTAGGCGGCGACGTTGTAGAGCGCGTGCTCGGAGCTCTCCTCGATGTACCCGACGACGATGTCGATCGAGGCGCTTGCCGACGCGAGTCTGGCCAGACGAGGGTCGCCCTCCTTGAGGGAGACGTCGCTCGTGAGATCGCGCAGCCCGTAGCCGCACAGCGAGAGTTCGGGAAAGACGACGATGTCCGCGCGCGCGGCGCGCGCGTGCTCGACAGCCTGCAGGTGCGCTTCGAGGTTTCGATCGACGTCGCCGAGCACGGAGTCGCACTGAACGAGAGAAACGGTCAGGGGGGCGCGCACCCACACGATTCTAGACTTCGCCGACCGTCGTCCGGTAAGGGGACTGCGTCGAGCGACCCGCGGCGACCGCGCTGAGACCGTGCGTCGACGGTCTCAGCGCCGTGCCCGGGGCGCCGGTCCGCGGTGGCGTCCGTCGTGCGGCAGACCTAGCCGTTCCGGCAATTCGAGCAGGGAGTGGACGACCCCGGGGCTCCTCGGTCGCGTGCCGGCGCGGTCCAGGAGAATGCCGGTGAGGCCGGCGGCCGCCGCACCTTCCACGTCGTTGAGGAGGTGGTCGCCGACATGCACGGCCTCGTCGGCAGACACATCGACCCGGCCGAGCGCTTCGCGAAAGATTCGCGGCGCCGGCTTGCTGGATTCGACCGCCTCGGAGGCCACGATCGCATCGAACCAGCGCGCGAGGCCCAACTCCTCGAGGAGGCCCGTCAGCTGCACGCTCCAGTTGCTCACGACGGCAAGGCGCAGTCCCGCGGTCTGCAGTCGAGTGAGCGCGAGCTCGACATCCGGATGCACGGCGAAGGCGGCGGCCTCCCGGAACCGACGTGCGAGGTCGACGCGCAGGTCCTCTGCGTCGGCTTCGATGCGCAAGGCGACGAGTACGCGGCGGACGTACTCGTTGAACCACACGTCGGAGTAGCGAATGCGGCCTGACACGGTCTCGGGCATGCCCGCATCGACAAGAGCCCGGGCGTGTCTCACGAGTCCAGCGCCCACGACGTGGCCGCGATCGGCGATGGCCCGCCGGTACATTTCGTCTCGGGAAACTCGCTCGGAGAAGAGCGTGCCTCCGGCGTCGAGGAAGACGGCCCGAGGCCTCATTCCGTGAGCCGCAGGTGCAGCATTCGCGCACGATCGTGATCGGGTTGGTCCCGGAGGACGCGCTCCAGCTCCGTGATGGCGCGTGGGAGGTCTCCGAGCGCCCAGCTGGAGTATGCGAGCAGGTAGCGGGTTTCGGTGTCCGCAGGTGCGCGGTCGAGAACGCTCGATGCGTGAACTCGGGCGGCAGCGAAGTCCTGCCCGAGGGCTGCCGCGAACGCCAACGCACGCAGCGTGGAAAGGTCGCCGGGTGCGAGCAGCGCGGCCCGTTCAAGGTGCGCGATTGCCTCTTGGAATCGACTCAGGGCGGCAAGGCCGACGCCAAGTCGGTAGTGCGCGATCGCGGATCCCGGGTTGAGCGCGACCTCCGACCTCAATTCGGGAATGGAGTTCTCGATGACGCTGGCATCGGGACGAACGTCGTTTGCTGCGACCGAGAGGTGGAGGTCCGAGTGCCACCTGAACTGCTCGAGGGCGCTTTGTGTGATGAGGGTGGCCGCGACCAAGATTGCTCCCGCGAAGCCGAAGGAGCCCCATCGGCCCCCGGGGATCGTCCGCTCGCGCGCCGGAGAGAAGGAGAGGGCCAGCCCGGCGAGCATCGAGGCGTAGAGCGTTGAGACCTGAAATCGCAGGTCAGGAGACCCGAGAGACTGGACTGCGACTCCCGCCAGGCCGGACGCGACTCCGACAAGGATCGGGCGCTCCTGCACCGGCAGCGCCGCATTCCGAATCGCACGCAGAACCGCTCGTGAGAGAGCCAGAAGCGCTCCAGCCGCAAGCAGCAGGCCCGGCCAGCCCAACTCCGCCAAGAGTTGCATGGCTTCAGAGTGCGCGTCGTTCACGATGAACTGATCGCTCGGGTAGAACGCGAGCAACTCAGGCGACGCATACGCGGGGAACCTCGCCAAGAACTGACCCGCGCCGACTCCCCAGGGGTTCTCAGCGATCAACCGCAACGTGTCTCGCCAAATCAATGTGTGCGCCTGTGGGCGCGCCACGACGTCCGGGTAGAGGATGAGGACGCCCGCCCCGAGGGCGAGGACCGCAGCGATGCCGATCCACCTCCGTGCGCTGGATCGCGTCGCGAGCAGCGTGGCGACGAGGGCGGCGGCTGCGGCGGCAACCCACGCCGCGCGACTGCCGGTTGCAAGCAACGCCGGCAATCCGAGCCCGGTCGCGCAGGCCGCGAGCCATCGCAGCCGGCGGGTCCCGGCGAGCGCGACGCTTGCACAGACCGGAAGGGACGCCACCAGGAATGCGGCAAGGAACAGCGGGTTCCCGAACGTCGCCGCGGCCCGCGGCATTCGAGCCAATGGCAAGCCAAGCACTCCTGAGAGGTGCTGGGCCAATGCATGTGCGGAGACTCCAAGAACGCCGAGTGCGAGCACGGCCACAAGCGTGCTTCGTCGCGTGGAACTGTCGGCCAAGTAGCTGGCTGCCCAGGCGACCGCGGGAATCGTGGCCAGGCGGAGAACTTCATGCACAAAAAGATAGTAACTTATAATGCCATTAAAATAACTATAGTGCAACAAACAGTACAACGCCAACGCGCAAGTCATCAGAATGAATGACATGCTTCTATATACTATAGTTCTTTTAACATGACATGATAATAGCGCCATAAGGAATGCTGTGGCTGCGGCGATTCTTGACCAGAACAGCTTCTGGCGCAGAACAGCCTCGTCCGGAGCGGCCGCAACAATCCCGACGAAGGCGAGAAGGACGGCGATCCCAAGCCCGGACACGGAATCCGGCCACGATGGTGTCATCGCTGACGCGGCTCGACCGTCCCCGGGCGCCTCGGCGGCTGTTTTCAAGCGCACCCGTAACCGGCGACCGGCGCGGGCGTCGTGATCGACGGGAAACGCAAGGACGCTCGGAGCTGGAGGCGCGAAGGTGCGATGATCCATCTAGACCGCTTCATGTTCCGCGGGTATTCTCGCCTCCACGCGGCGTCATTCCCTCGCTCGTCCCCCGAATTCGAGCGCCCCCACCTCATGATGTTGTCCGAGACGTCCGAAGACCTGAACCAAGGAAAGCTCCCGGCATGAAGAACTCTTCCCGACCTCTCTCCTGGGGTGTTCTCGCCGTCATTTTCTGCCTGGCACTTCCTGCCGGGTTCCTGAGCTTCTTCGCAGGCACGACCACCGGGGAACAGGTTGAAGCGGCGGACTTGATCGCAGTCGGTCGCATCGCGTCGGTCCAAGTGGTGGATGCGCCTCCGAGCACGAGCATCGGATTGGCACTCGACCACGTGGTCTTCGGTCATTTGACCACGCGAACACTCAACCTCACCGTCGACGGACGATCGACGGCCATGGTGGGCGACGACGTTCTCGTGATGATCGCTCGCAGACCAACGGCGTTGCTGGGTGTCTACAAGCTGCGGAAGGATGCCAGATCTCTGCAGTGGGGAGTCGTGTCGCCCGTCACGGGCATGCTCGACCAAGGTGTGAGTGGCGGGGGAGAATTTGATCCCATCCCGCTCTCGTTGATGGAGGCGGCCATCCTGGAGCGCAAGTCCGGTTCGCGCGCAGGGGCGGCCGCTAATGGGGCGCTTGGGCAGGCGGCGCCGTCTGACAAACAGCAGCTTGGCCAGTCGGTCGGGGATGACGGGTTCGAGGACAACGATACGCTTGCGACGGCGAGTCCCATCACCGGATTGCCGCTCCCGACGCTGGTTACCGGGAACCCGCTCCTGATCTCCGGGTTGACACTGACCGACAACGACGTGGACTTCTTCTCTTTCGACTCGAACGCGCTCAACGTCTTGCATGCAGCCACTCTTGAGGGCGTCTCGGGCCTGCCCGTGCCGGACACTCTCATGGGGCTCTTTGACAAGTCGACGGCACAACTGCTGGCCTGGGATGACGATTCGGGTACCGGGGGATTGTCGAGCTTGAGTGTTCCGATCGAGAAGGCCGGGCCGTACGCCCTTGCGATCGAGAGTGCCCCGGACACGGACTTGGATTTCTCCGGTGATGAGGGTCTGACGACCGGAAGCTACTCGCTCTCCGTTGAGCTTGAGCTGGGCCAGTACCTCTGGAACCAGCTCGACCGGATGGCCGGCGTGAGCATCGATGGCACGCTTATCGAGGACTTTGTCGGCTACCGGGAGATCGGTGGCCAGGATGTGCTCTTTGGCTCCGGAGTCGCCGCCGACGGTTGGGCCGTCGAATTCGACATGGGGCCGCCTGGTCGGCCAGCCGGTATCTCCCACGTCTACGGAGGCGCTGGGGACCAATTGACAGATCCTGGCTTCCTGAACCCGTTCGTGCCCTTGGCCTTCGAGATCGGACCGTTCACTGACAGCTTCGGTCTGAACCGGCGCGGGTATGCACTCGCGTCGGGCGTCGTTGCTGCAGCCGACCCGAGCGACCGGGTGCGCGGCGTGGCCGTGGCCCATGAGTACGAGATCTCTGTCGGTGCGCTCGTGATCCGCGGAGACATTGCGCTGCAAATGGCTACCGAGCAACAGGTGACCGGCCTGCGCTACACGCGAGTGCTGGACCTCGACCTGTTCGGAGTTGGAGCGGACGAGTTCCGATGGAGCTTTGCGCCGTCTTCGAAGATCAAGGCGTTTGCGGTCGATACTTCCGTACATGTCGGGAATCTCGTGACGCCGCCCCAGGCCGTCGGATCGGCCGTCGGCGACTTGCAGGCCGCGCTGCTGATCGAGCATGGCGATAGCAATGGCACAGGTTTCGCGGATGTGACCCACTACAAGAGTGCCTTCACTCTCGTGAAGGGCTTCGGCACCGCGAACCAGGCGCATCAGGATGCGGTACGCCGGCTGCGCGAGCAGGGTGTCACGACGTGGGTCGTCGCCATCGATCAGGACCCGGTGACCGGGCAGTTCTCCGCCTGCGGAGTTGGTTTGGGCTTGTAGCCGCGGGCACACGACGTCGCTCGAGCTCGGGCGACGCCCATCGCATCGCGCGCCACGTCAGGCGGATCCGCCCTCGCTTTGAGGTGTCCTCGCGGCGCGAACAGCGTCTCGTGGCGCGGCCTGCTCGGGATGTGTATTATTTATGCGCATGGAAACCCCCACCGCTCGGTTGATTCAACCTGATGGCTGGCGGCCTCCGCGGGGCTACTCCAACGGGGTCAAGGTCAGCGCGCACGCCGACTTGGTGTTCGTGGCGGGCCAGATCGGCTGGCGGCCTGACACGGGCGAACTCGCTGGAGAGGGACTCGTGGCGCAGTTCGAGCAGGCGCTTGCGAATTGTGTGCGTGTCGTTGTGGCTGCCGGGGGCGGTGCGCAGGACATCGTTCGCATGACGGTGTTCTGCACCAGCCGAAGAGAGTACTTGGGCTGCCAAGCGGAACTGTCATCGGCCTGGCGGAGGGTCATGGGCCGCCACTATCCGGCAATGAGCTTGTTGGAAGTTGCGGCGTTGGTGGAGGCGGGTGCGGTCGTCGAAGTCGAGGCGACCGCTGCGGTTTCACGGCACTCTGGGGGGGGCGGGTGATGCCCCGAGGTACGCGAGGTGGCCAGGAACTGCGGCGTCGGACGCTTCGGATGATCCTGCGGAAGCGACGGGTCAAGACGCAGGAGGAACTCGCGGACGCCCTGTCTGCTCGGGGGTTCAACGTGACGCAGTCGAGCCTCAGTCGTGACTTGGTCACGATCGGTGCTCGAAAGGTGGATGGCCACTACCGCATCGGTGGCGACGGAGACGATTCGGACATCGGGCAGAAGTATCCGACGTTGTCCGAGATGCAGCCTTTCGTACGGGCATTGCGGGCCGCTGGCCCCAATGTGCTCGTCGTCTCGACTCGGCCAGGCCTCGCCCAGACCGTCGCGCTGGCATTGGACTCGATGGGCATGCCGGAGGTCATCGGAACCGTTGCCGGCGACGACACGGTCTTCGTTGCAACGCCTTCCCGCCGAGCGCAGCGCAATCTAGAACGTCGCTTCGGGCAACTGGTGTCGACGGGCCAGGACTAGCCCTCAGCGGGCGTCTTCGCGTCGCGGTCCCCTGCATTCGTGCGTCGCATGGGCGCTTGCGTGGCCGCCCCACACTCGTCCGGCTTCAACGCTCGGAGGGCCCGTTGCTCGCATTGAATGCGAGACAACGGACCCTCCGGCGGACATCTTGGGGGCGACCCCCCGTCTGCTACGGCGTCAGTCCTGGTTCAGGCTCCAGTAGCCGAAGCCCACGATCGACGACGCGAGATCGACGAGTTCCCACGCGTGTACCGTGGCCTCCGCGCCAAGGCCGATGGCCAACTTGGCCGACACGTCCCACGACGAGTTCTTCGCGGGATTCATCGGGTCCATGCTGGGCAGGCTGTACTTGCCATGGAAGATGCCCTTGTCGAATCCGAGCACATCGAACTCGGCGTAGTCGAAAATTCCGACACGAGCGAGATCGGTGAACTTGAAATGCGCACCGAACCCGTAATCCATGCCGATTCGCGCATCGACGACTTCCCAAGCATCCTCGAAGATGCCGGGAATCCACTGACGGAGACCCTGTTCGCTTTCGCTGGCAGGTGCAGCGGTGTTCAAAGATGAAGTCGCGGGAATCGACGAACAGCCCACAGCGCAAAGGAGCGCAACGCACAGCAGATGCCTCATCAGATATCTCCAGAAGGGGACGCGGTGCCACCCAAGGCATGCGCCTAAGGCAACGCTGTGCCGGACGATAGGCGGTCTTCGAGCCGCCTTCAAGGAACGCTCATCTTCTAGGCGTGGCCCACCCATGAAATTGTGGGTTTTCCGCTCAAGTGTTGCGTGTTCATGCCGAACACTCTCCTCCTGGACGCGCTGCAGGTCGTGCGCAGGAGCCGTGAACGGGGTACTCAAGGTCATCGGGCCGGGGGGCCGAAGAACGGCGTGTGATCGTCGAGTTCGTCGAGCGCGATCGTGGGCCAGCGCATGGGGCCGTGCCGGTTCCGCCCGTGATCGCGTGGGACGAGCGGCGACTACCGACGCTGTCGGACACTACAACCCGAGCCATTCGTCGAGCCGTCGAAGGACGACGAGGCGCCAGGAGTCGAACATGAGCATTACCGTACTGGTTGTCGATGACAGTCCGACGATGCGGCACACGCTGCGCACGATTCTCGCCAAGAACGGCATGAGCGTCGAGGAGGCGCGCAGCGGGCAGGAAGCCTTGGGCTATCTCTCACCGGGACATCCATTCGATGTCGTCGTCACCGACCTTCGCATGCCGGGCATGGATGGCCAGAAGCTCATCGACACGATGCAACGGGATGCCGACCTCTGCGCGCTTCCGGTGATGGTGCTGACGGCGGACGAGGACCCCGACGCGCATGTCCGGAACCTCGACAGCGGTGCAGCCGCGTTCATCACCAAGGGGCGGCTCGACGCTTCGATTCTCCTGGCCACGGTCCGGCGCTTGGCCAGGCAGCGGAACGTCCAGCTGGAACTCCAGCGCGACTCGCGAACGGACAAGCTCACGACGCTGTGCAACCGTCGCCACGGAGAAGTACGACTCGCCGAGGCGCTTGCCCTCTCGCGCCGTCACAATGAGCCGCTAGCGGTCGTGATGGTGGACATCGACCACTTCAAGCGCATCAACGACACCTTGGGGCATGCTGCGGGCGATGATGTGTTGAAGCGCGTCGCAGCGGAACTACGCCGGAACGCCCGCGTGACCGACATCGTGTCGCGCTGGGGCGGCGAGGAGTTCCTGTTCATGTTTCCGCGCACGACGCTCAAGGACGCCGTCGGCATCGTGGAGCGATTCCGAAGACAGCTTCCCGAGGCCGTCAAGGTGGCCGTGGGGAACGTCGAGATCCCGGTCACGGTGTCGGCCGGTGCAGCGGTGCTCGAAGGAAACGAAGACAGCGAGAGCCTGATCGCCCGCGCGGACCAGGCCCTGTACAAGGCCAAGGAGTCGGGCCGGAACAAGTTGATGCTCTGGCAATTTGGGCGCCTCGAGAGCCCAACGCCTGCAGCCGCGTGAGGGCGATGCCGTACCTAGAGATCTGACGGAAGTCCGGCAGGCCGCATCGTCGTCCAAGCTTGGCCCGGAATGGACTTGCCGTCCACATCCGTGACGCGGATGGAGAGGTTGAACGACGAGCCGAGTTCCGACGAGCCGCGCCCGACCTTGGCGAGCAGGACATCGTAGGGCCCGGTCAAGATGATCGGCACGACGTGCGACGCGGAGCCGGGCCCGGTGGTCGGTGGAGCTTGCAAGACGAGCCGTCCATCGACGCGGACGGAGATCCGGCCACGATGCTCGATGTGCAGGAGCGCTTCGGCATCCGCGAAGACCCCATCCGGCGCTTGCCTGCCGAGGAGGCTGTAGACGTATCCGATTTCAGGACCCCGTGGCTGTCCGAACAGCGCATCCAGCGGTACTTCGCCGCTCTCCGCGGCAAACCCTCGCCACTGCCGGCGTCCTGCGGACCAGCCCGTGAACGCCTCGCGCAGGCCGTCTTCATCGATGAACGCCTGATCGAAGGCCGCACCCGACGTCGGCTTCCATGTACCGATCATCAACCCTTTTCGCAGCGTCGGTACGTCGTCGGCGGGCGCAGGGTAGCTTCCATTCTCCGCGGCGCCACTCGATCCTCCCGAGGCCGCATACGCCCCCTGGCTGTCGACGCCGACCCGGACCTTCTCGCTCACAGGCGTTTGGCAGGCCGCCGCCAGGCTGAGCATCGAGAGGACGCTCGTCGCGAGAACTGTCGCCGGCCTCATGACTTCGGGCGCGTTCCGAGAGGCACTTCTTCGAGCTTGCCGGACTGACCGTAGAACATCACGGGGTTGTCCCAGACCAGTTGCTGCACATCCGCCTCGGGAAACCCGGAGAGCTGCAGCAGCACCGCGAGCTTCGGCACGGCCAGCGGATCCGAAGGCCCCCAGTCCGCGGAACTGTTCACGAGCATTCGGTCGACGCCGAACATCTTCAGCACGGAGACGGCACGTTCCGGCGAGAGCTTCGTGACGGGGTAAATCGTCATTCCCGCCCACAGCCCGGCCTCGACCACGAGACCGATCGTCTCCTCGGTGCAGTGGTCGATCTCGACGAGATCCGGGTTGATGCCGACGTCACGGACATTGTCGATGAGCCGTTTCGTTCCTTCGAGTTTGCGAACGTGCGGCGTGTGGACGAGCACGGGCATGCCCATCCGTTTCGCGAGCTCGAGCTGATGGAGCACCACCTGCTCCTCGATGGGATCGATCAGGTCGTATCCGACCTCGCCGAGGGCGGGGCACAGCGGGTGTGCGAGATAGCGCGGGAGTTCCGCCAAGACCGCCTCGCGGATCGCGGGCGTATGGGCTTCCTTCGGATTCAGGGCGAACGTGCAGTGATACCGAATGCCTGCCTTGGAGGCTCGTGTGTGCTCGAAGTCGAGCAAGTGATCGAAATACTCCAGACAGGTTTCCGGATGCTTGCGCTCGCGACCGAGCCAGAATCCCCCGGGTTCGAGCAGCGAAGCGATGCCGGCGGTCGCCATCTCCGCGTAGTCACGCGTGTTGCGCGAGTACATGTGGATGTGTGGTTCGAAGATCTTCATGGAGAGTGCCGTGTGTGGAGGTGGACGGATCGTGCGTCGCCGTCCTCTCGGGGTGGACGGGAGTGGCCGGTCGGAACGTCGTGTCCGGCGACGGCATTGATGTTCCTCAGGAATCCGGACTTCCGCGCGCGCTCGATGGGAGTGCTGCCGAAGTGCCGCCTGAACGACTCGTGTGCCCGTCGCTCGAGTTCCTCGAGGCTGGCCGCCGCCAAGTCGGTACGGGCGATGAAGGGGCCGGCCTCGGCTTCCGGGGGAAGGGAGGATGCTTTCGGGTACGGGCATGCTGCGAGGCAGTCGTCGCAACCGAATGCGCGGTGCCCGATGGCGGAGGCCCACGTGGCGGGGAGCGCGCCCCGGTGCTCGATCGTCCAGTACGAGAGACACTTGCGGGCGTCGAGGCCGCCTTCGCCGTCGAGCGCTCCGGTGGGGCACGCGTCTACGCACGCGGTGCAGGTGCCGCAGCGATCGGGAACGGGCTCGTCCGCCGGCAGATCCTTGGTGAACAGGATCTCGCCCAGCAGGAGCCACGGCCCGTACAGCTCGTTCAACAACATCGAGCTCCGGCCGATCCAGCCGAGCCCCGCACGGGCGGCGAATGCGCGCTCGGCGAGCGGTTCGGCGTCGACGACGACGCGCGTGCGCTCTCCCGGCCACTCCCGCTCGAGTTGTGATGCCGCGGAACGCAGCAGATCCCCGACCGTTCGATGGTAGTCTTCGCCGCGCGCGTATGCGGCGATATGGCCGTCGCCGTCGCTTGCGGGGTACGCCGCTGCGCAGCAGATGACGACGCGCACGTCGCGCAGCAGGGATTCGGGCCGCGACCTGCGGTCCGGATGCCTGGCCATCCACTCCATGGAAGCGTGCTTCCCCGCGCTCACCCAGGGGCTGATGCCGTCGTCAACGTTCGCCGCGCTCGTGAACCCGACACGGGCGAAGCCCATGGCCGACAGGCGCTGACGAATTCCTTCCCTCGTCCTGATGGCCGAACTGGCGGTCACGCTCCGCGCTCCGGAGAAGGGGCGAGTGTACCATGCGAGGGACATGGGCCTTCGCACTCCGCTCCTCTCGGCGTGGGCATGCGTGCTCGTCGCGGCATGCAGCGGCGACGCCGTGGACGAGGAGCATGCGAGCCAGGCGTGGCCAGTCGCCCTCGAGACACCCGGCGTGCTCGGCTACGTGGCCGTCCACCCGCTGCCGCTCGAGTGGCTGCGAGACAATCTCGGCGTTGAACTCGATGGAACCGACCCGGCGCTGCCGTCGGTGATCCTCGTTCTGGATGAGTCGATCTACGGCGGCCATGTCGCGCTGGCCCTGCCCCTGATGGACTCCGAGGCATTCTTCTCCTCACTCGAGCGTACCGCGCCTCGCGACGCCGGCCCCGCCGGTGTCCGACGGCTGCAGGTGGTCCCGCAGTCTCCCCTCCACTTGGCCGGCATCGCGTTGAGCAGCCTTCGCGGCCAGTCTCCGCTGGGGATGATCGGTGGTCTCGCGGACGCGCAGGCGCCCGTCCTGGCGATGCACGCGAGCGACTCGAATGGCCGAGGCCTGCTCGCTCCGTCCTTCGAATCGGCGACAGGGTGCCGCCGCGCCCTCAAGGCCCTCGGCGCGGCGGACGTGCCCGTCGAGAGCGGGGCCACGCTGATCGTCGCGTCGCTGGACCTGGTCCGCGGTCGCGTCGCGTATGCGCGAGAGATCACGGAAGCCACGCAGCGACTGCGTGCGCTCCTGGGAGTCGGTCGAGTCGTGGGGATCTCGGCGCTCCTCCGTGGTGCGCGCGACGAGTCGCCGATCCCGCCGGTCAACCCGGAGTTGCTTGGTGCCGTGCTCGAGATGCTGCCGCTGTCCGCCGTGGAGGCGGTACGCGTCACGGCGCGCCTCGGACCTGCGCCGTCTGCGGCGACGGCCGAACCCGCCGGCCTCGAGGCGGTCTGGGATGGCGGGAGACCCGCGAGCCTCGAGCTGCGGATTCGACTGGCCGAGGGATCGGTCCAGCACCGGCTGCTCTCGACGATGGAAGTTCCCGCCTCCCTGCCGGGCTTCGCGGCGAACGCGGCAGTCAGACCGGACGAGTTCACCGCGGCTCTCGTCGAGTGGCTGCGGCCCCTCGGCGAAGTACTGCATGGAGAGGGAGCGCCGTGCGATGCCTGGCTCGGCGCAGGTCGAGCGGCGCTTTCACCATGGGATGGACGCGTCGCGGTCCGCGAAATCGATGACACCGTCTGCATCCTCGTCGGGTTGCGGCGTGCTTCCGGGGACATCGATGCGGAGATCATCGAGCCGATCGCATCGTGGCTGGCTCCGGCGCTGACCGCATGGCGCCCGTCCGGGCAGAACGGCATCGAACGGGTACCGGGAGTCCGCGATGGCGCGGTCCAGTTCCGCCAGTCCGATGGCGACGTGGTCGTCACGGCGGGCACGCTCGGACACGTGCTCTGGATCCGCATCGGGCCCGATGGGTCGGTGCCGGAGGCGGAGTGCGCGGTCTTCGACTCGGCCGTCCCGGTCGAGAACGGCCGTCGGGTGTGGTCCGTGCTCGCCGAGAGCTGGGAAATCGAAGTGGAGGCGCTTGCACGGGAGCTCGTGCTGAGCGCGTCGCGACGCGGGGGGATGTAGCCCGCATGGACCGGCATCGTGCGGTGCTGGTCGTCATCGCGGCGCTGCTGGTCGTTCCGGCAACCGTGCTCGCGTCCCGGGAGACGTTGCCGCTGAGAAGCGTCGAGGCGTGGGAGGCGGCGCATCCGGATCCCGGCCCGTTGGATGACTGGCAGCAGCGCCTCGCGGGAGTCCGAGTCGCCGCGGATCGTCGGCAAGATGTCCTGCTCGTCCTCGCTGCCCTGGCCTCCGGGTGCTTGGCCGTCGCCGCCCGACCAAGGCTTGCTCAGGAGTGCGGTGGACTGATGCTCGCGATCATGACGGCGGGCTCCGTCGTGTGCGGAGTCGCTCTCTGTGTGCGGGCGGCGAGCACGTTGGGCGGAATGGCGGAGGACGGCAAGTGGTCACTCTCCGACGATGTGCTCGACCTGGCCGCCGGCGAGCACGCCCCGCGATTGAGAGAGCTCCGCGAGGCGATCGGCGAGGACGATGCGGTCATATTGCTCGGAGAGGGTTCGCAGTTGTGGAACGTCGTGCAGTGGGCCTTGCATCCGCGTGCGATCTATCCGCGACGAGTCCACATCGACGCCACCACCACGGACGACGAGATCGCGGCGGCGATGCGACACAGCGAGATCGGCGCCGCTCATCATCGTCGTTGGGTCATCGACCTTGACGCACTGCGTGATCCCTCCGGCGTGGCGCATTCCGATTGCGTGAGAGCAGATCCGTGAGCGCGGTCTTCGGCCTTTTGTTCGTACTGCTGTATGCGTGCGCCGGCCTCGCCGCGGCACGGTGGCTCGATCGAGCGAGCCCGACGCTCGGACCCATCGGAGTGTCGGGATTGGCCTACGGCATCGGCATCTCGATCACGGGCGTTTCGCAGCTCGCGTTGTCCGCGTTCGGGATTCCGACGCAGTGGATGGTCCCGACGATTCTCGCAATCGCATCACTCGGAGCGACCGCAGTCGTGACCCGGCGCAAGCCGACGGAGAGCGCTCCCGCATCGAATTCGCTGCCACGACGACGAAGGCTCCTCGTTGCCTGCGGCGTGCCCGTGCTCATCGGCGTCGTGGCTGCAGCGGGCACGCCGTTCCAGTCCGATGGAAGCTCCATCTGGGGGCCGAAGGCGAGGGAGATGGCGCGCGCGGGAGCGACCGAGATGCCCTCGCTGCACGAGGCCGAACGGCTCGGCATCCACCGAGCGTATCCACTGCTTGTGCCGGCCCTGCTTGCTCCGGTCTTCGATGTCTCTCCGCAGGATGCCGCGGCCGGCCCGAAGCTCGTGCTGGCTGCGGCGAACGTGGCGGTCATCTTCCTGCTCGGCTCGGTCGTCCTGCGGCAGGCACCACAAGCACGGCTGCTTGTCCTCGTTGTGTGTCTCGCGCCGGTCCTGACCGGCCTGAACCCTCGTGAGAGCCCCGCGATCGGCGGTCACGTCGACGGCGTGTTGGCGCATCTCGTTCTCGTCCATGTCTACCTCACGCGTTGCCTGCTGCCGCAGCGCGGGTGGCTCGCGCCGTGCATTCTCGCCGGAGTCGTCGGAGCGGCCGTCGGCAGCGCCAAGCTCGAGGGTGCGGTCATCGTCCTCGTCGTGCTTGCGTCGGAGGTCCTGGCCCACGGCATGTCGCGTCGCGTCGTGCTCAGCTTCGCGATCACCGTGCTCGGGTGGCTGCCGTCGATCGTGATCGCGGCGGGCGTGGTGAATGAGGGAATCGGGTTCGATCTGCGTCATCTGGTCGATTTGGAAGTGTTGCGGGCGCGCTGGCCGACCGTCGTCCTGGGCCTCGCGGACCTCATGCTCGATGCGTCGAGCTTCCTGCTCCTGCCATGCGTGCTCATCCTCTGGACTTGGGGCGGACGTGTCTCTCCCGAGCGCAGGCAGTTCTTCCTGATTGCGCTCGCGATCCTGCTCTTCCTTCTGGTGAGCTACTTCTGCACGGCCATGAATGCCGGCCGACACATGCACACGAGCGCGCATCGCCTGCTGTGGCAGTGGCTACCCGCACTCACGCTGCTCGCTGCCCTCGTGCCGCGAACCGCGACACCGCGAACGTCATGACGACCACGGCGAGGAGGTACGCAGCTGCCAGACCGGCCGCGACGCTCGACACCTCGAGCAAGCCTTCCAGCGCAGTCGTGGCGATGCGAGTGAGGAATCCGATGGGCGCTCCGGGCAGGAGCGGGATCAGAGCTACCACGCCGACGACCGCCAGCGCCGTGAGATGGCCGGGATAGGCGGACTTCATGTCCGCGATGCTCGGCAACATGTGCGCTCCGATGCACAGCACGATGTACGCCGTGCCGAGAGCCGAGAGGTCAAGCTCCGCCGACTGGCGGAGGAGGTGCCATGCCACTTGCCCGCCCTGCCCGATGAGCGCCAACGGCGGCAGGATGTCAGACGGTCCGATGTCCGCTGGCGATGCATCGCGGAAGTGCAGCCACAGGCTGGCCTGGATGGCGAAGGAACCGGCGACGAGAGGCGCCAGGGCGATGACCGGATTGCCGATCCGCTGAAGGGGGCGGCGCTTGTCGTAAGAGTGCTGGACCTCGCCGAGCCGATCGGATCGGGAATCGAGCGAGAGCCAGACCATGCGCCGGATGCGGTGGCCGAAGAGGATGCACGCCGTGGCGTGGCTCGCCTCATGCAGCGGCACGCCGAGCCAGCCAGTGACGAGAACGGCGCGTTGGCCGAGCGCGCCGGTCAGCCTAGCCACTGCCGCTACATGGACGAGATGGAGCAGGAGTACGCACAGGGAGCAGGCCAGCAGCAGCTGGACGAGTGGCGGGAGGTCCTGGGATAGGAGCGGTGCTTCCACGCCTACCTTCGCCGCGTTGCGTAGATCGTCGGGCTTGGCGTGTGGTCGGTTCCATTCCGGCCCGCGATCACCGCGGCGACATCGAATCGCTGCGACTCGAGGTCCATGACGTTCGCCGCCTCCTCAATCTCGCGAGAGTAGAAGATGTAGTCCACTCCGTCATCGAGGACGCTGGGCGGAGACAGGCGGTACACGAACGGTACGCATCTGCGTCCGCTCATGATCTCAAGCATCACGGGAACGTCGGTCATGATCACGTCCTCCGGCGTGGTGTTGGCGGCGATCCAGCGGGCGACCGACTCCAGCCGTGGGTCGACATCGATGGACCCCAGCGCTCCGGACGCAGGGGCTGCCAAACGTCGCGTGTCGAAGTCGGCGCACTGTGCGGGCCACTCGACCCAGCGCTTCGCGGCGAACGGAATCACCATGAGCACGGGGACGACCCAGGTCAGTATCGGGGCGACTCCTCCCCGCCAGCCTGAGTACATGAGGCGAACCAGGATCACCGTCGTTCCCGCGGTTCCCAGCAGCAGCGCAGCATATGAAGCCGACCAGCGGCCGAGGATCGTGGGGTGATCCGAGCGCTGCGCGGCGAGCACCAGGAACAGGGCAACGCTCGCGAGCGTGACCGACCTCCGTCCCGCATCGCTTGCAGCCAAGCGACTCGCCGCGTCCGCCAGCGCACGGACTCCCGTTCCCGCGCCGATCAACATGAAAGGAAGGATGGGTACGTAGAAGCGCTCCTGCTGATCGAAGGGCCAGAGCAGGTGCACGACGATCATGGCGAGGGCATACGCGGCCGCTTCACGCGAATGCGGCCTCGGGTCGCGATTCCAGAACATCCTGTGGAATCCCAGCAGGACGGTACCGAGCAGCAGCAGGCCCACGGGCAAACGGGACGAGGCGCGATCCACGTTCGACACGAGCACCGCCGTCGAGCGGGCGAGGACCTCGGTGTTGCGAACAACTCGGTCGAACAGGTCACCGGCGGTTACCGGTGGGTTGTCGACCCGGATGATCTTCGACAGGTCACGGGGCTCGACGGCGAGGAATTCGCTCGCGTAGTTGACGGGTTCCGGAGACGTCTGCGCCGCCCTCGTCGCGTGGATCCGCCATCCGATGACGGCCAGGAGTACGCAGCCGGCCAGAATTGCAGCTCGCGCGCGGGTGGTGCGACTGGCGCCGGGCCGAAGGAGGGCCAGCGCAAAGGGTGCCGCCAGCGCGACGCCGGAGAGTCGCAAGCTGACCGCGGCGATGGAGAGGAGCCCGGCCGCGACCACCCATGCCGGCGAAGATCGTCCGTCAAGCGCACGCCACCCGGCGAGAATGGCGAACAGCGTGCACGCGAGAAACGGCACTTCGGTGCGCAGGTAGACGATGCTCAGTTCGAAGAGGGTCTGAGAGACTCCCACGGCCATCGCGACGGCAAGCGCAGCACTCGAGGACAATCCGAGTCTTCGAGCAAGGGCATGGCTGGCGACGACGGCCCACAGCAGGCACGCAACGAGGACAGCGTGCATCGCCGCATACGCTTCCGGACCCGCGAGACGGACCACACCAGCCAAGAGGAGCGGGAGCCCAGGCGGGTACTTCGCATGCACGACGCCGCCCACCTGGTAGGTGCCGTCGGCGGCAATGGACCTGGCCAGCGAAACGTACAGCGAGGCATCCGGGTCGATGGTCCAGGCGGAACGGACTGCCGAAAGGAGCGTGACCGCCACGACGGCAGTCAGCGCGGCCAAAGCGGCACGAGGTGGGGCAGGTACGGTGATTCTCATGGCGTGATCGTCAAGTCCGCCTCAAGTCGCGTCAAAGCCTCATGTCATTTCTGTGACCGGCTGGGCGTCGTCGTGTAGCGGTACGACGTCCCAGCCTCCTCTCCGACCATCGTGGCTGCACGGAGGGTTGGGCCCCGGGCGCGCCCCCGGCCCGCGATGGAGCAGTTGCTTGTCGCTTCCCTCTCCGAGACGCAGGGCCTTCGACCAGCGCCATGAGGCGTTCGGCGAGGCGGCGGCGGGTGGACGGAGCCAAGACAACCGAGCGCCCGGGTATCCGAGCGCGGATGTCGTTTCCACCGAGATTGGACAGCGGGCGATTCGACTGGCGGCGAGCTCGGGCCACCGACTTCTCGCGTCGGTGACGAGTTCCGGTCCATCCATCGAGATGCAGCCCCTCAACAATGCGCTGATGGATCTGTTCCGGGAAAAGCAGAGCGTCGAGGCGTATTCGCTTCTGTTCGACATCAACTACCGACCCTTCGCCGGGATCGCCGGCCGAATCATGCGGGGCACGAGTTGTCGAGCCGACCTCAATGACATCCTGCAGGAAGCGTTCCTGGCGATCTACCGCTACCCCTCGCGCTTCTGTCCGGACAAGCCGAATGCGTTCCGCAACTGGTCGTACTCGATCATCCGAAACACGGTTTATCGGCATATGCAGGCCGACAGCCGCGAAGGCATTCCCGTCGATCTCATCTCGGACATTCTCCTGGACGAGAATGCCGTTTCACCTGCCGCCGGGTCGCAGGAGGCGGAAGACGAACGCAGGTGCCAGCGCGTTCTTGAACTCGTGCTCTGCCTCTACGCGAGCAGCTACGAGAACGACCTGAAGCCTCGTGACCAGGTGGCTCTGCGGCTCGTAGAGGTGGAAGGCCTGGGCTACCGAGAGGCAGCCGACCAGCTCGGCATTCGCCTCGAGAACTTCAAGATGATCGTCTGTCGCGCACGGAAGCGCATTTTCCAGTCCCTGATGCGGACACTCGGAACTCGACTGCCATGAAACTCACCGCGGAAGGCTGCACCAGCTTCGAGCAGGACATCAGCCTGTTCGTCGACCACGAACTGCCGGCCCGGGACGTCTCGAGATTGACGTCCCACCTCGCGTCGTGCGGGGCGTGTCGCGACTATCTCGACGATCTGCGGGAGCTGTCCAGCTTGCACTTCGCGCTGGAGGGCCAGCCGCCCGCCGAACTCGGCCGCGTCCAGGACAAGCACGCGTTGTTCGCCTCCATCACGCGCGTGCTCGTGGCCGAACGGCGCTCCGATCTCGCTCGGCTGTTCTACGAAGTCGGCAAGGCGATCGTCCTTCAGGCGAATGACCGCCAGGCCGCCGCCCGTCGCCGCTGGGTCGATCCCCTCCAGCGCCCCGTGTCGCCACGTGCGGCTCTCGCGCGCGGCCGAGATGTGGCCAAGGAAGGCACCGATTTGTGTGCTTCGGCGGAGTCATCGAGTCGCCCGATTCGGGCATCCGCATCCCTGTTCCGCAGGACGAGGGGGCTTCTCCGGGATGACGGAGACCGGGCGCCGGCGACGCTGCTCCGTGGTCGCCGCTTTCTTCTCGCTGCGCTCGCTCTGAAGCACGATCTCGACGAAGCCCGGATTTACTTGGGGTTTGAACAGATGGTTTCGGGGCGTCACGACCGAGCGCGCCTCGAGTTTCGGAGGGTGTATCGGGAGGCGTGCGACCCGCTGCACCGGCTGATGGCGCTGCAGTTCATCGGAAACCTGCACGCCCTTGCCGGGGACCATGCTCGAGCCATCGACTGCTATCGCGAGGTCATCGCCAACGACCTCGCCCGGACCGAACCGCGCTTCTTCGTCGCCTTCGTGAACTTGGCGATGAACTGCGCCAAGGCCGGCCTGAGACAGGACTGCGTGCGCCATTTCGCGGACATGGTCCAAGTCCTGCCCGGCCAAGTCGCCTCGGCGCGGGCACTGCTGTCCCGCGCGACCCACTTCAGGGCCCTGCTGGACCGCGAGCACGGACTTCGTGATGAGTTGAGCCGGGTCGTGCCGGCTCTGTTTGCTGCCTGAGGAACGAAGAGACCATGACGACGACTCAACACTCCATGCGCATCGAACGGGTGCTGTCAATCCTCCTCGGGCTCCTGTTGGTGTTGCCGGCGCACGCCTGGGCGCAGGACAACGACGATGGTGGAGTGCTTCCCGGCTCGTCCTCCACGTCGTCTTCGGGTGGCTCGCAGCAGGGCGATGGCGCCGGTGGCTCGGGCGCCGCGGGAGTGAGCGTCGATTCCTCCATCGCGATCAGTGGCGAGCCCGGGGCGCTCGAGACGAGCGCCGTGCAAGCCACGTTGCGCCTGGCTTGCACGCAGGGCGCCACTGCCGCTCAGTTCGGGGCGGGCTCGGAGGAGGCCGACTTCGAGGGACAGGTCCCCGGTTACAGCGTGGAACTCGGAGCTGCGGAGATCGCGATCCAGGGCGAGGGGCTGCTGCGGCTCCGCGCGGGCGTGAGCGCGCGCCTCCAGGCGCCCGCAAGCTCCGAGCAGCATGTGGCGGTTCTGGTGTTCGACTTGGGGGAGCAGCCGCTCGCCCAGGTGCTCGCGGGCCACACGCAGCCGCTCCTCACGCATGTGCTGGGAGCAGTGCAGAGCATCGACCTGCAGGTCTTCGAGGCGATCGTGACGAAGTACGCCGATCAGCTTCCCGGGATCCATGTCTCCATCGCGCTGGTGTCGAGGGACGCGCCCGGCGCGCTGCACTACTCCGCTGTGCGCTGCGCGACGGCAGGAGGCCCGCTCGAGGTGCTGACCGCCGAGTAAGCCGCGCCATGTCGGTGGAGGTGACTCGGGCGGGTCCCCATCGCCCGCGCGGCGCGATTTCGAGTCGCGAACGCCGCGCGCTCGGGTCTCCGGATTCGTCTGGAGAGAGGCAACGTCCTATGATGCGCCCTGCGCGGCCCGGCGCGCGCCGCGCGAGCAGGCACCCGACTCACGGCCCGGAGTGCGCCCTCCGAAGGCTCCCATGGCATGACCTCGCCCGGATCGATGCGTCGCGACGCTCTGCTGGACGGCCTCAACGACCGGCAGCTCGAGGCGGTCTCGCACGGCGACGGTCCGCTCCTCATCGTTGCCGGCGCCGGGAGCGGCAAGACCCGCGTGATCACGCGTCGCATCGCGCATCTGGTCGCCCGGGGCGTGAGGGCGCACGAGATCCTGGCCATCACGTTCACGAACAAGGCCGCGGGCGAGATGCGCGAACGCGTCGAGGGGCTCGTCGGCGAGGGGCGGGTGCTCGTCAGCACCTTTCACGCGTTCTGCGCACGGGTCCTGCGGACGGACGGTGAGCACGTCGGCCTGCCGCGCGGCTTCACCATCTACGATCGCGAGGATCAGGTCGCCCTCGTGAAGGACCTCAGCAAGCAGCTCGGAATCGACCCGCAGGCGATCGCGCCGCGGGCGCTCCTCTCGGCCATATCGCGCTTCAAGAACGACGGCCTCTCTCCCGACGAGGTGGCGTCGACGACCGGGTTCACCCCGTTCGAACGCACGTCGGTCGAGGTCTATGCCCGCTACGCGGCCGCCCTCGCGGAGGCCCGATCGGCGGACTTCGACGATCTGCTGCTGCTCGTGACGCGACTGTTCCGCGAGCAGGAAGCGGTACTCGACAAGTACCGGACGCGATTCAAGTACGTCCTGGTCGACGAGTACCAGGACACGAACCTGATCCAGGATCGCATCGCGCGCGACATTGCGGCCGGGCATGGCAACTTTTGCGTGACGGGCGATCCCGATCAGTCGATCTATCGTTGGCGCGGCGCGCGCATCCGCAACATCCTCGATTTTCAGCGCGACTATCCGACGGCGCATGTCGTGCGGCTCGAGCAGAACTACCGCTCGACGGGCCACATTCTCGCGGCGGCATCCGCGGTGATCGCCAACAATCCGGGGCGGTTGATGGGCCCGCTCTGGAGCGACCTGGGCGAGGGCAGCCGTCCGGTCCTGCTCGCGGCGGAGGACGACGAGTCCGAGGCGGACGCCGTCGTGCGCCGCATCAAGGAACGGCGCGACGAAGGCCTGCCGCTCGCGGAGATGGCCGTCCTGTACCGCACCAACGCCCTCTCGCGCGCTCTCGAGCGCTCGCTGCGCGTCTGGAACGTGCCCTACGAGATCGTGGGCAGCGTCGAGTTCTACGAACGCAAGGAAGTCAAGGACGTACTCGCCTACCTGCGTGTGCTCGTCAACCCGGCCGATGCCGTGTCCTTCCTCCGCATCGTCAACACGCCCACCCGTGGTCTCGGTCGAGCCTCGCTGGAACGCCTGCGGGCTTGGGCGCTGCCCCAGGGGCTCTCGCCGCGGGAGGCGTCGCGGCAGGCCTCGCGCGTGCCCGGCTTGGGCGCGCGGGCACGCGCGGCCTTCGCCCAACTGACGGCCCTGCTCGATGGCCTGGAGGCCACGCTGGGCGCGACGCCCGCCGACACGCTGCGCGCCGTGATCGACAAGACGGGCTACCGCGAGTGGCTCGGCGCCTACGGAGGCCAGGACGGCGAGGAGCGACTCCAGAACATCGCCGAGCTCGAGGCGGCGGTCGCGACCTACGGCCGCTCCACCTCCGACCCGACCGTTTCCGGATTCCTGCAGGACACCGCCCTGCTCTCGGATGTGGATGGTTGGGACGCGGGCGCCGACCGCCTGACGCTGATGACGCTGCACTCGTCCAAGGGCTTGGAGTTCTCTGCCGTCTACCTCGTGGGCATGGAGGAGGGGCTTCTGCCTCATGCCCGTGCCTTCGACGACGACGAGGAACTGCGCGAGGAGCGCCGGCTGCTGTACGTCGGCATGACACGCGCCCGCCGCCATCTGACGTTGAGTTGGGCCGCGCGGCGCGCCACGTACGGCAACTGGATGCCGACTCGGCCTTCTCGCTTCCTCGACGAGTTGCCCCCGGATCGCATCGAGCACGCCGGGCTCTCGAGCCGCCCGGCCGTGCGTGCCCCCGACCGTCGGTTCGCGGCCGGCGAGTCCACGGCTGCGCCCGAGTTCACTCCGGACGCCGACGACTACCTCGACGTCGAGCCCGAGGTCCGTCTCCCGCGCCCCGGAGCCACGGTACGCCATGCGCACTTCGGCCGCGGAGTCGTGCTGGCGGTGGCGGGCGTCGCGGCCTCGGCGCGCATCACCGTTCGCTTCGAGCGGTTCGGCGACAAGCAGCTGCTGGCGCAGTATGCCCGGCTCGACGAGGTGTTCTAGAATGCGCGCCGTGAAGCCCGCGCCCGACTCGACCGCCGCCCGGATCATCGTCAACGAGGGTGACGGTCCCGAGCAGCACCCGCTCGCGGCCGCCGAATGCGTGATCGGCGCCGAGGCTTCGTCCGACGTCCGACTCGTCCATCCGAGTGCCGCGGGCACGGTCATCGTGCTGAGCCGCACGGCCGGCGGGCACTCCGTTCGCGTCGTACGCGGTCGCGCCCTGCACAACGAAGCGCGCATCACGGACGTCGTCCACCTGCTCCACAAGGACACGCTCCGCATCGGAGAGTCGCTGGTTCTCTACAAGAACGAGGCGGCACGCATCGAGCCGGAGCCGGCGACTCCCGCGGTCGATGCGGTCGACGCGTTCGAGGCCTGCGAGGACCTGCAGGCCGCGCTCCCGGTTCCGCCCGCGCCGCCCGCCGCTGGGTCGACGCCTGACGATCCGATCCCGCTCGAGCCCGTGGAAGCCGTCGCGTCCGCGCCGCCCGCGCGTGCGGAAGCCCCGCCGCCGTCTCCGGCGCCGCGCGCGCTGCCCGGCCCGGCGTCGCCGACGCGATCGTCCCCCGCTCGAAGGAGGAGCGCGGGCCCGATCCGCTTCGCCAAGCCGCTCCCCAAGGGCTGCCGCGCTCCCTCGGGGCCGCCGCCGGCGCATCCACCGCGGTGATCGCCGTCGCCTGCGTCGGCTGCGGCGCGACCTTCAAGGTCAAGGAGGAGCACGCCGGCCGTCGCGGGCGCTGCCCGCGCTGCAAGTCCGTCGTGATGATTCCCTCGGCGACGCGTGCGGACCACGCGCCGCCCGCGTCGCGACCCGCCGCGCAGCCGCCGGCGCGCGACGCGCCGCGCTCCCCGGCGCGTCACGAGGCGGCCGTTCGCCGCGGTGCGGAACTCGCCGGCGCGAGCCCTCGCCGGGGAGCCTCCGCGCGCAGCGGCCGACCTCGCAGCGAAGCAGGCCCGTGGCTGATCCGCGGCTTGGCGGCAGGCGTCGTCCTCGCGGTGCTCGTCGTGCTCTGGTGGCGCGGCCGCGGTCCGGACACGGTGGCCTACTCGACGCGGGCCGAGGCCGCGATCATGTCGGGGGACTTCGATCTCGCCCTCGAACTCTTCGGACGCATCGGTCCCGAGGACCCGCTGCACGCGCGGGCGCAGGAACGCATGGCGTACGTGCGCGCACTGGCCGAGGGCGACGAGAATCGGCTCGAGCAGCGCATGGCCGAGAACCTGCTCGGCGTCGTGGATGCGATGCGCAAGGACTACGTCGACAAGCTCGGGCCCGCGTCGCCGCAGTACGCTCCCAACTGCCGATACATGCTCAAGCGCGCGCGGGAGTTCGTCGAGCGCTTTCCCGATCACCCTCGTGCCGCCGAGATCGCCGGGTTGGCGTCGTACTACCGGAACGTCGCGAGCCTCGAGCGCGCGCCGACCTCCGCCGACGTGCGCGCCGAGTGCTGGTTCCGCCTGAGTGCGGGCCAGTACCGCGAGGCCATCGCGACGATCTCGGACTACGAGCAGATCGCGCCCGCGGACGTCGAACTGGCGAGCATGCTCCGGAGCGAGGTTCGCGACACCATCGCCCACGACTGGCAGCAGTTGCTGGCGCGACTCGAGCACGACGGCTCCCTCGCCCTGGGATCCGAGAACTGGCTGAGGGTCCGGAACATGGTGGGGCGGTTCCTGGACGCCGTCGGCGATCTGCCCGGCGCGCCCGCCGAAGCTCCCGAACTCCTGCGGCGCGCCGAGAGCGCGCTGGCGGGGGAGGGCTGACCCACGCGCCGCTGGCTCCTCATCGCGCTTGCCGCCCTCGTCCTGGCCGCGCTGGCTTGGCGCGTGTGGAGCGTGCGCCCGGCCGCCGAGCCGGTCGTGGAACTCGTCCCGTGGGAGAACGTGGTCACCGCGTTCCAGGACGGAGAGATCGTGCGCGCGACCGAGGCCCTGGACCCCGGAACACCGCGCGGCCAGTTCCAGACCCGGGAAGTCGATCGTCGACGCTTCTCGCGCGCCGAGGGCCTGCTCTCGCGCCCGACCGGCACGCCGCCCTACGCCTGGCTCGTCGGCCGGGAGCCGGGCCTGTTCCTCGACGTGCTCCAGCCGCAGGACCGTGAACTGCTGTTGCAAGTCGCGAACGGCACATCGATCGAGCAGCGCGTGGCCATCCGCTTCAACGGCGTCGAACTCGGTCAGCGCGCGCTGCCCGTGGGCGGCGCCGCCGAGTCGATCATCGTGGACGTTCCGGCCGGCCTGCAGGTGCGCGGGCGCAACCGCGTCACCTTCGCCTTCGACGTGACCGAGTCGCGGCAACTCGTCGGCGAGCCCGTCGCGCTGCCGATCGCGGGCGTCGTCACGAACATCCGCTTCGCGCCGCCGGGCCTGCTGGGCGAGCCCCTGCCGGCGCCACCTGTCGCAGGATTGATCACGGAGACCGGCGTCGACGGGCCACGCAGCGTGCTCGTCGTCCCGCCCGCGACGTCGGCGCGCGTCGCGCTCGAACTGCCCGGGACCGAGCGCGTCGTGCTCCGCTTCCGACTGACCCGCCTTGGCACGCCGCTCGAGGTGTCGCTGCTCGACGACTCGGGCGTTCGCACGCGGCTGCGCACCTTCCCGCCGAGCGACAGCGTGCCGCGCGAAGTGCAGTTCGACCTCTCGCCGTGGGCGGGGCAGCCGGTGGTGCTCGACTTCTGGGCCCGCGAAGGGGAGGGCCCCGCCGCGAGCGTGCGCGACATCATCATCCTCGTGCCCTCGAACGAGCGGCCGGTGCCCGCGGCGGCGGCGCCGCCGCTGCCGCCCGCTCCGAACGAGCGACCGTCGTTCCTCCTCGTCACGCTCGACGCCTGCGCGCGTCGGCGGCTGGGAGCGACGCCGTCGCCCACGCCCGTGCTCGATGGCCTCGTGCGACGCGGGATTTCCTTTCCCGAGGCCACGTCCGCGGCCTCCTACACCCTGGCGTCGGTGGCCAGTCTGCTCACCGGACAGCAGCCGATCGAGCACGGCGTGGCGTTGAGCGAGTCGTCGGGCGGGGTCTCGCGCCTCGCGCGGACCGCCCCGGGTCTCGCGCCCCAACTGGCGGCTGCAGGTTGGAGAACCGCCGCCTTCGTCACGAACCCCAACGCCGCCTCACGCCACGGATTCGACCGAGGCTTCGAGTCCTACGACGAACTCTTCGCCGATCCCGGGTTGTGGGAGGAGGGAGTGGCGGGCGAGCACCTCGCGCCGAGGCTGTCGCAGTGGCTCGAAGGACTCGAGGACGCGCCCTTCCTGGCATGGGTGCACGTCTTCGAGCCGCATGCGCCCTACGACGCGCCCGCCGAGTTGCGGCGGGAATGGGTCGCTCCGTACGACGGACCCGTGCGTGGCGACCGCGCCTGGATCGACGCCTACCGCTTCACGGAGGTCGACGTCGATGCCGCGGGCTGGCGCCACCTCCGGGAGCTGTACGCCGCGCGGCTCGCACTCGCCGATCGGCATCTTGGCGACCTGCTGGCCGCGCTCGAGGCGAGCGGGCGGGCGGACGAGACCGTCATCGTGGTCACCTCCGATCACGGCGAGGCCTTCGGCGAGCACGGCCTGATCGAGCATGGCGACACGGTGTTCGGCGAAGAACTCGAGGTCCCGCTCGTGCTCGTGGTCCCCGGACGGGCGGCGGCGTCTCGCCGCGGTCCGGCGACGACCGCGGACATCGCGCCGACGCTGCTGAGACTGGCGGGCCTGACGGTGCCCGCGCCGATGACGGGATCCGATCTGCTGGGCGCCGCGCTCGATCCCGACCGGCCGCTCCTCGCGCGCAGCGCGGCGCGCCGGCCGATGCTCTCCTGGACGCGCGACCGCTGGAAGCTCGTCGTGGACACCGAGACGCGCCAGGTGTCCCTGTTCGACCTCACGCGCGATCCCTTCGAGCTGCGCGACGTCTACGACGAGCACCCCGCACGCGCCGCGCTGCTCCATCGCGAGCTGTCCGCGGCCGTCTGCCGCCAGGAGCAGGCGCGCGGCCCCGCCGAGGCGGCCACCGGCGGCGACGCGCTGATCGACGAGCAACTGGCCTCGATCGGCTACGCCTCGCGCGGCGCCCCGCTGCCCGAAGCCGATTCGCTGTGCCGTGCCCTGCGCGAGCCGCTGCGTCGCCTCTGATCGGCGAGCGACCGCGGCCTACGGCCCCGCGAGCAGGCGCAGCACCACGCCCCGCGACTCCGCGCCGACGATGCGCTCCACCCAGTCCGGCGATTGCAGGCGCTCGCCGAGCAGCCGGTACACGGCGTGATACGACCTGTCGTCGTAGGGCGGTGCGACGAAGGCGATCGCCAGGCGCACCGGCAGCTCGTCGGGGGCCTGCAGCGCCAAGCCGCGCCCGCTGACCCCGACCGCCATGATCGTGCGCCGCGCCTGCAGCGTCCGGACGTGCGGCAGCGCGACGCCGCAGCCCGGCAGGCTCGGCGCCCGCCGCTCGCGGAGGACGAGGTCGTTGCGGAGCTTGGTCGCGTTCACGACGTCGTCGGACGTCTCGAGCAGGTCGACCATGCGCTCGACGAGGCCTTCGTGCGTGACCGGATGCTCGTCGTCGAAGTGCCGTTCGAGCGCGAGATCGACCCGCTCCTCGGCGAGGAAGCGCGCCAGATTCACGGGCCGCGCATGACGGGCAGGCAGCCCGGCGCCGCCGCGCGGCCGGTGAGGACGCGCACCGCCTGGACCGCCGAGGCGGCGGACGGTTCGTAGGCCAGCAGCGCCGACTGTTCGACCGGCAGGTCGAGCAGTTCGTAGGGCGAGCCGAGGACGATCACCACGTCGAGCCGGCGCTGCTCGAGCGCCCACGAGAGCCGAGCGCGGTCGCGCTCGGAGAGTCGCGAGCGGCCGAGCCAGGCCCGCACGCACGTGAGCACCACGCCGATGCGCCGTCCTCCGGGCGCGATCGGGACGCCGGCCGCCTCGAGCGCTTCGCGGAACGCCGGGAGCGCGAGCTCGTGGCCCTCCGCTTCGCCGAAGGTCGTGACCTCCACCGGCACCCCCGACAGCAGCGGCGCGAAGCCGGGTCCGCGGCGCGTGATCGAGCGGGCCAGCAGCGACTGCGAGAGCCCCGGGTCGGGACACCGTTCCGGCGTGGTCGACGCGCGGACGCGCCGCCGCGCCTCGGACACGCGGCGCACGGCCGCGTCGAGCACCTCGTCCGGCAGCCAGCCCTTCGCGTGCGCCGTTTCGAGCGCCGCGGCGGTCTCGAGCGGGTGCTTCGGCATGAGCAGCACGTCGAGCCCCGCCTGCAGCACGTCGCTCGCCCGGGCCGGGTCCTGGGGAAAGGCGCCCATGTCGAGTGCATCGCTGACGACCAGGCCGTCGTAGCCGTACTGGCGGCGCAGCACGTCGAGGACGATCGACGGCGAGAGCGTCGCGGGGCGCCCCGCCACGGCGTCGAGCGCCGGCACCTCGAGGTGCCCGACCATCAGGCCGCCGATGCGCTCGGCGACGAGCGTGCGGAAGGGCAGCAGGTCGATCGCCTCGAGCGCGGCCCGATCGCGCGTCACGCGCGCCAGGACGTCGTGGCTGTCCTGCACGGTGCTCCCGTGGCCTGGGAAGTGCTTGGCGACGGCGAGCACGCCGCCGTCGGCCAGGCCGGCGGCGAAGGCCGAGGCCAACGCGGCCACGCGGTGCGGGTCGTCTCCGAAGGAGCGCGTCGCGATGATCGGGTTGGTGGCGGCGGTGTTGACGTCGGCGACCGGGGCGAAGACCACGTCGATGCCGGCCTGCCGGGCCTCGACGGCGGTGAGCAGGCCCGCGTCGCGCGCCGCCTGCGCGTCGGCGCACGCGGCGATCGCCATGGCCGGCGGCAGCGACGTGAACTCGCGCACGTGCTGCCCGCAGCCGCGCTCGAGGTCGGCGGCGACGAGCAGGTCTCCGCGCGTGCGCAACCGCAACGACGCGATCAGGCGATCGACGCGCTCGACCCCCTCGCCGAACACGATCACGCCGCCGGGGCGATGCCGCTCGAGAAAGGGCTGCAGCGCGTCGAGTCCGGCCTCTCCGCGGCTCGCCCGCACGGCGGGCCACACCACCTGACCGATGCGGGCGGGAACGTCCACCCGAGACTCCACGTGCGGGAAGGAAGCGCGCAGTCTGCCACAGATGCGCTCGCACGACGAGCGCGAACACGAGCGCGCGCGCGGACCCGCGACACTTGAAACGCGACCTCGCGCAACGCACCTTGAAGGCGCGGTGGGCATGATCGCAGGCCGCGAACGCGCGAGCGGCTCGCCTGCGTTCTGGACGTCGTCCCGGAGTCGATCGGCGTGAGGGCAAACGGTACTCCTCGGGAAGTGCTCTGGGAGCGGTTCCTCCGTACGCGCCGCCGCATCTACAAGGACCGCCTCGTCGAGCAGTACATGCCGCTGGTGCGCTCGGTCGCCGAGGCGCTGGCCATGCGGCTGCCCCGCACGATCGACGAGGACGACCTCATGGGCGCCGGCGTCTTCGGTCTGCTCGGCGCCATCGACAACTTCGATCCCGAGCGGAACGTCAAGTTCGAGACCTACTGCCGCCTGCGCGTCCGGGGCGCGATGATCGACTACCTGCGGCAGCAGGACTGGGTGCCGCGCGAAGCGCGCAACCGCGGTTCGCGGCTCGCCGAGGTGATCGCCTCGATGCGCGAACGGCTCGGTCGCGATCCGACCGAACTCGAGCTGTCCCGGCGCCTGCGGCTCTCGCTCGAGTCGCTGCGCGACGCCCTCACCGAGCTGTCCTTCGGCAACATGGTGTCGCTCACGCCGCCCGACGGCGACGGGTCGACCGGCCTCGAGGAGCAGCACGAACGGCTGATGGTCGTCGATGCCGAGCCGGCCCAGATCCTGCACCGCCGCGAAATCTACGAGGTCGTGTCCCGCGAGCTGACCGAGGTCGAGCGCCGCCTCGTGCGGGCCTACTACTTCGAGGGCCTCACGCTGAAGGCCATCGGCATGCGCGAGGGCATCTCCGAGTCGCGCGTCTGCCAGATCCACGGGCGGATGCTGGACCGCCTCGCCGAGCGCCTCGAGGACGAGGCCTGAGCCGCGTGGTGCGCGGCGCCCGAAGCGCCCGCCGGCCACGATGAGCGCGCGTTGGTTCGGCCGGCGCGGGGGGCGGCTGCACGGCGAGGGGACGGCGCTCGAGGACCTCGTCGACGCGCTCGACGGACGGGCGGCCTGGGTCATCTCCCTCGGCGCCCTGCGCGAGGGGCTCGCCGGCGATGACGGGGCCGCGTCGGTGCGCCTGGCGGAGATCGGCGCGCCGGCACTGATGAGCCTGATCGCGCGCACCGGGCGGTGGGCCCGCGTGGCGTCCAGCCACGAGTTGCGGCTGGCCCTGCAGGCGGGGTTTCCGCGCGAGCGTGTCGTCGTGCCGTCCGCTCTGGCCGATGACGGCCTGATCCGCGATGCCTTGACCGAGCGCGTCGCGGTCATCGAGGCGGACGCCGCGGCGGCGGAGAACGTCGCGCGCATCGCACGCGCGCTCGACTTGCCCGTGCCGCCGGGCGCGGGGGCGCCGGCGCCCGGCGAGACACGCGCCTTCGACGGCGTCGGCGGGCTGCTGGCGCAGGTCGTGCGGCCGGCACCCGATGTGCGGCTCGACGCCGTCCTGGACCTCGCGCGCGGTTCGGTCCGCATCCTGCCGCTGAGACGCGCGCCCGGCGCCGGGCCGGCGGCCACGGTCAGTCTCTGCGGCCTGGGAGAGACGCAGGGCCGCCGGGCCCGCCTCGCCGGCGACGTCGCGCGCGGCGACTGGGTCTTCCTCCCCGACCCGACGGCGCTCGCTCCGCGAGCGCGGCATCCGGCCTACCCCATGCCGAGGACGGTGCTCATCGACGGCCGATCGCACCGCGTGCTCGACGAGCGGCCGCTGCCCCCCGATGGCTGAGCGCGGCCGCAGACGCGGCGCGCGCCGGTGCCGGGTCAGCTCGAGGCCAGCGCAGCCGGGAGCGTGCCCTGCAGCCGTCCGAGTTCGACGGCCTCGTCCTTGGTGAGCGCCATCGAGATGGTTTCCCACGGGCACATCACCGCGCACAGCGAGCACGAGATGCACTTGTCGTAGTCGACGCGACAGACCTGCGTCGGCGAGCTGTCCCCCGGATCGACGGGCGCGACCTTCGCGATCGCGTCGACCGGGCAGGCCTCGAGGCAGACCTCGCAGCCCGTGCATCCGTCCTCGTCGATCCAGGCGATCGGCCGGTCGGCCTTCTTGAGCTTGGGCACGAACTCGCCGTACTGGTTCTGGATCGCCTCCACGGGGCAGGCCCAGGCGCACAGCGAGCAGTCGATGCACTCGTCGGGGGCGAAGATGCGGAAGGGCTGCTTGGTCTCGCCCTCGATGATGGCGATCGGGCAGTCCTTGGCGCACAGGGTGCAGCCGACGCACTTCTCTTCGACGATGAAGAAGGCCATGGATCGATCCCGGTCGAGCCGGCCGCGGGCGGGGCCGCGCCGGAAGGACGGGTCATCATAGGGGGCCGTCCGCACCGCGCAAACCCCCGGCCGCGCGCGACCACCGGGCCGGCACGCGCGCCGCCGGCCGCGCCCCCTAAGATGAGGGCATGTCCCGACTGACGGCCGCCCTGAAGGCGCACTTCGATCAGCCGCGCTGCGTGGGCGATCCCGCGGCGGGCCGTTCGTGGCGCGGCGCCGCGCTCAATGCCGCCTGCGGCGACCGTCTCGTGCTCTGGCTCGACGTGTCCGCGGGCTCCATCCGCGCGGCCGGCTTCAAGGCGCAGGGTTGCCCGGCGTCGATGGCCATCGCGTCGGCCGCCTGCGTCGAACTCGGCGGCCTCCCCGTGGACGCCGCGCGGGACGGCGCCCTCGAAGCGCGCTTCACGCGGGTCCACGGCGTGCTGCCGCCCGCCCACCGGCACGCCCTGGCCCTCGTCCGCGCAGCCCTGCTCGATGCGCTCTCGGGCGCGCCCGCCCTCAACGAGGTGGCGAGATCGCGGCCCGGATCCGTTTGAGGGTCGCGAGCAGTTCGGGCAACTCGCCGAGGGGGATCATGTTCGGGCCGTCCGAGAGCGCCTTGTCGGGGTCGGGGTGCGTCTCGGCGAACAGGCCGTCGCAGCCGGCGGCGACGGCGGCGCGCGCGAGGATCGGCGCCATGGTCCGGTCGCCGCCCGAGACGCCCCCGGCGAACGAGGGCCGCTGAACGCTGTGCGTCGCGTCGAACACGACCGGCTTGCCGAACTTCGCCATCTCGGGCAGGGCGCGCATGTCGTTCACGAGGGTGTTGTAGCCGAAGCACACGCCGCGCTCGGTGACGAGCACCCGTTCGTTCCCCGTGCTGAGCACCTTCTCGATCGACCACCCCATGTCCCAGGGGGCGACGAACTGGCCCTTCTTGATGTTGACCGCGCAGCCGCTCTCGCCGGCCGCGATCAGCAGGTCGGTCTGCCGGCAGAGGAAGGCCGGGATCTGCACGAGGTCGACCTTCCCGGCCGCCAGCTCGGCGTGCCGCACCTCGTGGATGTCGGTCATGACGGGGACGCCCACCTCGCGCCGCACCGCGTCGAGCAGGGCCAGGCCCTCGGCCGCTCCGGGGCCTCGGAAGGAGCCGGCGCGCGTGCGGTTGGCCTTGTCGAAACTGGCCTTGAAGATGAACGGCAGCGAGAGCGCGGACGTCATGTCGCGCAGCGTGCGGGCGATCTCGAACGGCATCGTCTCGTTCTCGATGACGCACGGGCCCGCCAGCACGAACAGCGGGCCGCCTCGACGGATCTCGACGGTTCCGATCTTCATGGCGCGGCCGCTCCCGGGCAGGATGGAGGGGCATCTTACGCGCGCCGGTCGGCTGCGGTCGACGACGGCGCCGGAGCCGTTGCATGCGCGTCCTCGTGACAGGGTCCTCGGGCTTCCTGGGCCAGGCCGTCGTCGCGCAGGCCGAGGCGCGCGGTCACGACGTGGTCGGAGCCTGCCGCTCCCGCCTGCGCGCACGCGACGTCGAGGTCGATCTGACCGGCACCGGGGCCGTGGACGGCGTGCTGCGGGAGGCCGCACCCGCAGCCGTCGTGCACTGCGCGGCGCTCGCGGACATCGCCCCCTGCCGTGACGACCCGCGCCTGGCCGAGCGGCTCAATGCCGAGCTTCCCGGCGAGCTCGCGCAGGCCTGTGCGGCACGCGGTGTCCGCTTCGTGCACGTGTCGACCGACCAGGTCTTCGACGGCTCGCGCGGCCCTTGGGTCGAGACCGACCGGGCCGAACCGCTCCACGCGTACGGCGAGACCAAGCTGGAAGGCGAGCGGCGCGTCGCGCACCACGCGCCCGAGGCCGTCATCGTCCGGCTGGCGCTGCTCACGGGCCGTGCCCCCGTCGGGCGCCGTTCGGCGACGAGTACGCTGCTCGACGCGCTCGCGCGGGGGGAGAGGCCGCGCATGTTCGTCGACGAGCTGCGCTCTCCGATCGCCGTCGTCGACGCGGCCCGCGCCCTCGTGGACCTCGTCGCGCGTTCCGAGGTCCGGGGCCTGCGGCACGCCGGCGGCCCGCGAGTGCTCTCGCGCCACGCGCTCGCCCGCCGCGAGGCGCGGGAGGCGGGCCTCGACCCCGCCGCCGTGGCCGAGGGCTCGCTCCGGGCCGCGGGTCTGAGCGGGTGCCGGCCCGCGAATCTCGCCCTCGACAGCCGCCGGCTGTTCGCGGAACTGGGCTGGGCGCCGCGCTCGACGAGCTGAACGCGGACGGCCCTGTCCGCCGCGTTTCCATTGGAGGCCGCGTGGTGGACAATGCCGCGACGCGTCGCGACCCGCCACGCGCGCGGACCTGCGCATGAAGACCCTCATCCTCCTGCCGACCGGAATCGCCGACGTGCCCGTCGAGGTCCTCGACGGCGTGACGCCGCTGGCGGCCGCCAACACGCCGCAGCTCGATCGCGTGGCGCGCGCCGCGCGCCTGGGCCTCGTGCGGCAGGTGCCGGCCGGGCTGCGCAACGCGAGCGAGGTCGCGGCGCTCTCGGTGCTGGGTTATGACCCGCGCCTGTCGCCGCTGTCGCGCGGCGGCCTGGAGGCGGCCGGCATGGGCGTGGACCTCGGCCCCGAGGACCTGGCCTTCCGCATGAACTTCGTCTCGACGTTCCGCGGCTGCCTCGTCGACTTCAACGCGGGGCACATCAACAACGTCGAGGCGCGGCTGCTCGTGGAGGCCCTGCAGGCCGCGCTCGGCGACGAGGTCTGGTCGTTCCATGCCGGACTGGGCTATCGCAACCTGCTCGTGCGTCGCGGAGGGCGCGGAGGCCGGATCGACACCGTGCCGCCGCAGCAGGTCCTGGGGCATCCCATCGGCGACTACCTGCCCTACGGCGCCGATTCCGGCGAGCTGCGCGAGCTGATCGAGGCCGCGGCGGCCGTGCTCGGCGCCCACGACATCAATCGCGTGCGCATCGACCTCGGCGAGAATCCGGCCGACCGCATCTGGCCCTGGGGCGGCGGCGGGCGGGCGGTGCTCGAACCCTTCGAGCTGCGCACGGGGCTCTCGCTGTGCGTCGTCGGCGCCGTGCCGCTCGTGCGCGGACTCGGCGCGGTGGCGGGCGCGAGCACGCCGTCGGTGCCCGGTGCGACGGGCTACTACGACACGGCCTGGACGGCGAAGCTCCGCGCGGCCCTCTCCGCGCTCGACGCGCACGACGTCGTCGTGCTGCATCTCGCGGCCGCGAACGAGGCGTGCCACGAGTCGGACGTCCGCCTGAAGATCCGGGTCATCGAGGAGATCGACCGCTTCGTCGTCGGCCCGCTGCGCGCGGCGCTCGAGAAGCGAGGCGACACGCGCATGCTGCTGACCACGGACCACATGACCTCGACGATCGAGCGCGAGGCCTCGACGACGCACGTGCCCTTCGCCCTCTGGGGGCCCGGCTTCGAGCCGGTCCGGGGCGGCTCGCGATTCACCGAACAGGAGGCGGCGGCCTCGGGCCTCGTCGTCGAGGCGGGGCACGAATTGCTCGAATACGCGCTGCGCGGGGCGCTGCCGCGACCCGCGCCGGGCGCGACGGCTCGCGAGGGTGACGCCCGCGAGGCCGCGTCGTGAGCGGGTCGGAGCCGAAGGCCGCCTCCGCGCCGCCGTCGTCGGCGACCGACGAGATGCCCGCGCGCTACGAGCCGGGCGCGCTCGAGGCCGAAATGCGCACGCTGTGGGAGCGGACGGGCGGCTTCGTCGCCGACCCCGCGTCGGCGCGGCCGACCTTCACGATCATGATTCCGCCGCCGAACGTGACGGGCGTGCTGCACATGGGGCACGCGCTCAACGGCACGTTGCAGGACATCGTCGCGCGCCATCGCCGGCTCGCCGGGCACGACGTGCTCTGGGTGCCCGGCACCGACCACGCCGGCATCGCGACGCAGGCCGTGGTCGAGAAGCGGCTCTACGCCGAGCGCGGGCTCACGCGGCAGGCGCTGGGGCGGGAGGCCTTCCTGCGCGAGATCTGGGCCTGGAAGGAGGAGCACGGCAGCCGCATCCTCGAGCAATTCGCGCGCCTCGGCGCGAGCTGCGACTGGACGCGCACGCGCTTCACGCTCGAACCGTCCATGTCGCGCGCGGTGCGCGAGTCCTTCGTGCGACTCTGGGAGCGCGGCCTGATCTACCGCGGCCCGCGGCTGGTGAACTGGGACTGCGTGCTGCAGACGGCGGTGGGCGACGACGAGATCGAGTACGTGCCGCGCCGGGGCCGGCTCTGGACGCTGCGCTACCCGGTCAAGGGCAGGCCGGGGCGACACGTCGAAGTCGCGACGACCCGGCCCGAGACCATGCTGGGAGACACGGGCGTCGCGGTGCACCCCGACGATGCGCGCTACGCGGACCTCGTGGGCGCGACGCTCGTGCTGCCGCTCATGGAGCGCGAGATCCCGGTCGTGGCGGACTCCAGCGTCGACGCCGCCTTCGGCACGGGCGCCGTCAAGGTCACGCCCGGGCACGACCCGGCGGACTACGAGCGGGGCGCACGCCACCGTCTGCCGGTCGTGAACATCCTCGACAAGGACGGCACGCTCAACGCGGCGGCCGGACGCTTCGCCGGCCTGAGCCGTGAGCGGGCCCGCGAGGAGGTCGTGGCCGCGCTCGACGCGCTCGGTCTGCTCGGCGAGGTGCGCGAGATCGAGCACAACGTGTCGGTTTCCGACCGCAGCAAGAGCCCCATCGAGCCGCTCGTCAGCGAGCAGTGGTTCGTGCGCATGGAGCCGCTGGCGCAGCCGGCCATCGCGGCGCTGCGCAGCGGAGCCCTGCGATTCCAGCCCGAACGCTGGTCGAAGGTCTACCTCGACTGGCTCGAGAACGTGCGCGACTGGTGCATCTCGAGACAGCTCTGGTGGGGCCATCGCATCCCGGTCTGGTACGACGTCGACGGCGAACCCGTGGCCAGCCGCGAGGATCTCGCGCTCGGCACGCCGCATCCGAAGACGGGCAAGCCCATCGTGCGGCAGGACGACGACGTCCTCGACACGTGGGCCAGCTCGTGGCTGTGGCCCTTCGCCACGCTGGGCTGGCCGGCGGACACCGCCGACCTGCGGCGCTACTACCCGACGCAGTTCCTGAGCACCGCCAGCGAGATCATCTACCTGTGGGTGGCGCGCATGGTCATGGCGGGCTACGCCTTCATGGACGGCCTGTCCGGCGATCGGCGCTGTCCCTTCGCGACCTGCTACATCCACGCGACGGTGCTCGACGGGCAGGGGCGGCGCATGAGCAAGAGCCTCGGCAACGGCATCGATCCGATCGACATGATCGAGCAGTACGGCGCCGATGCCGTGCGCTTCTCGCTCGTGCTGCTCACCAAGGAAGGCCAGGACACGCGTCTCTCGCCCGAACGCTTCGAGATGGGGCGCAACTTCGTCAACAAGCTCTGGAACGCGTCGCGCTTCGTGCTGCAGCGCGCCGGGAGCCTGCCGGCGCTCGACGCCGACGACGCGGTGGCGCTCGAAGACCGCTGGATCCTCTCGCGCCTGGCCGCCGTCCGCGAGGAGGCCGGCGCGGCCTGGAGCGAGTACCGGTTCAACGACGGCGCGAATCTGCTCTACCGATTCACCTGGAACGACGTCTGCGACTGGTACGTCGAGGCGGTCAAGGCGCGTCTGGTCGAAGGTGACCGCGTGGCGGCCGCCGTCCTGGGGCGCGTGCTGTCCGACCTGCTCGTGCTCCTGCACCCGATCGCACCCTTCGTGACGGAGGCGCTCTGGCAGCGCGTGCGGGCCGTGTCGGCCGCGCCGCGGGCGGCGATCCTGGCGCGGGCGGCCTGGCCCGACGGCGCGGGCCTGCGTCGCGACGCGCAGGCCGAGACCGACCTGGCCCTGGCGCAGTCGGTGGTCTCCTCGGTGCGCAAGCTGAGGCAGCAGAACAACGTGCCGGAGCGCAGGCCCGTGCGCGTGACGGTCGCGCTGCGCGACGAGGCCGCGGTGGCGGCGCTCGAGCGCGCGCGCGCGCTGGCCGAGCGGCTCGGCGCCTTCGAGTCGCTCGCGCTCGGCGTGGATCCGCCGCGGCCGAGCGGGGCTGCCGTGGACGTGGCCGAGGGCGTCGAGGTGCTGCTCGACCTCGACGGGCTGGTCGACCGCGAGGCGCAGCGCGCCGACCTGTCACGCACGCTCGACAAGTCACTCAGGGCGGCCGACGTCGTGAGGGGCAAGCTGGCCAATGCGGGCTTCGTGGGCCGTGCGCCGCCCGAGGTCGTCGCGCGGGAACGGGAACGCCTCGCGGAACTCGAGTCGGAGTGCGCGCGACTGCGCGGACTGATCGACGCGCTGCCGAAGGACTGAGCGACGCGAGCCGCGCCCGGAGGGCGCGGCGTCCTCGTCAGAGCCCGTCGCCCGCGAGCTGGAAGCGCAAAGGCACGCGCGGTCCCTTGCGCCCGGTGACCTGATCGAGCGAGAAGCTCACGTCCCAGACGCGGCCCTCGTCGCTCCCGGTGAAGGTCAGCTTCGAGATCTCGGCCTCCTCGATCGGCAAGGCGCGCATCCAGCCGCAGACCACGTTCGACGCGTTGTAGAACAGCACGACGTCGTGCTCCTGCGGGAACTCGATGTCCGTCTGCAGTTCGTGGATGTTCGAGACGCCCGGCCAGGGGACGGCGGCGCCGGCCGTGGCGCTCTCGGCCACGGCTTCGGCCGCGGGGTCGGCCTTGTCGTCGCTCTTCTTGCGCTTGGACTCCTTCTCGGCGTCGCGCTTGGCCTTCTGCAGGTCCTTCCAGGCCTTGGACTCGCCCTCGGCCTTCCAAGCCAGCGTGTACTCGCCCGGCGGCATCCTGATCATCGCGAGATCGAGGCTCTGCACCTTGGCGGCGCGCTGCTCTTCGGTCTCCTCGGGCAAGGCGCGCGCGGCGGCGACCTCCGACTCGTCCCACATGTCGGGCATCGAAAGCGCCTCGCTCGTGACGAGCACGCCGAGCACGACCGGGTCGTCGACCGAATCGCGGCGCAACTTGCTCAGCGGGCTGCCGCGCTCCGGTCCGCGGTGGGCGAAGGCCAGGTGCCGGTAGCCGGTGATGATGCGCGCCTCATCGTCGTAGTAGTGCAGCTCGCGCCCGAACAGGTCGTCCTCGGCCAGCGCGCCGGGCTTGTTCAGCTTGGGCGGGAGCAGGCGCCGCAGTCCGTGGCGGATCGACTCGAGCGCGTTGCGCGAGGAGCGCGCGGTGCGGAAGCCGATGGAGGCGTCGCTCTCGGCGGGGTTCTTGCCCAGTCGCACATCGATGCGCGCGAACGCGCGCGTGCTCGTGAAGGACCCGCCCTTGAGGACCTTGAACGTGCTGTTGAAGCTCGGCATCAGGTCGACGCTCTTCTTGCCGCTGCCGAAGGGCACGCTCTTGTAGCCGGGAAACGCGGTGAAGGGCGAATCGACCCACTCCCAGACGTTGCCGATCAGATCGAGCACGCCGTAGGGGCTCGCGCCGTCCTTCAGGCGGCCCACGGGCGTCGCGCCGAGATTGGGCGTGGTCATGCCGGTGATGCAGCGCGCCGTCTCCCACTTGTCGCCCCAGGTGAACTCGCGCGTGTCGTCGCCGCGGGCGGCGCGGGTCCACTCGAACTCCGTGGGCAGCCGGCGGCCCGACCAGACGAGGTACTCGTTGATCTCGGCGATGCTCACGATCGTGATCGGGAACTGTTCCTGCCCGGCCGGGATGATCCCGTCCGGCCAGCCGAACTCCACGAGCGTCGCCGACGGCTTGCGCTTCGTCGCGTCGAGGAAGGTCTTCCACTGCAGGTTCGTGACCTCGGTCACGTCGATGTAGAAGTCTTCGAGCTCGACCACGTGGCGCGGCGTCTCCGCCGCGATGTCGGTCATCGACTGCAGGTCGCGGCCGCCGAGGCTCTCGACGCGCGACACCTCGGTGCCGACGTGGACCTTGCCGCCGGGGATGAGCACCATGCCCGGGGGCGGCGAGGACTTGTCGGCCGCCTCGTTGGCCTGGCGCAGCACGACGCGCACGTCGCTGCCTGCAGCCGGCGGCGTCGAAGGGTTCAGGAGTGGAGCGGCCTGCGGTGCGAGCCAGGCCGGGAGAGCTGCGCTCGCCAGCGCGACGACGACGTTGCAAATCACGATCGGCTGCGTCTCCACGGGACGGGCGATCTCGGAACCGGCAGCCGTTCGGGGGACTGCACGGAGGGAGAGTCCGGGCTCACGTTATAGTCTAGCGGCCGCGCGAGCGTAACAGGGGGGCCCAAGCTGTCAAGCTGGCCTCGCGAGCCGTACGCCGGGCGCCGGAAAATCATGGACCAGCCGCTCACGACCGCCGTGACGAGCGACGGGGTGCTGCGCTGGAGCGTGCTCCCCGAGGAGGGCGGTGCGCGCGTCGATCGCCTCCTCGGTCGCCTGCTGGCGCCGCGCTGGTCGCGCAGCTATCTGGCGGCGCTGATCGACGAGGGCGTGATCACGATCGACGGGCGGCCGGTGCGCACGAGCTATCGCGTCGCGCCGGGGGAACTCATCGCGGGCGAACTCGGCGTCCCGGCCGACGCGCTGCCGCGCGCCGAGCCCATGGACCTGCGCTTCCTGCACGTCGACGACGCGCTGATCGTCGTCGACAAGCCCGTCGGGCTGGTCATCCATCCGGGTTCGGGAGCCGCGCAGGGCACGCTCGTGAACGGACTGCTGCACCACTTCCCCGAGCTGGCCGCCGTCGGGCGCGCCGACCGCCCGGGCATCGTGCACCGCCTCGATCGCGACACTTCGGGCGTGATGCTCGTCGCGCGCGGCAACGAGGCGGCCGCCTCGCTGGTGAACCAGTTCAAGCGCAAGACCGTCGAGAAGCGCTATACGGCCGTCGTGTGGGGCGAACTGCCCTTCGACAACGACTGGATCGACCTGCCGCTGGGCGCGCACCCGCGCCGGCCCGCCCTGCGCGCCGTCGTCGCGGAGGGCGGGCAGACCGCCTCGACCTTCTATGCCGTCGAGCGCCGCCTGGGCGCGATGAGCGTCGTGACCGCCATGCCGCGCACCGGGCGCACGCACCAGATCCGCGTGCATCTCGAGCACATCGGCTATCCGATCGTCGGCGACGCCAGCTACGGCCGCCCGGCGCAATTGGCCTACGCCGCCTGGGTCGAACGCCGGCGCGCGGCAGGACTGCGCGTGCCGGGTCTGGCGCGGCACGCCTTGCATGCGCGCCGCATCACGTTCGATCATCCCGCCTCGGGCGCGCGGGTCGAGTTCGAGTCGCCGCTGCCCGCGGACATGGCCGAACTCATCGAACTCGCGGCGGAGGGCTCCGGTGACTGACGGACTGCAGGCTTGGCTCGACGGCGCCTACGCGGCCGCGCTCGGGCAGGGCGTGCCGGCGGGCGGCACGACGGCGTCGGGTCTGCCCCTGCAGCCGCTCTACGCGCCCGCCGAGGTTCCGGCCTCGCTCGGCTATCCCGGGGAGTTTCCCTTCACGCGCGGTCCGTACCCGACCATGTATCGCGGGCGCGCCTGGACCATGCGCCAGTACAGCGGGTTCTCGTCGGCCGAGGAGACCAACGCGCGCTTCCGCTACCTGCTCGAACGCGGCCAGACGGGCCTCTCCGTCGCCTTCGACCTGCCCACGCAGATGGGGCATGACCCCGACGCGCCTCTCGCGCACGGCGAGGTGGGCAAGGTCGGCGTCTCCGTCGCCTGCCTGGCCGACTTCGAGCGGCTCTTCGACGGCATCCCGCTCGATCGCGTGTCGGTCTCGATGACGATCAACTCGACCGCGGCGGTGCTGCTCGCGATGCTCGTCGCGACCGCCGGCAGGCAGGGCGTCCCGCGCGCGGCCCTGCGCGGCACGCTGCAGAACGACCTGCTCAAGGAGTACATCGCCCGCGGCACGTACCGCTTCCCGCCGGCGCCGTCGCTGCGGCTCGTGACCGACATCATCGCCTGGTGCCACGAGGAGATGCCGCGCTTCAATCCGATCAGCATCAGCGGCTATCACATGCGCGAGGCGGGCTGCACGGCGCCCCAGGAGATCGCCTTCACGCTGGCCAACGGCCTGCAGTACGTGTCGGAGGCCGTCGCGCGGGGCCTCGACGTCGACGAGTTCGCCGGCCAGCTCAGCTTCTTCTTCAACGGGCACAACGACCTGTTCGAGGAGGTCTGCAAGTTCCGGGCGGCGCGGCGCATGTGGGCCCGCCTGCTCAAGGAGCGCTTCGGCGCGACGCGGCCCGAGGCGATGCGGCTGCGCTTCCACACGCAGACGGCCGGCAGCACGCTCACCAGCCGGCAACCCGACGTGAACGTCGTTCGCGTCACGCTGCAGGCGCTGGCGGCGGTGCTCGGCGGCACCCAGAGCCTGCACACCAACAGTCGCGACGAGGCGCTCGGGTTGCCGACCGAGCAGGCGGCCCTGCTGGCGCTGCGCACGCAGCAGGTGCTGGCCGAGGAGAGTGGCGTCACCGAAGTCATCGATCCGCTGGGCGGCGCCCCGTTCATCGAGGCGCTCACCGATCGCCTCGAGGCCGAGGCCCTGCGGCTGCTCGCGGAGATCGATCGGCGCGGAGGCGCGCTCGCGGCCGTCGAGCAGGGCTACCCGCAACGCGAGATCCATCGCGCGGCCTACGAGCACCAGCGCGCGGTCGACGCGGGCCTCCGCCGCGTCGTGGGCGTGAACTGCCACGAGCTGCAGGACGAGGCCTCGCCGCCGATCCTCAAGATCGACGAGGCGCTCGGGATGCGACGCGCCGCGGCGCTGGCGACGTGGCGCGCCGATCGCGACGTCGCGCGCTGGCAGGCCGCGCTCGACGCGCTGGCCGGGCAGGCGGCCCGGCCGGAGGCGAATCTGATGCCGCCGATCCTCGCGGCCGTCGAGGCGGGCGCCACCGTCGGCGAGATCTGCACGCGCCTGCAGGGCGTGTTCGGCGGCTACCGGCCGGCGGAGGCCTTCTGATGCCGGCGCCGCGGCTCGCGCATCTCGGCATCGCGGTGCAGGCGCACGCGCAGGCGCTCGTGTTCTGGCGTGACCTGCTCGGCCTGCCGCTCGAGCACGTCGAGCACGTCGCGGGCGACCGGGTCGCCGTCGCGATGCTCCGGCTCGGCGCCGGTTCGGGGTGCATCGAGCTGCTGCAGCCCGACGCGGGCGACAACGCCGTGCGCCGTTTCGTCGAGAAGCGCGGCGCGGGCATCCACCACGTCGCGCTCGAGGTCGACGACATCCACGCGCTCTTCGCCCGGCTGGCGGCCGCGGGCATCACGCTCGTCGACGAGCGGCCGCGGCCCGGGGCGCACGGGACGACGGTGTGCTTCGTCCACCCGAAGAGCACGGGCGGCGTGCTCGTCGAACTCGTGCAGTCCGGCTCGGGCCACGCGTAGGCGAGGCTCGCGGCGGCCGGGCGCGCTGCCCTACAATCCCGCGCCCATCCGCCCCGCGCGTGCGGCCCCGGCGGCGTGCGTCACGGAGAGCCTGCCCATGTCCAAGCGAGTCGACGAGCTGCGCCGCCGCAACGAGGCGGCCCTGCAGGGCGGCGGCGCCGAGCGCGTCGCGGCGCAGCACGAGAAGGGCAAGCTCACGGCGCGCGAGCGGCTCGATCTGCTGCTCGACGAGGGTTCCTTCCAGGAGGAGGGGCGCCTGATCGAGACGCGCAACACGGCCTTCGGCGTGAAGCCGGTGCCCGGTGACGGCGTCGTGACCGGCTTCGGCACGATCGACGGCCGGCCCGTCGCGGTCTTCAGCCAGGACTTCACGGTCTACGGAGGCAGCCTCGGCGAGGCCTTCGCCGCCAAGACCTGCGCGCTCATGGACAAGGCCCTCAAGGTGGGCGTGCCGGTCATCGGCCTCAACGACAGCGGCGGCGCGCGCATCCAGGAGGGCGTCGTCTCGCTCGGCGGCTACGCCGACATCTTCCTGCGCAACACGCTGGCCTCCGGCGTCGTGCCGCAGCTCTCGGCGATCATGGGGCCCTGCGCGGGTGGCGCGGTCTACAGCCCGGCCATCACCGACTTCATCGTGATGGTCGAGAACACCAGCTACATGTTCGTGACCGGTCCCAACGTGGTGAAGACCGTCACGCACGAGGAAGTCAGCAGCGAGGAACTCGGCGGGGCGCGCGTGCACGGCAGCCGCTCGGGCGTCAGCCACTTCCGTGCGGCGAACGATGCCGACGCGCTCGCGCTGCTGCGCCGGATCTTCGGCTACCTCCCGCTCAACAACATGGAGGATCCGCCGCGCCTGCCCTGCCGGGACGACCCGGCCCGCGCCGACGAGGCCCTCGACACGATCGTCCCCGACAACCCGAACAAGCCCTACGACATGCGCGAGGTGATCACGCGCGTCGTCGACGAAGGGGGCTTTCTCGAGGTGCACGCCGAGTTCGCCGGCAACATCGTGGTCGGTTTCGCGCGGCTCGACGGCCGGCCCGTGGGCATCGTCGGCAATCAGCCGGCGGTGCTCGCCGGCGTGCTCGACATCGACTCCAGCGACA
>CAZBBB010000008.1:0-63951 GCA_964490005.1 uncultured Phycisphaerales bacterium | reverse complement strand
CGCTCCCGCTCCTCACCGCCTGCGGCTCCGAGGACAAGCCGGTCGTCCTCGCCGCCCTCCTGCTCTCCTCGGACAAGGTCGCGCTCGCGCCGGGGGGCACCGCGACCCTCATCGCGCACGGCGTCTTCACCGACGGCTCCTGCGAGCCCAATCCCGGTCCCGGCGGCTGGGGCTGGGTCTGGGTCGAACGCGGCCAGATCAAGGCCGAGGGCAATGGCCGCGAGGGCAACACGACGAACAACCGGATGGAGCTGCGCGCCCTGATCGAGGCGTTCCAGAGCCTGCCGGCCGACCGCGAGCTCGTGGTCTACTCCGACAGCCAGCTCTGCGTCAACACGATCAACGAGTGGGCGGCGGGCTGGGAGCGCCGCGGTTGGACGCGCAAGGGTGGGCCGATCAAGAACCTGGACCTCGTGAAGCAGCTCTACGCGCTCAAGCAGGCCAAGCCGAAGATCGAGCTGCGCTGGATCCGCGCCCACGACGGTCTGCGCTGGAACGAATACGCCGACGCGCTCGCGGCCCTGGGAAGCTGAAGCGCCCGCGCGGCACGCCCTGCGACGAGGGGCTCCCGCCAGGCGTTCTATCGTTTCCGCTTCGGGACGCGCGTCTTGCCGAGCGCGAGGACGTGCTCGAACTCCGCCGGCGTCAGCGGAACGACCGACAGGCGGCCGCGGCGGACGAGCTGGATCTCCTGGAGCGCGGGATCGGCCTTGATCGTGCCCAGCGAGACGGGCTCTCGCAGCGCGACGCGGGGCGCGATGTCGACCACCACCCAGCGCGGATCGTCGGTCGTCGGATCCGGGTAGGCCTCCTTCACGATCTCGACGACGCCCACGACCTGCTTCCCCTCGTTGGAGTGGTAGAAGAGCGCCAGGTCGCCTCTCTTCATCGACGCGAGGTGGTTGCGCGCTTCGTAGTTGCGAACGCCATCCCAATGGGTCGAGCCGTCCCGGACCAGCTGGTCCCACGGATACTTGAAGGGCTCGGACTTCATCAGCCAGTGACGCTTCGCCAAGACGTCCTCCGCGCGCGCCGCGTTCGACGCGCCGCTACCGCATCTCTTCCGGCGTCTGCGCTTGCATGACCGTGTGGGCCGCGTGGATCGCGATCGGCCGGGTCAGGAGACGCGACACGGCGTTCGCGCGCAGCCAGTTGTACCAGCCGACGAGGACCGAAGGCCGCTGTCCCAGCGCCTCGAGCCCCGCCCGCGCGACGGCGTCGACCGGATCGCCCGCGTGGGCGACCTCGCCGGCCACCGCCTGGAATTCGCTCTCGGTCGTCCCCGGCTCGAGCACGCTGACATCGACGTTGGCGGCCCGCAGCTCGCCCCAGAGCGACTCCCCGAGGATCCGATCGAAGGCCTTCGTCGCCGCGTAGACCGCGTGGAGCGGAAGCGGTTGATGCCCGGCCGCCGAGCCGGTGAAGAGCACCGCGCCGCGGCCCCGCTCGCACATCGGCTTGACGAGCGCATGCGTCAGCACGAGCGGCGCCTCGCAATTGACGGCGACGAGCCGCCGCAGTCGCTCTCCGTCCTGCAGGTCGAAGCGTCCCTGGTAGCCGAGCCCGGCGTTGTTGACGAGCAGACCGATCTCGAGATCGGCGACGCCGGCGAGCAGCGCGGCCTGACCCTCGCGCTCGGCCAGGTCCGCGACGACGACGCGCGTCGCGACGCCCGTCTCCTTCTCGATCTCCGAAGCGAGGCGCGCGAGCCGCTCGCCGCGCCGGGCGGAGAGCACCACGTTCATGCCGTCCGCGGCGATCTGGCGCGCGAGCTCCGCGCCGATCCCGGACGATGCGCCGGTCACCAGCGCCCAGTCCCCGTAGCGGCGGACGAGACCGAGCGGGCGCGGGGCGAAGTAGTCGCGGCGACGCCAGAAGGCGTAGGCGAAGCCGGCCATCGGCAGCGCCGGGACCAGGCCGACGAGCAGCCCCGTGGGCCCGCCGGTCTCGAGCGCCTGCCAGACGTAGATGCTGAACGCCACCTGCAGGACGTAGGCCGGCGCCCAGATCGCCATCCAGGGACGGCGGCGGCGGAAGCCATAGGCGCCGGCGGCGTACACGAACCAGTGCGGCAGGGCGGCGAGCTTCGCCCAGATGCCGCGGAACTCGATCCCGAACCAGACCTCTTCGTCCCTCGCGATCGGCTTCACGAAGAGATCCCAGGGCACGTAGACGCAGGCCATGTAGGCGCAGAAGATCATGGTCGCGCTCATCCACCAGGGACGCTCGCGAAACACGTCGTAGAGCCACTCGCGCATCCATCCTCCTCGCGCCGGCGAGGCCGCAAGGTAACCGGATGCGGCCCGGTCCACGAGCCGGGCACGAGCGACCCGCGCGCGAGGCGCGCGTGTTTCGGCGGAGCGCGGAACGGTCCTGTGAATCCCCCGTCAGCGCGGGGCGGAGGGGACCGGCGACCTGGGAGTCGACGCGTGGGCCGGCTGCTGCCCGACGGGAAATTCGAGGCGGATCGACGTTCCCGCGCCCGGAGCGCTCTCGATCTCGACCTGCCCGCCCGTCTCGCGCACGAGGTCGGCGGCGCCGGCGAGGCCCAGGCCGGTTCCACCGACGGCGCCGCGGGTCGTGAAATAGGGCTCGAGGGCGCGGCGCTTCACGTCGGCGTCCATGCCGCAGCCATCGTCCGTCACCGCCAGTCGCACCCGCGCGGGTCGTCGATCCGGGCGGGTCGACCGGATCCCGGTGAGCGCGATCTCGATCCGCCCCGCACGGCCGGGACACGCCTCGATCGCGTGCCGCGCGTTCGCGACGAGGTTCAGCACGACGCGCTCGAAGCGGTCGCGGTCGACGCGCACGCGCGGGAGGCCGGGCTCGCGAGCGAGCGTGACGCGGATGCCGGTGCCGGCGACACGGCGCAACATGCCCTCGATCCGCAGCAGCGCATCGGCGAGATCGAGCTCGGCCTCGGACGGCTCGCGCCGCCGGCCGAATGCAAGCACCGTCTCGACCAGCGCGGCCCCGCGCGCAGCCGCGACGCGGATCTCGTCGAGCTCCTGCTGCCCACGCGCGGTGGCCGCGGCGGGCGAGGGACCGCCCGCGCGCCCCTCGCCGTCGCGAGCGGGCAGCTCGAGCTCGAGCAGATCCGAATAGCCGACGATCGCCGTCAGCACGTTGTTGAGGTCGTGGGCCGCCGAGCTCGCCACGCGTCCGAGGGCGGCGAGCCGCTCCGTGCACAGGCGCTCGGCGTGCAGCCGTTCGAGCTCGCGCTCGAGCCGTATCCGCTCGAGGTAGCCCCCGACGAGGGCCGCCGCGGCCTCGGCCTCCTCTTCGACCCGCGTCGCTGCGCGCGCGTCGAGCCGGGCTCCCTCGACCGTGATCAGGGCCAGCAGACCAACGGGACCCACACAGGGAAGCTGGAGCGTCGAGTGGATCCGGGACCAGCCGGGCGACCCGGCGGGCCGGGTCGGAATCGGCGCTCGGCGCGGGACGGGCGACGCCGCGACCCACACCGACCGGCCCTCGCGCAGCCGCCGCGCCGCGTCCGGCCGGACCGCGAAGTCGACCACCGCGGCGCGCTCGCCAGCTACGTCGCCCGCCGGGCGACCGGCCATGACAGCGGCCACATCGCCGGCCGCGACGGCGGCGAGACCCCGTCGCGCCCAGCCCACCGCGAGGATGAACCGCCCGGCCTCGCCGACCGTCATGCCAGCAACGTCGCCGACGCCCGCATGCGCCAGGTCGGGAGTCGGGCCCGGGGACGGCCCCTGCAGCGCCGGGGCGAGGTAGATCCCGATCCGGTCCGCGCCGAGCCCCTCGCCGACGAGCTCGGCCGCCTGCGCCAGGATGGCATTGCGGGATCCGCCGGGCGCGCCCGTCAGAAGGCGCACCAGGGCGGTGAACGACTGCGCGAAGCGGGTGCCCCGTGCGAGCTCGGCGCGACCCCAGCTGCGGACGGTTCCGACGCTGTCGGCGGCGACCCGATTCGCCTCGGTGGTCTCCTCGATTCGCTCGCTCCGCATCTCGCCTCATTTCGGGGTCCCGATTTCCAGGAGTCGGGCCCTTGGAAAACTGTCGTCGTGGGGGCGGTAGAGCTTTAGTCCTGCGGCAGCGTTGCACCGTGATTGGAACGAGATTCACCCGGCTGTCCGGGGAAGAATCCGGGGCCGATGCCCGGATTTCTCCCGGGGCCGGCGCGGATTCGACGCCGCGGCTCCACTAGCGATACCCTCGGCGCCGTCCGCGAGCCGCTCGTCCGAAATCCCCGAACGCGGTTCGCGCATCCCGCGCCACTCTCGTCACCCTCTCGCCCCAAGAGGCCTTCGATCCATGGGCAGCGTCTTCGGCCAGGCATTCCGCATCGCGACCTTCGGAGAATCCCACGGCGGGGGCGTCGGCGTGGTCGTCGAGGGCTGCCCGCCGCGGCTTCCGCTCGAGGTCGCCGAGATCCAGACCGACCTCGACCGGCGGCGCCCCGGTCAGAGCGTGCTGACGACGCCGCGCCAGGAAGCGGACCGGGTCGAGATCCTCTCCGGCGTCTTCGAGGGGCGGACGCTGGGCAGCCCGATCGCCCTGCTCGTCCGCAACCAGGACGCCCGGCCGAGCGCCTACGAGGAGATGCGCGATCTCTACCGCCCGTCCCACGCCGATTTCACCACCGAGGCGAAGTACGGGATCCGCAACTGGCAGGGCGGCGGCCGCGCGAGCGCGCGCGAGACGATCGGGCGCGTCGCCGCGGGCGCCATCGCGAGGAAGCTGCTGCGGACCGTCGCGGGGATCGAGGTCCTGGCGTGGGTGCGGCGTGTCCAGGAGATCGACTCGAAGGTCGATCCCGAGACGGTGCGGCTCGCCGAGATCGAGGCGAACGACGTGCGCTGCCCGGATTCGGAGGCGGCGGAGCGGATGTACGCGCTGATCGACGGCGTGCGGCGGCGCGGCGACTCGGTGGGGGGCGTCGTCGAGTGCGTCGCGCGGGGCGTGCCGGCGGGGCTCGGTGAGCCGGTCTTCGACAAGCTCGAGGCGGACCTGGCGAAGGCCCTGATCTCGCTGCCGGCGGCGAAGGGCTTCGAAATCGGGTCGGGCTTCGCCGGAACGGCGCTGACGGGCAGCGAGCACAACGACCCCTTCACGACCGATGCTTCCGGCCGCACGCGCACGCGCTCGAACCGCTCCGGCGGAATCCAGGGCGGCATCAGCAACGGCGAGTCGATCCTGCTGCGGGTCGCGTTCAAGCCGACGGCGACGGTGCGGATCGCCCAGCAGACCGTGAACCGCGCGGGCGACGCGGTCGTGCTCGAGGCGGGCGGGCGCCACGATCCGTGCGTCCTGCCGCGGGCCGTCCCGATGGTCGAGGCGATGGTCTGCCTCACCCTCGCGGACCATTGGCTGCGCCAGCGCGCGGTCGACGTCCTGCCGGGCTCCGAACGTTAGTCGGTCAGCGCTCGTTGCCGCGCGTGGCTCGCTCGCCACGCGCGGCGCGGCGACCGGGCGGGCGATCTCAGGGCAGCAACGCGAATCCCGCCACGGCCGACAGCAACGCCGCGGCGATCCCCGCAGCCGCGACGAGGCGATGGATGTCCCGCGCCGCCTGGTCGCCCCGGGCGAGCGCGCGGCCCGAGAGCCCGGTCCAGACGAAGAGGCCCGTCACGATGATCCCGAGGATTCCGTGGAAGCTGTCGAAGGCGCGCCGCTCGCGCAGCAGGACCATCGACACGGCGCCGAGCGCGAAACCGAAGACCACGAGCACGACCGCCGACTTGCCGAGGCGCAGATGGCGCGCGCGCAGCGACGGGCCGACGACGCGACCGGCCGCCCGTTGCTTGCGGATCCGGAGCCCGAGACTCGCCGTCACGAGGGCGAGGGCGAGGGTCGTCACCATCCAGGCGGGATGTGCGAAGGCGAGCAGCCGCAGGGTCGTCGCTTGCGTCTCTCCCGACATGCTCTCCCGACCGGCCCGGCGCGCGGGCTCACTCGATCCGATGGATCGCGTCCTGCGGAAGCTCGCGGGCCAAGGTCGCGACGGCCCGGGCGAGGTAGTCCTCGTCCCGGGACTCGAGGGTCAGGAGCACGCGGTAGTGGGCCTCGTTGATCTTCGGATAGGAGCCGAGCATCAGCTCGGGGAACTCGCAGAGGAGCGCGTTCAGGACCTCCGCGATCTCGGACTCGTTCTCCCGGACGTAGAACTTCCTCAGATGGAAGGGCACGCCGCTGAAGCGGTCGCGGATCGAATGGAACTTCTTCTCGAACAGCTCGGGGATGCCCGGGAAGATGTGCACGTTCTCGACCACGACGACGGGGAACCAGAGTCCGCCGACGTCGAGCACCTCCGAGCCCTCCGGGATCATCGCCATCTTCCGCATCGCGTCGTTCACCGGCTTGTCCGAATAACGCTCCATGCGATCGATCATGGACTGGTTGACCACGACCTTGCGGTCGAAGGCCAGGGCGATGCCATCCATCGTGAGATCGTCGTGGGTCGGACCGATGCCGCCGGAGGTGAACACGTAGTCGTAGGCGCGCGCGAGCGCCTTCGTTTCGCGGGCGATCGTATCGATCACGTCGGGGATCGTGACGATGCGCTCGAGGTCGACGCCGAGCTTTCGCAGCTCGATGGCCAGAAACGTGGAGTTGGTGTCGCGGACCTTGCCCGAGAGGATTTCGTTGCCGATGACGAGGAGCGCGGCCGTGGACATGCTCGATACCTTAACCCAGACCGACGATCCCAGAAGCGGTCGGCGTCCGCCGTGACGAGTCGACGATGAAGCCGGATCCGGCAGCTCGTGTGCGTTTCTCGCGGCCCCCAGAGGAAGCCGGCGCGCGCGCTTCTTTGACGCGCCCGCGCTCCCTACAATCCGCGCACGGGATCCGCGCGCGGGCCGGATGGGGAGGGCGATCGAACGTGCGGTGGAGAAGCCATGGAGAAGACGGAGCGATCGATGGCCGATGACCGAGCCCGTTGCGAGATCGTCTTCCTGCCCTCCGGCCGGCGGCTCGACCTCGCGCCGGGCGAGATGACGCTGCTCGATGCGACGAAGGCCGCGGGACTCCCGATCGCCAGCGCCTGTGGTTCCGAGGGGGCCTGCGCGCGCTGCGGCCTCGAGATCGTGGCGGGAGCCGAGACGCTCGAGCCGGAGACGGAGCGCGAGCGCCGGATCAAGGAGCGCAACCGGATCGATCCGAGGCAGCGGCTCGCGTGTCGCGTCCGACCCACCGGCGATCTGACCGTGCGCGCGAGCTATTGGTAGGTCCCGGGGAGCGGTCCGACCCAATGGGAAGCGCGATGTCGCAGACGAGCACCGGAACGCGCGGCCTGCTGATCGTCGATCACGGAAGCCGCAATGCGGACGCGAACGCGCGTGTCGCCGAGTTCGCGCGACGGATCGCCGTGGAGCGACCCGATTGGCTCGTCGAGCACGCCCACATGGAGCTCGCGTTCCCGGATTTCGAAGCCGGAATCGACGCCCTCGTGGGCCGCGGCGCAACCCTCATCCTCGTCCATCTCCATTTCCTGGGGACGGGCTTCCACGTCCGCGAATCGCTCCCGCGCCTGGCCGCCCGCATGCGCGAGCGTCATCCCGGTGTCGAGATCGAACTCTCGACGCCGCTGGGGGAGGACCTGAGGCTCGTCGAAATCGTGCTCGACCAGATGGACGCTCACGCGCCCGGCGAGCGCCAGAGATCGAAGGCATAGAGCGCCGCGACGACCAGCGCGTGGTCGATCTCACCGCGCCGGAGCAGGCTCGGGAGTTCGGCCAGGGGCACCAGCTCGACCGACGTCTCTTCGGTCGCGCTGTTCTGGCTCGCCGACGCCGGCACGCAGTCGAGGGCGACCTCCATGTAGCAGCGGTTCGCGAAGAGCGCGGGATTCGGATTGATCGACCCGAGACTCGCCAGCCGGCCGGCGCGGTAGCCCGTCTCCTCGATCAGCTCGCGGGCCGCCGCCTGCTCGGGTGATTCGCCCGGATCGACGATGCCCCCCGGAATCTCGAGCGTCACGACCCTCGAGCCCTGGCGGAACTGGCGCACCATGACGAGCTCGTCCCCCGGTGTCACGGCGACGACGTTGACCCAGGCGGGCGACTCGATGCGGTAGAAGGGATGGGGCGAGCCCGTGAGCGGCGACTCCATCGTCGCGACGTGCACGTCGAACACACGGCAGTGTTGGAGATGCTCTTCGCGCAGCAGGCGCCAGGGTCGCGGTCGGGAGTCGTTCATGCCGGAGTTGGCCTCGCCCATTCCGGGCCCGGCGCGCTCGGTCCGGGCCCGTTCGATTCGAGCCTGCGGGAGCTAGCCCTTCTGCGCGAGCACGAGGGTCACCCCGGTCGCGCCGGGCGACAGGGGCTCCGCGACCGGGCTCGAGAGGTCCGTCGCCCCCCGCGTCATCGCGTTGCCGTCCGAGTCGAGGCGCGCGCTGAGCGAGATCGGCCCCTCGAAGCGCATGCTCGGGATCATCACGTCGCCGGGTCCGATCTCGAACTCGACCGGAAACACGGGCCCGGCGATCCTCAACACCGCCAGCGGCGGCCCGCCCGTCGCTCCCTGCGGCCGCGCGATGACGAAGAGGATCGCGCCTTCGGGCTGCTCGCCGGAGAGCGCGGGTGCGACCTCGATGCGACCCGAGATCGGCGCCCCCGCGGCGGCGTTCGCGGGCGTGACCCCGGCCCCGGAATCCGGCCCGCCCGCTCCCTCGGTCCGACTGGGCGGGAACGCGGCGCGCCCCGCGGCGGCGCCATCCGCCGTCGTCGCGGCCACGCCCTCAGCCATGCCACCCGGCGTGCCGCCCGCCGACGGAGCGGGGAAGATCCGGGCGAGGTCCGCCTCCCTGGGCTGCTCGCCCGGCTGGTAGGGCTCGATGTTCCGGTCGCACGCGAGGGAGACGCCCAACGCGAGCACGAGCGCGCCGACCCGAATCCCGCTCGGAATCCAGGTGAGGGGGCCCCGGCGAGGGTCGAGGAGGACATCGGGGCGGCTTCGGGGGCGACCCGGGGCGCTCGGGGTCGGAGTCGTGCGCGGGGGATGCGACATCGCGCGGCACGGTAGCGCGGGGTCGCAGACCGACCATCAAGCGAAGCCCTCGATCGGCCGCTGCAAACGCGGTGACACCCCACCGCTCCTCGACGTCGACCGCCTCGCCGGCCCTCCCGCTCCGCCCGTCCGCCCGCATGCTCGCGCTGCGATCGCTCGGGCTCGGGGTGCTGCTGGCATTGGCGGTGCAGACGCTGGCGGCGAGCCGTGGGCGGAGTGAGGAAGTCCATCCCTGCGACCCCGGTGCCACGCTGGCCACCGGCGCACCCGACCCGGCGATCTTCGCGCGCGAGGCGTCGCGCGGGATCCGCGCCTTCTGGTGCGAGACCTACGACGAGGACGGCAACGCGCGGCGGTCGGGCGTCTACTGGGAGAGCTACCCGGACGGGACGGCGCGGACCCGCGCGCGCTACGTCGATTCGCAGATCGCCGGCGGGGTCGAGATCTTCGACGAGGACGGGGCGCTCTGGCTGCGCGGCGAGCTCGCGGCCGGCGACTGGACGGGCCCCCTCGAGATCTTCCACGCCAACGGCGAGCGCTGGCTCGCCGCGCGCTTCGCCGGGGGCCAGCTCGACGGACCGGTCGAGACCCGCTTCCCCGACGGCACGATCGAGTCGCGGACCCAGTTCCAGCGCGGGCGCGAGGACGGCGTCGCCACCAGCTATTTCCCGGCGTCGGTCGGGGGCGGCTTGCGCAGCCAGGTCCGGGTCGAGGGCGACGAGATCGTCGAGCTCCGCCCGCTCGCATCACCGGCGGACCTCGGGCCGCGCCCCGTGGCCCGGCTCGACGCCGCCGCGGCGGCCGAGCGCGCCACCGGGACGCCCCGCGTCGACGCCTCCCCGAACGCCGCGCTCGAGCGCGTGTCCGATCCCGGCGCCTCCCTCGACACGCCGACCCCGGCCGCCGCGCCCCCCGACTCCATGAATTGAGCGCGCCCATCGGCGTGATACGCTCCGGATTCTTCGGGGTCCGGGCTGCGCGTCCTCGTTCGCTGGCTGGAACTCGACGTCCCGATTGCCTGGGGGTGGCCTCGCTCAGTGTGGGCGGAGCCTGAGAACAGACCCTTTGAACCTGATCTCGTCCCTCGCCGTCCGCGACCTGCGGGCGCTCGCGAGGTGGCGTGCGTAGGGAAGGCCCGATCCCATGAAGCCCATGTCTACCGATCCGTCGTCCGCTGGCTCGTCATCCGCTGGCTCGTCAAAGGCAGCGCGTTATTCGCTGCCGGCGCTCGGCCACAACCCCGGCTCCGCGCGCCAGGGCACCACGCCCGGGAGCTTCGCCAATGCGCCCGAGGTCGGGGGTCCGCGCACGTTCTCGTCGCCCGATACGCCCGGCATGCCGGCGCCCTCCGACAAGACGGCCTGGGACTTCATGCCGCTCGATTGGCGCCCGCTGCCCGATGGTCGGCGGCTCGCCGAGAGCGCCCATCCGGAGCTCGCCCCGCACAACGCCTACGCCTACGAGCCGCCGCCGGGGTTCGAGCCGAGCACGCAGCTCGAATTCGCGCGCGTCGGTCGGATCACGCCGCAGATGCGGCGCGTCGCCGAGCGCGAGCCCCACCTCAGCGCCGAGGAGATCCGAGACGAGATCGCGGCGGGCCGGATGGTGATCCCGGCGAACAAGGTCCATCTGGCGCACGGCCTCGATCCGATGGCGATCGGCCGCGCGGCGCGCACCAAGGTCAATGCGAACATGGGCGCGAGCCCGATCTCGAGTGGAACCCACGAAGAGGTCGAGAAGCTGCGCTGGGCCGAGCGCTGGCAGGCGGACACGGTCATGGATCTCTCGACCGGCGGGGACGTCGAGAAGACGCGGGAGGCGATCTGTCGGGCGGCGACGGTGCCGATCGGGACCGTGCCGATCTATTCGATGATCCTGGGACGGAAGATCGAGGATCTCGATGCGGTGTGCGTGCTCGAGAACCTGAGGCGCCAGGCCGAGCAGGGCGTCGACTACTTCACGATCCACGCCGGCGTGCGCCGCGCCCACCTGCCCTTCGTATCGAAGCGCCTGATCGGAATCGTGAGCCGCGGCGGGAGCTTGCTGGCGAAATGGATGATCCATCACGAGCAGGAGAACCTGATGGCGCAGGTCTGGGACGAGATCTGCGAATTGGTTCGCCAATACGATGTCACGTTCTCGATCGGCGACGGCCTGCGACCCGGCGGCCTCGCGGACGCGACGGACGCGGCCCAGCTCGGCGAGCTCGAGGCGCTCGGCGAATTGACCGAGCGCGCCTGGCGCCACGGCTGCCAGGTCATGATCGAAGGGCCGGGCCACGTCCCCTTCGACCAGATCGAGTTCAACATGAAGCTCCAGCGTCGACTCTGTCACGGCGCCCCCTTCTACGTCCTGGGCCCGCTCGTCACCGACATGTTCCCGGGCTACGACCACATCACGAGCGCGATCGGCGCGACGGCGGCCGCGTACCACGGCGCCGCGATGCTCTGCTACGTGACGCCGAAGGAGCACCTCGGCCTGCCGAAGAAGGACGACGTGAAGCAGGGCTGCGTCGCGTACAAGATCGCCGCCCACGCGGCCGACGTCGCCCTCGGCATCCCGTCCGCGCGCGACCGCGACGACGAACTGACCAAGGCGCGCGCCGCGCTCAACTGGGAGCGCCACTTCGAGTTGTCCTTCGATCCCGAGCTGGCGCGCGCGTATCACGACGAGGACCTGCCGGTCGACACCGACTTCTGCGCGATGTGCGGGCACGACTGGTGCTCGGTGCGCATCAGCAAGGAGATCGTCGAGTTCGCCAGCGGCAAGGACGAGGCCAGCCAGCCCGAGCGGCGCACGCGGCCCTCGCCGGCGGCCGCGCGCGACGCGGCCGATCGAGCGGCGCTCGAGGCCCGGGCGAAGGCCGCCGCCGAGCACCACGCCAAGCTCGGCTGCCACAGCGACCTCGCCCCCGACGACGAGGCCGCGCGCCGGGCCCAGGAGCAACTCGTCAGCGGCTGAACCGAGGCGGGGAACGCGCCGACGCCTCGGCGAGCAGACGTGGTGCGCGCCGTCGGCGGACTCGGTATCGTGCGCGCCCCCTCGACTCCGGAGCCCGCGTCGATGCAGATCTCCCGCCACACGGTCGTGACCCTCGCCTACCGCCTCACCGACGACGAGGGCACGCTGCTCGACGCCTCGGGCGACGGCGAACCGCTGGCCTACATCCACGACACGCAGTCGCTGATCCCCGGGCTCGAGCGCGCGCTGACGGGCAGGTCGGTCGGCGAGAAGCTCGACGTGCGCCTGCCGCCCGAGGAGGCCTACGGCGAGCGCGACGAGTCGCTCACGCACGAGGTCGGGCGCGACGAGTTGCCGGCCGACGCCGAGATCTCGGTCGGCCTGCAGCTGCACGCCGAGAGCGAGGACGGCGAGCACATCCTGACGGTCGTCGCCGTCGACGGCGACCGCATCACGATGGACGCCAACCATCCGCTGGCCGGCAAGGCGCTCAACTTCGCCGTGACCGTGCTCGGCGTGCGCGCCGCGACGCGCGAGGAACTGGCGCACGGCCACGTGCACGGCGCCGACGGCCACCACCACTGAGCGCCCGGGCCCCGCGCGGGCCGCTCGCTACGATGGCGCCGTGAGCGAGACGCTGCCGCCGTCCGTCGAGGTCGTCGTGATCGGCGCGGGCGCGGCGGGCCTGTACGCGGCCGCCGTCGCCGGGCGCCGCGGACGCGACGTGCTCGTGCTCGAGCGCAACACCCGGCCGGGCCTGAAGATCCTGATCTCGGGCGGCGGGCGCGCCAACTTCACCAACCGCCGCGTCGGCCCCGAGCACTACGTCTCGGCCAACCCGCACTTCGCGCGCTCGGCGCTCGCGCGCTGCCCGCCCGAGAGCTTCATCGCGCAGGTCGAGGCCCACGGCATCGCCTACCACGAGCGCCGGCACGGCCAGCTCTTCTGCGACGACTCGGCCAAGCGGATCACGACGATGCTGCTGGCCGAGTGCGAGGCCGCCGGCGTGCGGCTCGCGACGGGCTGCGAGATCGCCGGCGTGGAGCGCTTCGACGCGCCGGCCGCGCCCGGCCCCGCGCCGGCGCGCTTCGCGCTGCGCACGAATCTCGGCCCGACGCGCTGCGTCTCGCTCATCGTCGCGACCGGCGGCCTGAGCTACGCCCATCTCGGCGCGAGCGACTTCGGCCACCGGCTCGCGCGGCAATTCGGCCTGCAGGTCGTGCCGCCGCGTCCGGGCCTCGTCCCCCTGCTCTGGAACCGCGCCGACGCGCGCCGCTGGGGCGAGCTGGCGGGCATCGCGGTGCCGGCGCGCGTGAGCTGCGCCGGCGCGACCTTCGAGGAGGCCGTGCTGTTCACGCACGGCGGCCTCTCGGGGCCGGCGATCCTGCAGGCCAGCAACCATTGGCGGCTCGGCACGCCGCTGCACATCGACTGGTGGCCCGAGGCCGACCTCGCGAGCGACTGGCGCGCGGCGAAGCTCGCCGGCGAGCGCCGCGCGCCGCGCGCGCTGCTGGCCGAGCGCCTGCCCCGACGCCTGGCCGAATTGCTGCTCGACGACGAGGCCGCCGGTCGGCCGCTCGCGCAACTCGCCGACGCCGATCGGCTGCGTTTCGCCGCGGCAGTGAAGGCCTTTCTCTTCCAGCCGGCGGGCGATGCCGGCTGGGCCAAGGCCGAGGTCACGCTCGGCGGCGTCGACACGCGCGGACTCTCGTCGCGCACGCTGGAGGCGACGGCCGTCCCCGGCCTGCACTTCATCGGCGAGGTCGTCGACGTGACGGGTGCCTTGGGCGGCTTCAACTTCCAGTGGGCCTGGGCCAGCGGCCTGGCCGCGGGCGAGGCCGTCTAGGGTCGACCGGCGGCCGCCAGCGCGCCCGCGACCGTCGTGGAGACGTATCCGCGCGCGCTCGCGTCCCGCTCGCAGCGCAGCGCCTCGCGCTCGAAACCCAGCAGATCGAAGGGCACGGGGGCCAGCGCCGCGTAGCGCGGGAAGCGCTCGGCGATCGGGCAGACGTTCTCGAGCGTGCCGGCCGCGCCGCCGTCCATCGCGAGGCCCGTCATGCGGCAGGTCGCGGGCCGGCTCTCGTAGACCTCGCAGGCGCCGTCGGCGCCCAGCGCCGGGCAGGGCGCCTGCGCGAGCCGCTCGCACAACGCGTCGAAGACGTCTTCGTCGAGCGCCTCGACGTCGTGCGGCGGGCCCCATTGCGGCAGTCGCTCGCGGCAGGCGGCGAGCTGCGCGGACGCGCGCGCGCGCAGCGCCGCCGCCCGCTCGGGGGACAACGCGTCGACCGCCTGCGCGAGCAGTTCGGCATCCGCGGCCGAGACGTCGAACAGGCCGTGGCAGCAGGCGCTGCACGTCGCGCGGCACGGCACGACGCCCTCGCCCGCGGCCTGCCGGCCGCGGGCGAACCAGGCGTCGACGCCCGCGAGCAGCGCGCGATAGTCGCCCGCGCTCAGGGGAGGAAGTCGAGTCTCACGGCGTTCGAGAGCCCGAAGCCCTGCGCCTGGGCGCCGTCCACGATCGCGAACTGCAGCCAGGCGCTGAAGGGCCCGCCGCCGCCGGGCACGGCGCCGTTGAGCGTGATCGCGCCCGCCCCGTTCGTGGTCAGCGGCGTGAAGGCCAGCCACGGCACGGGCACGAGCGTCCCGCCCTTGAACGCGACCTGGCCGTTCACGAGGCCGAACACCGCGAAGGCGGTCGTGTTCGCCGGCGCGCCCGTGAGCGACACCGTCGCGTTCGTGCCCGTCGACAGATCGCCGCCGCACACGCTCAGCACGGCCGAGCCCGGGCCGCCGAAGCCGACGCTCGGCTGGCAGATCGCGCCGCCGATGTCGGGCAGGCCGCGATCGGTGATGTTGATCGTGTGCGCGTCGCTGACGGTCTGCAGATCGGAATCGGTGGCCGTGACCGTGATGACATGCAGGCCGACCGACAGGTCGTTCACCGCCAGCAGGCGGCCCGTGCCGATGACGCCGTCGAGGCTCGAGGTCCAGACGATCGAGCCGCCGGTGAGGGCGCGGTCCTCGATGTCCCAGCCCGAGCTGTGCAGCACCACGCTGGCTCCCTTGCGGAACGTGAAGCCGTGGTCGGGATGGTAGATCTCGACCCAGGGCGCGTTGCCCAGCGAGCCGGCCCAGCTCTCGCCCGGCTGCAGCGGCTCGCTGCGCACGACCGTGGTGTTCAGGCCGTCGCTGGCGAACAGCTCGAAGAAGCCGACGCCCGCGCGCAGGCGCGGCAGCTGCGAGACGTCGACGTCGGCGAAGGCCACCGAGGTGCTCGTCGCGACGGGCACCATGCGCTCGCCGTCGGGGCTGTAGCGCAGGAAGTAGGTGAGCGCGTCGCCGTCGGCGTCGCTCGCCTCCCAGGCCACGTGGACGAGCGGCGAGGCCTGCACGCCGACCGGCGCGGTGAAGCGCACGCTCGGCGCGGCCGCCGAGCGCGGCAGGTCGAGCGTGGCGACCGGGCGCGCGCCGGCCTGCGCGAGGACGAGGCGATCGATCTGCGCCCCGGCCGCGAGCGGCACGATCGCGTGGAAGCCGAGCGTCGTCGGCGCGCCGAAGGCGTCGCCCGGCGCCTCGCCGTCGAGGCAGGGCCCGTCGTCGAGGCTGTCGCGCACCGCGATCGGCAGCTCGAGCAGCAGCCCGCCGCCCGAGTAGGCGGCCAGGCGCAGGTCGGCGAGGCCGGGCGGCGCGGCGGGCGTCGGCGTCGCGCTCGGCAGCACGAGCATGTCGAGCAGCTCGATCTCGCCGGTGGCCGTGTTCCACAGGCCCGACACGAGCTGCGCCGGGCCGTCGGCCGCGCCGCCCCCGTCGGAGGCGTCGGCGTCGGCGTCGTTGAACACGAAGTGGTTGTAGAAGAACCCGTAGCTGCCCGTCGCGACCCAGGCCTCCTGCGTGAGCAGGCCGGCGTACATGATGTCCTTGAGGGAGGCCGCCTTGATCTGCGGCAGGTTCTGCGTCTGCGCGAGGTGGTACTCGACGTCGACGCCGATGAGGTTGTTCGTCGTCACGTTGTGCGACAGCCCGAACACGTGCCCCAGCTCGTGCGCCATCGTGCGCTGGAAGCGGATCAGCTCGGTGTTCCCCATCGCGACCTGGCCCGAGATGATCGCCTGCCCGTTGTAGCCGGGCAGCGGCCCCGGCACCCAGCCGTACAGGAAGTCGGGCTTGGGCACCATCAGGTTGATGTCGGTCGTGAGCGAGGTGTTGAGCGCGCTGCCGCTGCCCGAGAGCGACGAGGTCCACAGCTTCGAGGGCGCGTCCTGGCGGTGGTAGTACCAGTCGGCCGCGGGATAGATGCCCTGCAGGAAGCCGTCGCCGATGCCCGGCGCGATCAGGTTCGGGTCGGGCAGGTTCGGCACGCTGCCGCCGCTCGGGCGGTAGTCGATCGGCGCGTAGGCGAAGTCGGGCGGGCTCTGGAACGCGAAGTTCATCGGCGGCGTCGTCAGGAAGTTGTTGGTCGTGTTCGCCTCGACGATGAAGTTGGGCCCCGCCGGGTTGATCTCGACCTCGAAGGTCACGTTGGCCGCCGTGGGCGCGATCACGATGAAGTTGAGCGTGTCGTTCTCGTTGGCGAGGTTGGCCGGCTGCACGACGGCGAAGGGCCCGTTGTCGGAGTAGACCGGCGAGTCGGCGACCTCGACGCCATTGACGTAGACGCGCAGCAGGCCGTCGACGAACTGCGGCAGCGGCGGCGCGTTGACCATGCGCGGCACGGCGCGCACGAAGGTCGAGCGCCCGCCGACCATCGGCGTCGCGCCCGTCTGGATCGACTGGTTGACCTCGATCTTGCTCACGAGGAAGTCGACCTGCGCGTCGACGGCAGGCGACAGCGCGCCGGCGGCCAGTGTCAGGAGCAGCGGGACGCGCGCGAGCGACAGGTGCGACGGGGCACGGCGGAACGACAGGATGCGCACGGTGTGAACTCCGGAGAGCGCGCCGCCTGGGAAGGCCGGCGCGGGGGTTCGGGGAGAGGGGGACGGCCCGGCCCGGCATGCTAACGCCGATCGCGGGGTCCGCCTAGGTCGCGGGCGGGGCACGAACGTGCGCCCCGGCCCGCCCCGATCCCACGTCGTCGCCGTGCTACAACGTGCTGGATCGCGGGGCCGTGCCAGCGACGACCCACTGCGCGGAGGCCCTCGGATGGGCAGGCACCCTCGCACGATTTCGTCCCTCGGCCTCTGGTCCGCGATCCTCGCTGCGGGCGCGGCGGCCCAGCTCGACACGCCCGTCGGCATGATCCTCGACGGCACGCCGGAGAGTCTGTTCGGGAGCCGCGTCGGCGGTGCCGGCGACATCAACGCCGACGGCCGTGACGACCTGTGGGTCTGGGCCGCCGGCCAGGTCACGGTTCATTCCGGCATCGACGGAGCGCTGCTCCACGCGTTTCCGGTCTCGATCCCGACGACGACTTGGGGTGGATTGGGCATCTCCGTCTCTGCGGCGGGCGACGTCGATCGTGACGGCCACGACGATCTGCTGATCGGCGATGCCTGGGACAACAGCGGCTGCACCGGCTGCGGCAAGGTCGTGCTGTGGAGCGGTGCGACCGGGCAACCCATCCACGTGCTCACGGGCAGCACGCCCTTGCGCCACTTCGGACGCTCCGTCAGCGGCGGCGGCGATCTCGACGGCGACGACTGGCCGGACTTCATCGTCGGCGCACCCGACATGGGCCCGCCGTACTGGTGGTACGGCACGGGCCATGTCACGGCCTACTCGGGCCTGACCGGATCGCTGCTCTACGTGATCGAGTGCGGCCCCCCCTGCAAGGCGCCCTCGGCCCAATCAGTGGATGGGTTCGGAAAGCAGATCGAGTTCGTCGGAGACGTGAACGGCGATGGGCGCGATGACTGGGCCTCGAGTTTCGCCAGCTATGGCTTCATGCCGTACGTCGGTACCTACTTCACGACTCAGGGCATCAGCGGGGTGAGGCTGCACTCCGGGACCGACGGATCCCTTCTTCGCGAGTGGAAGCAGGAGCCGACGTTCATTCCGGCCAAGGTCGTCGCGGCCGGCGATCTGGATGCCGACGGCGTGCCGGACGTGGCCATCGCGTCGGCGGACAGTCTGAGGGGCGTCTCGGTCGCCACGGGCCAACCGCTCTTCCACCTCTTCTGGGCCTCGGGCTCTTCGTTTCTCAGTCACTTCAGCGGGGCGAGCGATGTGAACGGTGACGGGCACGACGACCTGCTCGTCGGGCTCACCGCCAACAGCCTGACGACCTGGACGGGGTCGGCGGTCGTCCACTCCGGCAAGGATGGAGAAGTGCTCGCGCGACTCGACGACGAAGCCGGCAAGAGCAAGCTGCTCGGCCAGTGGGTGGCGCTGGCCGGTGACGTGCTGGGCAACGGCAAACCGTCCCTGGTCGCGGGCGATGCGTGGTACGCACCTGCCGGGTCAACGTTTTCCGGCAGGGTGCTCGTCTTCTCCGTGGGCAACGGATCCGCCAAGGCGCTCGGCACGGGCTGTGCCGGACCGGACGGCTTCGTCCCCCGACTCACGGCGCAGGGCACGCACTTCCTCGGCACCGAGGTCGCCATGACGGTGGACTCCGTTGCCGGCGGATCGAAGATCCTGCTCTGCGCGAGCATCGAGGCCACCTCGCTGTCGGCTCCCAACGGCTGCAGCATCGTGGTGAACCTGTCGACTCCGTCGCTGTGCGTGCCGCTCGTGGCGCTCGGCACGGGGCCCGGTCAGGGCAAGGCCGAGATGAAGTTCCCGATTCCGTCGAACCTGCCCATCGACCTGCCCCTCACGCTGCAGGCCTTCGTCACCGCACCGGGCGCGCTCGGAGGATGGCTCTCCAGCAACGGCCTGACCTGGAAGGCCGACAGCCCGACCGACTTCGCTCCGACGCAGGTCATCCACGTGGACGCCGCCCAGACCGGGCAGGGCGACGGCTCCGAAGGCTCTCCGTTCGCGCGGATCCAGGATGGCATCGACGTGGCCAAGCCCGGCGACACGGTGCTCGTGCGCGACGGCCTGTACCGCGGGACGGGCAACGTAAACATCTCGTTCCGCGGGAAGAACATCACGGTGCGCAGCGTGAACGGACCGCAGACCACCGTGCTGGACGCCGAGCACGTGTACGGAAAGCGGCACTTCGTCTTCGCGGATGGCGAGTCTCCGGCCTCGGTGCTGTCGGGCTTCACGCTCACGGGCGGCGTCAACCCTTACGGCGCCGGAGGCTCGATCCTCTGCAGCTTCTCCAGCCCCACCATCAGCCGCTGCATCATCACGGGCAATCTCTCGTCATATCCCGGCGGCGGCGTGGCCGTGCTCGGCGGCGCGCCCCGTTTCCGCGACTGCTGGATCGTCGACAACTCCACTTCGGCCGGATCCTACCCCGCGGAGGGCGGAGGCGTGTCGCTGAGGCTCGGAGCCGAGGCGGTCTTCGAGCAGTGCACCGTGGCGTTCAACCGCACGTACGCCTTGAAGGGCGGTGGCTTCCGTTTCGAGGACGCCGGCGAGAGCGAGTTGCGCGGGTGCATCGTGTGGGGCAACACCACGAGTTCATCGACCGCGCCGTCGCAACTGTCCGTCGTCGCGGGCCTGCCACCCGTGCTCAGCTTCTGCGACGTTCAAGGGAACTACGCGGGCATCGGCAACTTCGACGCCAACCCGCAGTTCGTGGTCAACGGGCCGCTCGGCGACTACCACCTGAAGCCCGACTCGCCCTGCGTGGACGCCGGCGACCCGTGCTTCCCGCTCGAACCCGACGACCTCGACATCGACGGCGAGCCGCGGCTGGCGGGTCCGCGCATCGATCTGGGCGCCGACGAGCGCCCCTGAGCCGCGGCGCCCGCCGAGGCGCGGGCGGATCGGTGCGCGTCGCGGGCGGTTCCCCCTTCGTGCTAGAACCGCCCCTCCCATGGCGCTCGCCGACCAGACCTGCCTGCCCTGCCGCGGCGGCGTCCCGCCGCTCGACGCGGCGGCCATCGCGCCGCTCGCGGCGCAACTGCCCGAGTGGAACGTCGTTGCCGGCCACCACCTGCGGCGCGAACTGCGATTCCCCGACTTCGCGTCGGCGCTGGCCTTCGTCGACGCCGTCGGCGCCGAGGCCGAGCGTCAGGGACATCACCCCGATCTCGAGCTGGGTTGGGGCCGCGTCGCCATCTCGCTGCACACGCACAAGATCGACGGCCTGGCGCAGGCCGACTTCGTCCTGGCCGCGCGCATCGACCGCATCGTCGCGGCGCATCCGTCCGCCACCCGCCCCTGAGGAGCACCCCACGCATGGCCCGCCACCCGCACTTCGACGACAAGGGCACGCTCGAGTGGTTCACGTCCTTCGACGAGGCCCGCGCCGCCGCGCGCAAGGAAGGCAAGCTCGTCTTCATCGAGATGGGGCGAGAACTCTGAGGCCAGTGCCGCACCCTCGTGCAGGGTGTCCTTCCGCAGGCGTCCGTCGCGGCCCTCATGAAGCCGAATTTCGTCGGGCTCGCGAGCGACGTCGACGACCCCGAACCGCCCGTTCTCGACCTGGCCATGGAGCACCTCGCCGACGCGATGATGCTGCCCTTCGTCCTGTTCACCGATGCCGAGGGGCGCTTTCTGGCCGGCTCGCACGGCGCCGTGCGCCCCGACACCTTTCTCTCGACCGTACGCGAGCTGGTCGACGGGAAGGATTGAGGTGGCGCGCGCGACCGGCCCGGCGCCCGCAGCCGCCCGTCCGGACTTTTCCTCGGTCGGCGTCCCCCGGCGGCCGATAACAGGTGTAGACTCCGGTCCGAACGGCAGTGCCCCGCAAAGGCACTCCCCTGAGGGGCGGAGGCCCCCCGAATGGCCCGGGAACGCATCGCGCGACCGGGCCATTTCTTCTGTCGTCCCGAAGAGCGAATCGATGCGGTCCCTCGATGCACGCCGAAGCACGGCTCGCGCGCTGCGCGGCGCGCTCGCCGCACTGGCGCTGCTCGCGTGCGCGACGTCGAGCGCGGCGCAGCACGCGCCGCCGGCGGGGGCGCCGCGCTTCGACCCGCGCCTCGTCGAGGCGCTCGCCGCGGCCTCGCCGGCGAGCTTCGTGCCCGGCTACGCGGTGATGTCGGCGCAGCTCTCGGCCGAAGACCTCGCGCCGGTCACGCGCGGCCTGACGCCGCGCGCGCGCCGACCCGCCGTCGCCGCCGCGCTCAAGGAGCACGCCACGCAGAGCCAGCTCGCCGTGCGCGCGCTGCTCGCCGCCGGCGAGGCGCGCGGCCAGGTGCGCAACGTGCGCGTGCTGTGGATCGGCAACGCGGTGATCTTCGAGGCGCAGCCGGCGATCTACGCGCGGCTCGCGCGGCTCTCCGGCATCGACCGCGTGCGGCTGGTGGCCGCGCTCACGGCCGCCGAGCAGCAGGACGTCGCGCCCGTGCCCGCGGCCGTGCCCGCAGCGCTCGCTCCACCGCCGGCCGCCCTCGCGCCGCCCTTCCCGCCCGTCGAGCCGAACATCGTGCAGTTGCAGGCGCCGCAGCTCTGGGACATCGGCCACACCGGCCAGGGCATCCTCATCGGCAACATCGACAGCGGCATCTGGTGGACGCACCCCGACCTGGTCAACCGCATCTGGTCCAACCCGGGCGAGACGCTCAACGGCCTCGACGACGACGGCAACGGCTTCGTCGACGACTTGCGCGGCTGGGACTTCGCCACCAACAACAACGACATCACCGCGACCGATCCGCACGGCACGAGCGTGGCCGGCATCGCGGTCGGCGACGGCGGCGGCGGCATCCGCACCACCGGCATGGCGCCCGGCGCGACGATGCTCGGCTGCCAGATCGGGACCGAGGCCCACTACTGGCTCGCGCAGCAGTACTGCCTCGACGTCGGCGTCGACGTCATCACCAGCAGCTACAGCTACAAGTGGCCCAACACGCCCGACTACCACCTGCACCGGCAGATCTGCGCGATGGAACTCGCGGCCGGGATCATCCACGCCAACTCGATCGGCAACCAGGGACTGATCACGATCAGCTACCCGATCCCGTTCAACGTCGCGACGCCGGGCAACTGCCCCTCGCCCTTCGACCACCCCGCGCTCGTCGACGGCGGACGCACCTCGGTGCTGGCCTGCGGCGGCATCGTGCTGCCCGACGACAGCCTCTACAGCCAGTCGGGGCTCGGGCCCTCGGCCTGGGAGGACCTGCTGCTCTACAAGCCGAGCTACCCCTTCACGCAGGACCCGGCCTTCTGGGACTACCCCTACGGCGGTTTCGCGGGCGGGCAGCCGGGGCTGATCAAGCCCGACCTGATGGCCTATGCGCTCAACGTCGTGACGGCCTCGATCGGCACCGGGTACTCCTTCAACTTCGGCGGCACCTCGGCCGCGACGCCGCACGTGGGCGGCGCGCTCGCGCTGCTGCGGCAGGTGCAGCCCGAGGCGCTGCCGCGCCATCTCGCCGGCGCGCTCGAGCTGACGGCCGTCGATCTGGGCGCGCCCGGCAAGGACAACGTCTACGGCGCGGGCAAGGTGGCGGCCTTCGACGCGGCACGCCGGCTGCTGCTGCTCAACCGGGTCGACGACCAGAGCCCGTCGATCGGCGCGCCCTTCACGCTCGAGGTCTTCGGGCGACCCAATGCCCTGACCTACGGCTGGTTCTCTCCGGCGATCGCCGACGCGCCCGACCACTTCAATATGGTCGCGCCCTTCTTCGCCTTCGGCTTTCTGCCGCTCGACGCGACGGGCCACGCGGCCGTGCCGCTGGTGATCCCGAACAACCCGATCTTCATGGGCGTGACGGTCTGGTTCCAGTTCGGGGCGCAGATCCACGACCCCGTCGCGTGGGGCCCCGGGCCGGTCTTCGCCGTGCCCGAATCGATCACGATCGGGCCTTGACGGTCAGCACCGGGCAGGGGCAGCTGCGCACGACGCGCTCGGCCGTGCTGCCGAGCAGCACGTGCTTGAGGCCCGTGTAGCCGTGCGTCGCCACGACCACGAGGTCGTAGCCGCCTTCGCCTGCGACCTGGCAGATGCGCTGGCTGGCGGCGCCTGCATCGACGAGCGGCGAGGCCTGCACGCCGGCCGCCTCGAGCCGCGCGACGATCGGCGCCAGCGCCTTGGCCGCGCTCTCGCGCGCGAGGTCTTCGTAGTTCACCGGCGCGACGGGCGGCAGCCCGTACGCGACCGGATGGATGATCGGCTCGACCACGTGCAGCACGGTGAGTTGCGCCGAGAAGCGGCGCGCCAGCTCCTCGGCGTGCGCGAGCGCCGCCTCGGACGGCTCGCTGAAGTCGACGGGACACAGGATCCGGGCGATGCGGAACATGCGCGCTCTCTCCGTCAGGGGCGTTGGAAGACCTGGCCGTCGGGGCGGATCGTGAAGACCGGGCAGCCGGCGAGTTGCACCACGCGCTGAGCCACGCTGCCGAGGAGGATGTGCGCGAAGCCCGACGCGCCGTGCGTGCCCATGACGATCACGTCGCTCTGCGCGGCGCGCGCCTCGTGCACGATGCCGAGGTCGGCGGTGAGCGCGCGCACGACGCGCTGCTGCTCGACGAAGGGCCGGCACGCGGCGGGCACGGCGCCCTGCATCCGCTCCTCGGCCTCGGCCGGCCCCTGTTCGTGCAGGGCGCAGACGTGCAGCACGTCGAGCCGCCCGCCGGTCGCTTGCGCCAGACCGGCCGCCCAGCGCAGCACCTGCGCCGAAGCCGGCGAGAAGTCGATCGGGACGAGGATGTTCCGGAACGAGGGCACGGGGCCTCCTGCAACTGACTCGCCAGTCTACTGAAAGTCGGACGGCTTGGCACGGCGCGCCTCAGCGCGGCCAGGGCACCGCGAGCGCGTTGCTCAGGACCTTGCCGCCCGGCTCGACGACGACCCACTGCAGGAACAGCGTGAACGGTCCGCCGCCCCCGCGCACCGGCCCCAGGTCGACGCGCCCCAGCGCGTCGGTCGCGAAGCGGCCGAAGACCAACGGCGGGACCGGCACGAGCACGCCCCCGAAGGCCGGCAGCGCGCCGGCCGAGAGCGAGACGGCGACCACGCTCGGCGCGCTCGCCGCCGCATCGCGCAGGGCGAAGCTGACGGCGCTCTCTTGGGCCACGTCGTGCAGACAGGCCGTCGCGCGCGGCGACAGGCCGCTGGCGCCCGTCGTCGCCGACCCGAGGTCGGGCGCGTCCTCGCAGGCGGGCGGCGGCAGCACGAGGTCGACCACGACGGGCTTGTGATCGCTCGCGACCGCCGACAGTCCGCCGACCGCGCCGGGCCAACCCGCCAGTTCGGGCGGCGCGGCTCCCGCAGGCAGCGTGAAGGTGTTGAACACGAAGCTGCGCCGCTCGGAGGCGATCGCGTCCTGCCAGGCGAGGTAGTCGCGCTTGATCGAGAACTGCGTCGACGGGCTGCCCGTGAAGACGTCGCGCGCATCGTCGTAGAGCATGTCGCTGCGGTCGCGGTCGGGTCCGTCGTCGAGGCTGCCGTCGGAGGCGGCGTGCGCGATCCAGTCGGCCGGCCCCTTGATCGCGCCGTTCTGCACCTCGTCCTCGTTCCAGTCGCCGCCCGTCACGAACAGATCGTCGCTGCCGAGCAGCTTGCCGATCGGCGGACTGTCGGCCAGCTTGCCGAAAGGATCGGGCGCGCCCAGCCCGCCGCCGTTGAGCGCGTGGTCGATGAAATACGCCATGTTCTGCGCGGACTTGACGCGCTGCTCGTGGTCGGCGGCGCCGCTGCCGGCCTTCAGGTGGCTGTTGCCGACGAGCAGTTCGCCCCCGTAATCGGAGTCGGGCAGGTCAATCTCGGCGAGCTGCCAGCCGCGGATGCCGCCGTCGCCGCCCGGCGCCCACAGGTGCGCGGCCAGCGTCGGCATGTCTCCGCGCAGCGGCTGGCCGTCGCCGTCGACGTCGGCGAACGGGTGGCGCGAGAGCAGCGCGTTGCGGTTGAAGCCGTCCGACTCGACGCCCGCGAACACGTGGGGCAGGTCGAAGTCGGGCGCGTACTTGCGCACGTACGCCGTGACGGCCGGCTGGCCCGGCTTGAACGGGTCGGCGCCGCCGCGCACGAACAGCTCGAGCGTGCTCGTGAGCGCGGCGATCGAGTCCGACCCGCTGCCTGTCCCGTTGCCCGCGTTGTCGGCCGTCTCCTGCAGCAGCAGGACGTCCGGGCGCAGCGCCGCGACGAGGCGCGCCGCCGCCTCCCAGTTGCCGCCGCTCTCGGTCTTGCTCGCCGAGGAGCACAGCGCGTCGCCGACGTTGAAGCTCACGACCCGCAGGTCGCGCGCCTCGCTCTTGCCCCACTGGCCGGCCGCCGGATCCCACTGCGCGCGGGCCGGCCAGGCGGCGAGCACGCAGCCGACCAGCACCCGCGGCCATCGACGCCTCATGAACCGGCTCTCCATGCGAAGGGGAGGACGCGCGCAGGGGACCACCGTTACGCGCGGCAGGCTAGCATGGCGCGCGATGAGCGCGCCCCCCGCCACGCTGCACGAACTGCCCACGCCGGCGCTGGTGCTCGACGCGAGCCGCCTGGCGCGCAACGCCGGGCGCATGCGCGAGCGGGCGGCGGCGCTCGGGGTGGCGCTGCGGCCGCACGTCAAGACGGTCAAGTCGGTCGAGCCGATCCGCATCGCGCTCGGCCGGGGGCGCGGGCCGATCACGGTCTCGACGCTGGCCGAGGCCGAGCACTTCGCGCAGGCCGGCTTCGCGGACATGGTGCTCGCCGTCTGCGCGGTCCCCGAGCGCGTGCCGCGCGCGGCGGCGCTCTCCCGGCAGGGCGTGCGCCTCGGACTCATCGCCGACGACGCCGAGGTCGTGGCCGCGCTCGACCGCGCCACGGCCCGCCTCGGCGCGACGCTCGACGCCTACGTCGAGATCGACGTCGGCGAGCATCGCACCGGCGTCGACCCGCGAGGCGAGGCGCTGCTCGACGTCGCGCGCGCGATCCACGACTCGGCGGCGCTGCTGCTGCGCGGCGTGCTCTGCCACGCGGGCCAGAGCTACGCCTGCCGCACGCCCGAGGCGCTCGCGGCCGTCGCCGAGGACGAGCGGCGCCTGGCCGCGCTCGCCGCGCAGCGCCTGCGCGAGGCCAGCCTGCCCTGCGCCGTCGTGAGCGCCGGCAGCACGCCGACCGCCCGCCACCTGGCGAGCGGCACCGGCCTGACCGAGCTGCGCCCCGGCGTGTACCTGCTCATGGACGCCTTCCAGGCGGCGATCGGCGTGTGCGCGCTCGACGACATCGCGGCGAGCGTGCTCGCCACCGTCATCGCGCGCCACGACGGCGGCCGGCGACTGGTGCTCGACGCCGGCGCCCTGGCCCTCAGCAAGGACCGCAGCACCGCCGCCACCGGCCGCGACGCCGGCTACGGGCTGCTCGCCGACGTGCACGGGCGGCCGCTGTCCGGCGCGCGGGTGGCCGACGTGCACCAGGAGCACGGCGAGGTGCGCAGCGAGACCCCGCTGGACCTGCGCGTCGGCGACCGCGTGCGCGTGCTGCCCAACCACGCCTGCATCACGGCCGCGGCCCACGACCGCTTCCACGTCGTCGAGGACGGGGCGCCGACGATCGTCGACGTCTGGCCGCGCGTCACGGGATGGTGACTCGATGACCCTGCCGCTGAGCCTGGCCGACGTGCACCTGGCCGCCGCCCGCATCGCGGGACGCGTGCACGCCACGCCGGTCCTGACGCGTCGCGTCGGCGACGTCGAGCTGCACTGCAAGGCCGAGAGCCTGCAGCCGACCGGCGCCTTCAAGCTGCGCGGCGCCTTCAGCCTGATGAGCACGCTGCCGCCCGACGTCCCCGGCGTCGTCGCGCACAGCTCGGGCAACCACGCGCAGGCCGTCGCCTACGCCGCGCGCGCGCTCGGCCTGCGCGCGGTGATCGTGATGCCCGACGACGCGCCGGCGCTCAAGCGCCGCCGCACCGAGGAGGCCGGCACCGAAGTCGTGATCGTCGGACCCGACAGCGACGAGCGCGCGCAGCGCGCCGAGCAGCTGGCCGCGCAGCGCGGGCTGGTCCCCGTGCCGCCCTACGACCACCCGCTCATCGCCGCCGGTCAGGGCACGGCCGCCCTCGAGCTGCTGCACGCCACCGGCCCCCTCGCGCGCTTCTACGCGCCGGTCAGCGGCGGCGGCCTCATGGCGGGCTGCGCGACGGTGATCGCCGCGCTCTCGCCGGGCGCGCAGATCGTCGGCGTCGAGCCGGCGAGCGGCGACGACACGCGCAGGAGCCTCGCGGCCGGCGAGCGCCTGGCGGTGCCGCCGCCGGACACGATCGCCGACGGCCTGCGCGTGCGGCGCCCCGGGGCCGTCACCTTTCCGGTCCTGCAGCGGCTGCTCACGCGCGTCGAGACGGTCCGCGACGACGAGCTGCTCGCGGCCATGGCCTTCGCCCACGACGAACTGCGTCTCGTGCTCGAACCTTCCGGCGCCGCCTCGCTGGCCTGCGCGCTGCGCGAGGCGCGCGCCGCCGACGCGGCGGGCGACGCGCGGGCCGCGCCGCGCTGGGGCGTGCTGCTCTCGGGCGGCAACGTCGACCCGGCCGTGCTGCGGCGCGCGCTCTCGGCGGGCGCGCGATGAACTTCTGCCCGGCCTGCGGCGGCGTGCTCGCGCGCGCCATCCCCAGCGGCGACGACCGCGAGCGCGCCGTGTGCGCCTCCTGCGGCGCCGTGCACTTCGAGAACCCCAAGCTCGTCGTCGGCTGCCTCGTCGAGCACGAGAGCGGCCTGCTGCTGTGCCGCCGGGCGATCGAGCCCGCCCGCGGCCGCTGGACCGTCCCCGGCGGCTTCCTCGAGCTGGCCGAGAGCATCACCGAGGGCGCGCTGCGCGAGACGCGCGAGGAGGCCTGCGCCGAGGCCGAGATCATCGCCCCGCACGCCTTCTTCGACCTGCCGCACATCGGGCAGATCTACGCGCTGTTCCGCGCGCGGCTCGCCAAGCCCGGCTTCGCGGCCGGCACCGAGAGCCTCGACGTGCGCGTGTTCGGGCTCGACGAGCTGCCCTTCGACGAGCTGGCCTTCCCCGTCGTGCACTACGCCCTGCGGCACTACCTCGAGGACCGCGCCGCCGGCCGCCACCGCGTGCACCACGGCGCGGTCGTCTTCAGCGGGCAGGGCTCGCGCTTCGACCTGGCCAACTGCGAGCTGCGCGGCCACATCGCCGTGCCGCTGGCCGGCGACGGCTAGAAGCGGTACTCCAGGCCGATCATCAGGCCGTGCAGGCCGAGATCGATCTCCTTCTTGTCGGTGCCGCTGCCCGTCTCGCGGTCGATGTCCAGGTAGCGGTAGCCGATGCCGAGCGAGGTCTGCTCGCCGAGCTGCGTGGCCGCGATCACCTGCGCCTGCCAGGTGAGTTCGGAGGCCGTGCCGATCCCGAAGCCCCCCACGTCGCCGCGCACGTGCAGGTCCCACTCGTCGCCGAGCGGCGTGACCCAGCGCAGGCCCACGAGCGGATCGACCCAGTCGACGCTCTTGTCGCCGCCGAAGCCGCCGATCTGGATCTCGGTGCTCGCGTACCAGGTGCGCGTGCCCAGGATCAGGTCGACGTGCTCGCTGCCTTCGATCGGGAAGGCGCCCGACAGCTCGACGTAGGCCATCTCCATGATGCCGTCGACCTCGAGCGGGCCGACGTCGACGTCCTGGCTGAGCTTGGTGTAGAGCGTGTCGACGAGCAGCGAGTTGCCGCCCTCGAAGCGGTGCTCGTAGGCCAGCATGAGCGCCATGTCGAGCGTGTCGAGGATGTCGCCGAAAGACACGTCGACGTCGGCCGAGACGCCCTTGGCCTGCACGTCGCCGCTCATGCCCGAGGTCCAGATGTACGGGCGGAGGGCGTTGGCCGGCGGCGGCGTGCCGGCGGCGGCGTCGGCGCCGGCGGCGGGCCGCGACGCGCCGCCGGTCGCGGCGCAACCGGCCAGCAGCAGCGGCGCGACCAGGCGCACGAGCCCCCGCGGAAGGGAGGACGACGAGGCGGGGACGGGACGCGACATGCCGGATCTCCGGTGGGCGAGGTGCGCGAGCGCGGGTGCGCCGCGCGACAGGCCCGGAACGCTAGCAGAGGCCGTTCGCGGCGCACAAGCGCGGCGCGCGCGCCTCAGAGCGGCTTGACGAACTGCCCGACCTGCTCGGCGGCGACCTCGGCCCAGTGCTCGAACAGCTCGCGCAGCGACTCGATCGTCACCGGGCGCAGGCCGCCCACCTTGGCCGTGTGGAGGCGGCCGCCCTCGCCGCCGCGCACCAGCAGCAGCAGCGGCGCGCCGCTCTGGCTGTCGGTGATCTTCAGCTCGAGCGCGACGTGCGGCTGCTGCGGCAGGCCGCCCTCGACCGCCGCCCGCGCCCCGGTGACGAGCAGCGCGACCGGAACGTACTCCCAGGGCTGCAACTCCTCGGACCGGGGCCGCAGCGCGGTGACCGCCATCTGCCAGCGCGCCACACCCGGGCCCGGCACCTGCGAGAGCGCGACGCGCGCACCGAGCTGCCGGCGCACCGAGGCGTCGATCAGGTCGCGCATCGCCGCGAGGGTCTCGGCCGGCACCTGCGGGCTGGGCCGCGGTTCGGGGAAGAACACGACCGGGTCGATCAGCAGCGCGCCGTAGCGCTCGGGCGTGAAGGCCGGGTCGACCCAGGCCAGCCGCCGCCCGCCGGCGGGCGCGTCCTGTTCGACGAGCACTTCGTAGCCGGGCAGGAAACCCGAGCGCGTGAAGCGCGCGTCGCTGGCGCAGGAGGCGCCGGCCAGCACCAGCGCGGCCGGCAGCAGCAGGGCGCGCGCGGAGCGCAGGCCGATCATCGCCGCTCCTCCGTCGCGCCCGGAGACGCCGACGCGGGGAGCGGGGCCCGCACCGGGCGCGCGGGCAGCCCCTGCCGGATGCGCGCCGAGAAGTCCTCGGCCTGCCCCGCCGCGCGCGCCGCGGCGCTCACGCGGCTGGCCTGCCGCAGCTCGGCGGCCGGCATGCTCGTGTTGATCGCGCCGTGCTCCCAGAGCATCTCGTCGATGTAGCCGTTGACGAAGATGCGCCAGTCGAGCGGCACGCGGCCGAGCAGCCGGCGCAGGTGCTTGAAGATCATCGTCGTGCAGTTGCTGCTGAAGGCGTTGTACCAGTCGGGCTCGCGCGCCAGCAGGTCGACCTCCTCCAGGTACGAGACGAGCAGCGCCCGGGCGCGCTCGGGCGGCATGGCCAGCCGGTAGAGATGGACGTCCTCGTCGCGGCAGGTGGCGCGCACGCCGATCACGTCGCGCTCGTCGGCCACGACGTAGTACAGCTCGAATTGCCGGAAGAAGCCGAGCAGGGCCGAGTACTCCTCGCCGCGCTCCTTGCGGGTCTCGATCGAGACGGCCAGGTGCCGGCCGTCGGAGAATTCCCAGCTCAGGATCGTGTGCGCGATGTTGCGCGGGCCCCAGTAGCACAGGAACAGGTCGAGGCCGACGATCCCGTCGAGCGGGTACTCGTGGCTCTCCCAGCGCGCGTCGTAGTCGTCGTCGGAGCGCCAGACGAAGTGGCGCATGTCGGTCACGGTGACCGTGTCGCCCTGCACGCGGGCCAGCGGCGAGCGCGCGACCTCGTCCCTCCAGTCGCGCGCGTTGCTCGGCGCGATCGACAGCCACCAGACGAGTACGCTCGCGAACAGCGCGGAGAACAGCAGCAGTCCGCGCAGGCGCGGCCGCACGAGGAACAGCAGCGCCAGCGACGCGGCGAAGAAGCCGCCCGCCAGCAGGCCGGCCGGCAGGCGCGCCGCGGGCCCGTCGAACCACAGCGCGGCGGCGCCCCAGGCCGCGACGAGGGCCAGCGGCAGCCGCGCGATGAACGACAGCAGGCGGAGAATCGGTCAGCGCGCCTTGATGTAGGCGTGGACCGAATCGGCCGCCGTCTCCGCCCAGTGGTCGATGAGTTGCCGCAGCGCGTCGACCGACACGGGGCGCTTCTCGCCGACCTTGGGCGTCTGCAGGTCCTCGCCGGTGCCGCCGCGCACGAGCAGCAGCAGCGGCTTGCTCGACTGGCTGTCGGTGACCTTCAGTTCGAAGGCGATCTTCGGCTGCTGCGGCAGGCCGCCCTCGGCCAGCGCCATCGCGCCGGTGACGATCAGCGCGACCGGGATGTACTGGTAGGGCGCCAGGCCGTCCTTCTCGCTGCTCACGGCCGTCAGCGCCATCTGCCAGCGCGCGACGCCCGGCCCGGGCGTGTCGGTGAGCTGCACCTTCGAGATGAGGTGATGGCGCAGCGTCGTGTCGACGTAGTCGCGCAGGTCCTTCATCGTCTGCGCGGAGACCTCGGAGGTCGGCCGCGGCTCGGGATAGAACACGACCGGCTCGAGGATCAGCGCGCCGTAGCGCTCCGGCACGAAGTCGGGGCTGACGTACACCATGCGGTCGCCGCCCGCCGGCGCGCTCTCGCGCTTGAGCACGGCGTAATCGGGCAGGAAGCCCGAGCGGGTGAAGACCTCGTCGCTGCTGCAGGCGGAGGCGACGAGAGACAGCGCCGTGCAGAGCAGGGCGCGACGGATCGACGAAGCGTGCATCGAGGATTCCTCTCCGGCGGAAAGCGCGCCGCGCGCACCGCGCCCGGGCCGGGCGCGCGCCGCCCGGCGTGCGGCGGGATCATAGCCGAACGCGGACGCGCACCGGCGCACCGCGCGCCGGTGGCCGCCTCGCCGGGCGGTCGTTAGACTCGCGCGCCGCCCACCGCCCTCCGGAGCCGATGCCATGCATCTCCCTCGCACGATCCTCCTCGTCGCCGCGCTGCTGCCGACCGGCCTGGCGCAGGCCGCGTCGGCCCAGCAGGTCGCCCTCGAGACCCTCACCGGCGGCAAGTTCGTGGGCACGGTGCTCGCCGACGACGGCACGACGGTGAAGCTGCGCACGGGCAGCGGCGAGATGGGCCTGCCGATCGGCGGGCTGACGCCCTCCTCGCAGTTCACGCTGCGCCGGCTGAAGGTCGGCGACGACGCCCGCGCGCTGCTGGCCCTTGCCGAGTGGTGCGTCGACGTCGCGCTCTATCCCGAGGCGCGCCAGACCTACAAGGAGGCGCTCGAGGCCGACTACCTGATGGAGCGGGAGATCCACGAGAGCATCGCCAAGGCGCGCACGCGGGCCAGCCGCGACGTGCTGCAGCGCGCCAAGGACCTGCAGGCCGACGGCAAGCACGACGAGTCGCGCGCGCTGCTCACGCGCCTCGTGCAGGAGCTGCCGCTCGAGGTCGCCTCGCAGGAGGCGGCCAAGCTGCTCGCCGACGACCTCGTCGAGCGCAAGGCGGCCGCCACGAAGGTCCCCGTCCAGACGCCGGCCGGCAACGGCGAGCAGAGCGCTCAGATGAGCCCCGAGGCGCAGGTCATGTTCGCCAAGGCCATCGAGCGCTACCACAAGATGCTCGACCTCGAGCACAAGGGGCTGACGACCGAGAGCCAGAGCACCGCGATCGACCTGTTCCAGAAGGCCCTCAAGGAACTCGAGGCCGCGTACCGCGACGCCCAGAGCGCCAGGCACGGCGGGCACAACCCGCCGCCCGACCTCGCGACCGTGCTCACCGAGATCGACCGTCGCTACCGCGAATCGAACGCCGACCTGCGCATCCACATCGCCGACGCCTACCTGCTGCGCAGCTCGTACAAGCAGGCCGCCGACATCCTCAACCAGGGCCTGGCGAAGGACGCGCAGAACCCGCGCCTGATCGCCGCGCGCGAGCGCGTGACCGCCGCCGCGAACAGCAACGACAACGGCTGGGGCTTCGGCGGCCGGCTGCGCCGCTGAGCCGCGCTACGGGCCGATGGCCGCCAGGCCGTTGCTGCCCGCCCAGCCCGCGGGCGCGCCGGCGTCCGCGATCCAGAACTGGAACAGCACCGCCGCGCCGGCCGGCAGGCCCGCCGGCCAGTGGCCGGCGAGGTTCACGTCGCCGAAGGCGTCGGTCGGCATCATCAGCAGGTACGTCGGCGCCGTCGCGAGCACGCCGCCCTTGAAGGCCAGGTGCGCGTTGCCGAAACCCACCACCAGACCGGCGCTCGCGCTCGGCGCGGCCCCGCTCAGCGACATCGTGAAGCCCGAGTTGGGCAGCAGCGTGCCCGTGCCGGCCAGTTGCGGCAGGCCGAAGCTGCCCGGCGCGCCGGTGTAGGTCATGACGTGCCACGGCAGCACGGGTTCGGCGAGGAGCGCGGCGAGCGCGTCGTAGGCGAGCTGCTGGCCGCCCGTGAGCGGCGGGCCGGCGAGCAGGTCGTTCAGCTCGAAGGGGTCGGCGAGCAGATCGAAGAAGTGCGTCTCGGAGGGGATCGCCGAGCCGGCGTGCAGGATCATCAGCTTGTAGCGGTCATCGCGCACGGCGCGCGCGCGCCCGGTGTACGGACCGTTGCCGTTGGGCGAGAAGATCTCGGTGTAGACCGTGTCGCGCAGGCTCGGCAGCGCGGGGTCAGTGAAGTACGGCACGAGACTGACCGAGTCCTCGCCGGTCGTGTTGACGACGCCCGCCAGCTCGAGCGTCGTGGCGAAGACGTCGGTCGTGCTGACGATCGCGCCGCACTCGCTGCCCGGCAGCACGCCCGGCCCGTTCACGATGAAGGGCACGTTGACCCCGCCCTGGTACACGGTGCCCTTGGCGTGGCTCGGCAGATACGGCGCCGTCGTCGCCACCTTGTCGGTGCCGTTGTCCCCGAGGAAGATCACGACGGTGTTGGCGCGCACCGCGGGCGGGATGCCGGCGAGCAGCCGCCCGATCTCGGTGTCCATGGCCTCGGCCATGGCCTTCATGTGCAGCGGGATGTTGGCGCTGATCGGGTTGGGCAGCGGGCCGTAGGTGTGCAGGCTCGCCGGCGGCTTGTGGAAGGGCCCGTGCGGCGCGTGGAAGGCCAGCCACAGGAACCACGGGTCGCCGCCCCAGCCGTTGATGAGCGACAGCGCGTCGTCGACCTGGTCGCTCGTCGCGTACTTCGTGACCTGCACGAAGCTCGTGCCGTCGACGACCTTGGTGAAGTTGGTGTAGTTGTCGGTCGGCGAGCCCGTGAAGATCGTCATCGAGCCGCGGAAGTTGTCGAAGCCCTGCAGCAGCGGGTGCAGGTAGCCCGTGGCCTTGAGGCTGCCGATGTGCCACTTGCCGACGACGGCGCTGCGGTAGTTGGCCGGCAGCGCCTCGGGAATCGTCGTCTCGGCCAGCGGCAGCTCGGTCGGCACCGTCCAGAAGTCGGTCGCGACGAAGCCGCTGTGCACGGAGTGGCGGCCGGTGAGCATGCCGGCGCGCGTCGGCGGACAGTTGGGGTTGCTCCAGGCGTTGCGGAAGAGCATGCCCCCGGCCGCGAGCGCGTCGATCACGGGCGTGCGCCCCGGGTCGGGGTGCGCCGCGTAGGCGCCGACGCGGTCGACGCCGAGATCGTCGGCGATGAGCAGCAGGACGTTGCGCTGCTGGCCGGCGCCGGGCGCCGCGAGCAAGGCGAGGGCGGCGAGCAGGCCGCCGGCGATCGAGAAGCGCACGGGATGCGGTCGCGGAGGTCGGGCCGCGCTCCGGGAGAGGGAGGTCGCAGCATCGCACGCGGTGGACGGACGTCAAGCGCCGCGCGCTTCGGCCCCGGACCCTGTCGAGTCGGGCACGACAGTCCTACACTCGCGGGGCCGCCCCTCACGGAGCCGATCGATGCCGCCCTCCGCCGAGATCCCGGCCGCGCTGGCGCGTCTGCCGCACTTTCGCGCGCTCGACGACGAGCGGCTCTCGCGCATCGCCGGCTGCTGCACTCTCCGCACCGCGCAGGCGCGCGAAGAGCTGTTCCGCGAAGGGCAGCCCTGCGATGCCTTCTGGGCGGTCGTCGAGGGCATGGTGCGCGTGTACCGCACGACGCCCGACGGTCGCGAGCAGGTCGTGCATCACGTGCCGGCCGGCCGCACCTTCGCCGAGGCCGCGCTGTTCCACTACCGGGTCTACCCGGCCTCGGCCGCGGTCGAGACGGGCCCCGCGCGCGTGCTGCGCGTCGACGGACGGCGCTTCGGCGCGCTGCTGGCCGAGGAGCCGGCCCTCGCCGCGGCGATGATCGGCTCGCTGTGCGGCTGGATGCACACGCTGCTCGACCGGATCGAGCTGCTCGGCGCGGTGGGCGCCGGCGCGCGGCTCGCGCAGTTCCTGCTCGGGCTGCCGGCGAAGGACGAGGGTGGCTCGCTCGTCGTCGCGCTGCCCGTCGCGAAGAAGACGCTCGCGGCCGAACTGGCGATCACGCCCGAGACCCTCTCGCGCCTGCTCGGCCGCTGGAAGGAGCTGGGCCTGGTGGCCGTGAAGGGCCAGCGCATCACGCTGGTCGACGTGCGCGCGCTGCAGGCCGTCGCGGGCGGTAGTCGGTGACCCGGCCGGCGCGCGTCTCGACCTGACAGCAGTGCAGCAGCTTGTCGCGCAGCAGCACGCGCGCCCGCGCCGCGCGGCTCTTGATGGCCGAGACCGAGACGCCCTGCTCCTCGGCCAGCGCGCGCATCGTGCGGCCGCGGAAGTCGGTGGCCAGCAGCGTGTCGCGGTACAACGGCGGCAGTTGCTTCACCATCGGGCGCAGGCACGCCGCGAGGTCGCGCTCGACGCGCCGGTCTTCGCGCTCGGCGGCGGGCGTGTTCTCGTCGAGCTCGCTGCCGCCCGGCCGCGCCGCGCGGAAATGATCGGCCACGGTCGTGCGCGCGATGGCGTGGATCCAGCCGACGAGGTTGCGCACGGGGCGCCCCGAGCCGCGCGAGGCCAGCGCCTTGACGAAGACCTCCTGCAGCAGGTCGTCGGCCAGCGCCTCGTCGCGCACCTGCCGGCGCAGCGAGGCGCGCAGCCTGCCCTGCAGGCGCTCGAAGAGCGCGCCCAGCTCCTCGCCGCTCGGCCTGGAGGGCGTCGGCGCGCTCACGGGCTCGCCTGCGTCGCGCAGCACGCGCTCGCGCCAGTGCCGCAGGCCGACGCGGCGGCCGTCGGCGACGCGGCGCTCGCCGCGCCGGGCTCGGCCGCCGCCTCCTGCGCCGTCGTCAGGAAGTGCTCCCAGGCGATGCCCTGCGGGTCGCTCGCCCAGTGCTTGTCGCTCTGCGCGTAGCAGCAGCTCACGCGCCCCTCGTCGCGCACCGCGCCCGGCGCGGCCGACTCGGCGAGCGCGCGCAGCTGCGCCAGCTCGCCGGGCGTCTCGACCTGCAGGCCGAGGTGCGACAGGCCCGCGCGCTCGCCGTGATCCGAGATCGCGAAGTTCAGGCGCGGGTCCTCGAGCATCCACTTGGCGTAGTCGCGCTCGCGACGGCTCGGCGCGCACCCGAAGAGCCGCTCGTAGAAGGCGATGCTCGCGGCCAGGTCGCGCACGACGAGGTGGACGTGAAAGCGCTTCATGACGGTCTCCGCGCGCCGGCCCCGAGGATAGCGCGCGGGGAGGCCCCGGCCGCTCGCCGGAGACGGCCCCGCGGGGCCGGTGCACCAGGGAGAGACGGGTGCGGGGCGGAATGGTCGCAGGGTGGCGGCGAGGTCGCCCGAAGGGCGGTCTCCGGCGCGCGATTCCCGCCCGACTTGACGGCCGTCAAGGAGCGCGCGGCGAGGACGGGCGATGTTGTCCGCATCGCCCTGCCGCCCCACGGAGCTGACCGATGAACGCCAAGACCAAGCCCTTCCCTTCCGCGCCCGCCTCCGCCGCGGGCGCCTGCTCGCATCACGCGGGCGGCGCGTCGCCGCAGGACGCCTTCGGGATCCTGCTCGCCTGCCACCGGCACGTGCTGTCGGTCTGCGACACGCTCGAGCAGGTCGCGGCGGCCGTCTCGCTCTCGGCGACGCTCGACGAGGCTTCGCTCGCGCGGCTCGCGACGGCCCTCGCGACGCTCGACACGGCGATCCCGATCCACTCGGCCGACGAAGAGCAGTCGCTGTTCCCGACGCTGCGCGCGCACCCGCCCTTCGCGGGCGGCGCGGGCACGCCGATGGACTGCATGGAGCACGAGCACGGCACGCACCGGACCGTGCTGGCCGCGCTCAAGCGCGCGCTCATGCGCGGCGCGGCGGCCGAGGTCGCGCGCAACGCCCGCGTGCTCGCCGGCGACTACAGAGACCACATCGCCAAGGAGGAGCAGGTGCTCTTCCCCATGGCGCGCCGGCTGCTCGACGCCGCCACGGTGCGGCGCCTCACGGCCGAGATGCTCGCCCGTCGCGCCGCGCTCGGCGTGACCACCTGCTGACCCCCGGCGCGCCTCGTCGCGTCCGCCACGGAGCCACCCCATGTCGCTCATGCGTCGCCTGACTCTCGGTCGCGTCGTGATCGTCACGACCGTCCTCGGCTTCTCCGTGCTGCTCTTCGGCGGCTGGAAGATGTTCAAGAGCAAGGCGCCGATCCCCGAGCGCGTGCTCGGGGCCGACGGCAGCCTGCTCGCCACGAGGGCGCAGATCCTGGGCGGCCAGGCCGTGTACCAGAAGTACGGGCTGATGGACTGGGGCTCGGTGCTCGGCCACGGCACCTACTACGGCGCCGACCTCACGGCCGAGGCGCTGCACGGGCGCGTCGTGTCGATGCGCGAGCATCTCGCGCGGCGCGACCACGGCCTCGCGTTCGAGAACCTGCCGGAGGGCGCCGCCGCGGCGGTGAGCGCGGCCGTCATCGCCGAGATCAAGGCCAACGCGCACGACCCCGCGACGGGCACGCTGCGACTCGGCGAAGCCGGCACGCACGCGTATCGCGCGCTGCTCGGGGACGTGCGCCGGCGCTTCGTCGAGGGCGAGCCCGAGCGCGCGCTGCCGCCCGGCGTCGTGAGCGAGAGTCACCTGCCCGTCGAGCGCCGCGGCTGGGTCGCGCCCGGCGACCAGATCGAGCAGCTCGCGGCCTTCATCCACTGGACCTCGTGGCTGGCCGGCGCGATGCGGCCCGACGGCACCGGCACCTACACCAACAACTGGCCCTACGACCCCGACGCCGGCAACGAGCCCTCGTCGGGCGCGATGATCTGGAGCGGCGTCTCGGTCGCGGTGCTGCTGCTCATCCTGCCGCTCGTGATCCTGATCTGGATGCGCGGCAGGTACGACATGGAGGACGCCTACGCGGAGGGCGCCTTCCCGGCGCAGGAGCTGTCGTGGCTGCCGGTCTACCCCAGCCAGAAGAAGGCGCTGAAGTTCTTCGTCGCGGCCTTCGCGCTGTTCCTGGTGCAGACCCTGCTCGGCGGCTACCTCGCGCACACCTACATCGAGGGCGACGCCTTCTACGGCGTCCAGCTCTCGACGCTCCTGCCCTTCCAGGTCGCCAAGACCTGGCACGTGCAGCTCGCCATCTTCTGGATCGCGACCGCGTGGCTCGGCATGGGCCTGTACGTCGCGCCGCTGCTCGGCGGGCGCGAGCCGAAGCGCCAGGGTCTGCTCGTCGACGTCCTGTTCGGCGCGGTGGTGCTCGTCGCCGTCGGTTCGCTGGCCGGCGAGTGGCTGGGCGTGAAGGGGCTGCTCGGCGAGAACTGGTGGTGGTTCGGGCACTCGGGCTGGGAACTCATCGAGCTGGGACGCGTCTGGCAGATCCTGCTCGCGGTCGGTTTCGGCCTGTGGGTCTTCCTCGTCGGACGCGCGGTGCGGGCGGCGCACCGCGCGCAGGCCGAGAGCGGCAACCTGCTGACGCTGTTCCTGGTCGCGGCCGTGTCGATCCCGGCGATGTTCTGCGCGATCTTCATGATCACGCCCGGCACGCACATCACCATGGCCGACTACTGGCGCTGGTGGATCATCCACCTGTGGGTCGAAGGCATGTTCGAGGTCTTCGCCGTCGTCGTGCTCGGGCTGCTGCTCGTGAACATGGGCCTGGTGACGCGGCACTCGGCGGCGCGCGCGCTCAAGTTCCAGCTGCTCATCCTGCTGGGCAGCGGCATCATCGGCACCGGCCACCACTACTACTGGATCGGCGCCAACGAGTTCTGGATCGCGCTCGGCAGCATCTTCAGCGGCCTGGAGGTCATCCCGCTGAGCCTGCTGGCCATCGAGGCCTGGCAGCAGTGGGTCGTGATCAAGCAGGGCGGCCACGCCTTCCCCTACCGGCACGTGTTCATGTTCCTGATGGCGGTCGCGATCTGGAACCTCGTCGGCGCGGGCGTGTTCGGCTTCCTGATCAACCTGCCGATCGTGAACTACTTCGAGCACGGCAGCTTCCTCACCGCCAACCACGGCCACGCCGCGGTCATGGGCGTGTTCGGCATGCTCGCCATCGCGCTCGCGCTCTACTGCACGCGCAACGTCGCGAGCGAGCGCGGCTGGCGCGACCGGCTCTTCACGCTCTCGTTCTGGGGGCTCAACGCGGGCCTCGCCGGCATGGTGGCGCTCACGCTGCTGCCGGTCGGCATCCTGCAGCTGAACCGCGCCGCCGAGCAGGGTTTCTGGGCCGCGCGCACGCTCGCGTTCTACGACGAGCCGACGGTGCACCTGCTGCTGTGGCTGCGGCTGATCCCCGACGCCGTGTTCATCGGGCTGGGCGTTCTGCCGCTGTGCCTCGGCATGTGGACGGCCTTCCGCAACCAGCGGCCGGCCTCGCCCGTCGAGGAGGCCGTGCGCCCCGAGCTGCGCCGCGTCGCGCCGCCCGCCCCCGACCTCGCCCCAGCGCCGCTCAGTCGTAGTTGAACAGCTCGGCGGGCGCGACGTGGCGGCCGAGCCGGGCCGCGAGCGCGCGCGCCACCTTGCCGCGCATGTTCGGCGTGAGCCAGCGGCCCTTCATCGCGCGCTGCACGGCCTTGAAGGTGAGCTGCTCGCCGGAGGCGGCGACGAGGTCGGCCGGCGCCAGGCCGTGCCCGTGCATGAGCGTCGCGATGGGTTGCGGGCCGAAGTCGCGATCGCCGGTCATGGGCGCTATCGTAGCGCGCATGAAACACGCCCGCGTCCTGCTGTGCGCCGCGCTGCTCGCCCTGCTCCCCGGCTGCCTGCTGACCAACGTCACGACGCCGCTCGACACCGACGTCGCCGCCACGCAGCTCGGCGCGCGCAGCGGGACCTCCAGCTACACCAGCCTGCTGTGGCTCTTCGCCTGGGGCGACGCCGGCACCCACGCGGCGGCGCGGGCCGGCGGCATCTCCGTCGTGCGCCACATGGACCAGCACACATTCATGGTGCTGCTCGGGCTGTACACGAAGAACACCACCATCGTGTACGGCGACTGAGCGCGTGGCGCGGCGCGCGACCCTCGCGGCCGGCATCGCGCTCGCGGCGCTGCTGCTCGCCCCGGGCTGCGCGGTCGGCCTGATCTACACCGACGTCGTCGTGCCGCTCGACCGGGACCTCGACGGCACGCCGATCCAGCAGGAGCAGGTCGCGCCGCCCGCCACGTCCGACATCCGCCTCGAGTTCAGTTCGGTGCGCGTCGAGTGGGGCGATACGGGCATCGTGAACGCGGCGCGCCAGGCCGGCCTGTCCGAGATCCACTACGCCGACCTGCACACCGTGTCGATCCTCGGGATCTGGACGCAGCGCTTCGCGCTGGTGTACGGCCGCCGCGCGCCCTGAGGGCGCGCCCTCAGTCGAACAGGAACAACTGCGCCGAGCCCGAGATCGAGCCGGGCGCGTACTGCAGGACCGGCGGCCCGGCCGCGTTGTCCGCCGTGCTGCCGTAGGTGAGGTTGATCGGCAGGCCGAGCGCGCAGGGGATGGACGGCGAGAACGAAGCGAGCGGCACGTGGATCGAACCGCCGCCCTTGCCGCCGCCAGGCAGACCCGCGCCGAGGCCGTCCGGGTCGGGCCAGCCGCTCGGCGCCGGGCCCGAGACATGCACGAACGGCGCCAGCGAGAGCAGCGTGACCTGCTGGATGAAGCCCGTCGCGTGAACGGGCAGCCGGCTCGTGCCGCCGGCCTTGACGACGCCGGCGTCGACGGAGGGGTTCTTCGGCGGCGTGAAGGGCGGCACGAGATCGTTGAGCATCGGCAGATCGATCGCCAGCCACACGCGTCGCGTCTCGGACGCGCCCGGACCAGGCTGGGCATTGCCCCACGTCACGAATCCCAGAGTCGGCACGCTGGGGTGGCCGGGATTGTTCGCGCCGCCCTGGTTGAAGCCGCTCACGTTGAGCGGGTGGGCGGCGGCCACGCCCGACGCGCCCGAGAAACTGACGGCCGAGCTGCCGCGCCCGACGTCGAAGCCGAAGTTCGGGCCGCCGCCGCCGACCATGTTCTCGGTCTGCGCGTAGTACGCGCCTCCGTCGGCATGGCCGCTGGGGGCGAGCACCGCGCGCGTCACCGGCGTCGTCGTCGAGAGCAGCAGGCAGTAGTCGGCCGACGCGATGAACGGGACGAGACCGAGCGCGTCGTTCATGTAGATCGTGTGCGACTGCCACAGATTCGGCTCGTCGGTCGAGAAGCCGTAGTACTGGTTGCCGTCGGGTGAGTCGGTCATCCAGTGCCACAGGCCGTCGATGTCGTCGAGGAAGCGCACGGCGGTCGGCGTCCATTGGAACTGCACGAACCAGCAGCCGAAGGCGGCAGTGCCGGCCGGAAGCGGGATGTCCACGTTGCCCGCGGCGGCGACGATGGTCGCCGTGCCCCCGCCCGCGCCACAGAGGCCGTGGTCAGGAAGCAGCACCTCCGTCAACGGAGAGATCCCGATCGCCGCGACGCCGGACGGCACGAGGGCCGGCAGGAAACTGAAGCTGCTGCACGGTCCGAAGCCGTACGGAATGAAGGACCCCAAGCCGGCCGCACACACGGGGTTGGTGAATCCCGGCGGGTCGTTGCCGTTCAGCCCGTCGAGCTCGATGAACAGGATCGCGGGAAAGCGAACGGCCGTCGGCCCGCCGCCCGCCGGCGGCCCCGTCACGCACGCGGTCTCACGGAATCTGCTCAGCTTCCAGGAGAACTGGATGCCGAGACCGCCGAAGTCGGCGAGTGTCGAGCCCCGCAGGTCTTCGCCGGGGATCCAGACACCGAGGCCGTCATCGACATGCGTGGCGCCCGACGGAAGGCCGATGCCGACGTACGTCGCGTCGAGCCCGTTGTGCAGCACGTGGTAGTTGGTGCCGTTCTGCGCGAACGCGCTCGGCGCGCACGACAGGGCGAGGAGCAACGCGCGGAGGATGTCCATGAGGGATCTCCGGGGCCGCGGAGGGTTGGGCGCGGCGCTCGGGGCCGCGGCCCGATGCTAGACCGGTCCGGGGATTCCGCCCAGAGGGCCGGCCGCGGCAAAAACGCGGTTCTCGGCCCCGCCCGGGCCTCAGTGCCCCTCGCCGGGCTGGAAGGCCGCGTGGCCCGCGTCGCGCAGCTCCAGCAGCGTGGTCTTGATCGCGGCCAGGGCCTCGTCGGGCTGGTCGCGGCACAGCGCGACCTCGATCTTCGCCAGCTCGCCGAGCAGGCGCGCCATCTCCCGGCGGAAGGCCAGCGTGTGCGCGGCGCGCTCGGCCTCGGGCTTCTCGGCCAGGTTCGTGGGCGCCTCGACCTTCGCGAGCAGCACGAGGCGCTGCATCTCGGCGACGGCGCCCAGCGCCGCGCCGCGCTGCTCGGGATCGGGCGTCGAGGAGGCGAGCACCTTGAGGTTGGCCTTGAGGCCTTCCATCGCGTCGTGCACGACGCCCTCGCCGTCGACCGGCGCGCCGGTCGGCGCTCCGGCGGCGAGCGCGAGGCCGGCCGCGAGCAGCGCGGCGCAGGCGAAGGGGAGCGGACGGCGGGCGAAGATCGACATCGGGGGCGACTCCGGAGCAGGGGGCGAAAGCGTGGCCCGCGCGGCGCGCCGCTGCGGGCGCCGACGCGGGATGCCTAAGATGGTGCCATGTCCCGCACGCAGATGCGCTTCGTCCTGCTCGCCGCGATCGTCGCGGCCTGGTTCGCGCTGCGCGCCACGGTGTTCGCGCCCGCCCCCGTGCCGGTACGGGTCGTGCCGCTCGGACGCGGCACGGTCGAGGCCACGATCACCAACAGCAAGGCCGGCACGGTGCGCGCACGCCGCCGCGCGCGGCTCTCGCCGGGCACCGCCGGCATCGTGGCCGAGCTGGCCGTCGAGCGCGGCGACCAGGTCGCGGCCGGCGACCTGCTCGTGCGCCTCGACGACGCCAGCCAGGCCGCGGCGGTGGAGGTGGCCCGGCGCGCGCTGGACGTGGCCGTCTCGGCCCACGAGCGCCACTGCATCGCCGCCGAGCGCTCGCGCCGGGAATACGAGCGCAACAAGCAGCTGGCCGCGCAGGAACTCGTGCCGGTCGACCGCGCCGACGCGCTGGAGAGCGCCTGGAAGCTGGCCGCCGCCGACTGCCGCGTCGCCGCGGCCGAGGTCGAGCGGGCCCGCGCCGTGATCGGCCAGGCGCAGGCCGAACTCGACAAGACCGTGCTGCGCGCGCCCTTCGACGCGAGGGTCGCCGAAGTGCAGGTCGAACTCGGCGAATGGGCCACGCCCTCCGTCGCGCTCGTCTCGGCGCCGCACCTGGTCGACGCCATCGACCTCTCCTCGATCTACGTCGCCGCCCCGATGGACGAGGTCGACGCCGGCCGTCTCGCCCGCGGCCAGGAGGTGCGCGTCACGATCGACAGCCACCCGGGTCGCGACTTCGCCGGGCGCGTCGTGCTCGTCGCGCCCTACGTGCTCGACCTCGAGCAGCAGAACCGCACGGTCGAGATCGAGGTCGAACTCGACGACCAGACGCTCTCGCGCACGCTGCTCCCCGGCACGAGCGCCGACGTCGAGGTGCTGCTCGAGACGCGCCTCGACGTGCTGCGCCTGCCGAGCTACGCGCTGCTCGAGGGCTCGCGCGTGCTCGTGCTCGAGGAGGGCACGCTCGTCGAGCGCCGCGTCGAGACCGGCGTGCGCAACTGGGACTGGGTCGAGGTGACGGGCGGCCTGCAGGCCGGCGCGCACGTCGTCGTCAGCCTCGACCGCGCCGACGTGCAGGCCGGCGCACGCGCCGAGGCCGAGACGGACGACGCGTCGGCGGCGGCCGGAACGCCCGCGCCGTGATCGTGCTGCGCGGCCTGCGCCGCACCTACCGCATGGGCGAGGAGGAGGTCCACGCGCTCGACGGCGTCGACGAGACCATCGCGGCCGGCGAGCACGTCGCGATCATGGGGCCCTCGGGCTCGGGCAAGTCCACGCTGCTGAACGTGATCGGCTGCCTCGACCGCCCCACCGCCGGCAGCTACTCGCTCGACGGGCGGCAGGTCGCGGGCCTCGACGAGATCGAGCTGAGCGCGGTGCGCCAGCAGCTCATCGGCTACGTCTTCCAGAGCTACCACCTCGTGCCGCGCCTGAGCGCGCTCGAGAACGTCGAGCTGCCGCTGGTCTTCGCCGGCGTGTCGCGCGCCGAGCGCCGGCAGCGCGCGACGGCGGCGATCGCGGCCGTCGGCCTCGCCGACCGAGCCGGCCACCGCCCCGCCGAACTCTCGGGCGGACAATGCCAGCGCGTCGCGATCGCGCGCGCCACGATCCTCGCGCCGCGCGTGCTGCTCGCCGACGAGCCGACCGGCAATCTCGACAGCCACTCGGGCGCCGCCGTGCTCGAACTGCTCGAGTCGCTCAACCGCGGCGGACTGACGCTCGTCGTCGTGACGCACGACGCGGCCGTCGCGCGCCGCGCGCAGCGCGTGCTGATCATGAAGGACGGCCGCGTGGTGCGGCGGCTCGCCGGCCGCGACCTGACCTCCGTCGCCGAGGCGCTCGGCCGGGCCGAGCCGCGATGAGGAGCGGCGAAGTCCTGCGCCTCGCGCGCGGCGCGCTGGCCGGCCACGGCCGCCGCACCGGACTGACGCTGCTCGGCATCGCCATCGGCGTCGCGGCCGTGCTGCTGCTGACCTCGCTCGGCGAGGGCGCGCGCAACTACGTGCGCGGCGAGTTCCGCGAACTGGGCAGCAACCTCATCGGCATCCTGCCGGGCAAGACGGAGACGAGCGGCGCGCTGCCGGGCACGGCGGGCGGCACGCCGCACGACCTCACGATCGCCGACGCGCAGGCGCTGCACCGCGCCCTGCCCGACGCGCTGCTCGTCGCGCCCATCTCGCTCGGCAGCGCCGAGGCCAGCCACGGCGAGCGTCGCCGCGACGCGCTCGTGATCGGCAGCACCGAGGGCTTCCTGCGCATGCACGACCTGAAGGTGCGCAGCGGACGCGGCCTGGCCGAGGGCAGTTGGGACGACACGGCCTCCGAGGTCGTGATCGGCGCGCGCATCGCGTCCGAGCTGTTCCCCGGCGAGAACCCCGTCGGCGGCACGATGCGCGTGGGCGGCTGGCGCATGCGCGTCGTGGGCGTGCTCGCGCCCAAGGGCCTGCATCTCGGCATGGATTTCGACGAACTCGTGCTCGCGCCCGTCGCCTCGACCCTGGCGCTCTTCGACGAGAGCTCGCTGTTCCGGATCGCCGTGCGCATGAAATCGGGCAGCGACATGGAGGCCGCCAAGCGCCGCGTGCTGGGCGTGCTCGTCGCGCGCCACGGCGAGGAGGACGTCACGCTGCTCACCGAGGACGCCGTCGTCGGCGCGCTCTCGGCGATCCTCGACACGCTGACGATCGTGCTCGTCGGCATCGCCGCCATCTCGCTGGCCGTCTCGGGACTCGGCGTGATGAACGTGATGCTGGTCTCGGTCTCGGAGCGCACGAGCGAGGTCGGCCTGCTCAAGGCGCTCGGCGCGCGCCCGCGGCAGATCATGGCGCTGTTCCTGGCCGAGGCCGTGATCATCTCGGCGGCCGGCGGCCTCGCCGGCCTCGCGCTCGGCTACGGCCTGGTGCGCGCGATGGTCCTCGTCTGGCCCGTCTTTCCGGCCAGCCCGCCGTGGTGGGCCGTCGTCGCGGCGGTGCTCACCTCGCTGCTCGTCGGCGTGGTCTTCGGCGCGCTGCCCGCGCGCCGCGCGATGCGCCTCGACCCCGTCGCCGCGCTGAGCCGGCGATGACCCCCCGCCCGACGCGCACCTCGCTGGCCGAACTCGCGCGCTTCGCGCTCGGCTCGCTGCGCGAGCACCGGCTGCGCAGCGCGCTCTCGATGCTCGGCATCGGCGTCGGCGTCGCGGCCGTCGTGCTGCTGACCTCGGTCGGCGAGGGCGCGCGCCGCTACATCGTCTCGCAGTTCACGCAGTTCGGCACGAACCTGCTCAAGGTGACGCCCGGGCGCGTCGAGACGGTCGGCCTGCCCGGCGCGCTCGGCGGCACGACGCGCAAGCTCACGATCGAGGACGCCGAAGCCCTGCTGCGCGTGCCGGGCGTGCAGGGCATCCTGCCGCTGGTGAACGGCCTGGCGCGCGTCGAGCACGGCGGACGCGGCCGCAACATCGTCGTGCTCGGCGCGACCGGCAACCTGCCCGCCGTCTGGTCGATGCAGCTGCGCCAGGGCGCGTTCCTGCCCGACGGCGACCCGCGGCGCGGCGGCGACGAGATCGTGCTCGGCCCGCGCGTGAAGTCCGAACTCTTCGGCGAGGCCAACGCGCTCGGCGAGTTCGTGCGGACGGCGGGGCGCCGGCTGCGCGTCACCGGCGTGATGGAGCCGCGCGGCAAGCTGCTCGGCTTCGACATGGACGACATCGTCTACGTGCCGCTCGCCACCGCGATGGACCTCTTCAACGTCGACCAGCTCAACGAGATCAACGTGGCCTTCGCGCACGAGGACATCACCGAGCGCGTGGCGGCGGGCGTCGAGCGGCTGCTCGTCGCGCGCCACGGCGCGCAGGACTTCACGGTCTACACGCAGGGCGCCATGCTCGAGGTCTTCGGGCGCGTGATGGGCGTCGTGACCGTCGCCGTCTCGGGCATCGCCGGCATCTCGCTCGTCGTCGGCGCCATCGGCATCCTCACCATGATGTGGATCTCGGTCGGCCAGCGGACTTCCGAGATCGGCCTGCTGCGCGCGCTCGGCGCCACGCCGGCCCAGGTGCAGCGCGTCTTCCTGCTCGAGGCCGTCGCGCTCGCCACGATCGGCGGCGCGCTCGGCCTGCTCGCCGCGCAGGTGCTGCTCGCGGCGCTGCGCGCCCTCGTCCCCGGACTGCCGCTCTCCACGCCGCCGATCTACATCGCCGCCGCGCTGCTCGTCTCGGCCGCCACCGGACTGCTCTCCGGCGTCGCCCCGGCCCGCCGCGCCGCCGCCCTGCAACCCGTCGACGCGCTGCGGGCGGAGTAGTCAGGCCACGTCGCGCGGCTGGCCGCGGAACACTTCGCGCGTGTGCCACGCGACGTGGCTCGCCGCGGGATGGTCCGAGGCGCGTTGCGGCGCGCGGACGGGTCGACCGTGATGCCTCAGCAGCAGCCCGTCGAGGTCCACGCCGTGGACCGAGTCGGAGACCAGCAGCGTTCGATCCGGCCGCAGCATGAAGGCGCCGCGATCGAAGACGACATGATGCATCGTGCACAGGGCCAGGCCGTTCGCGACGACGGCGGGCCCGCCGGCCTGGTGCCACATGATGTGGGCGGCGTCGAGACCCACGGGCTGCCTGCCGAGCCGCAGGTCGTGGCTGCAGACGCAGCACTTCCATTCGTACGCCGTGAGCACGGCCTCGCGGAACGCCGGGTCGCGCGGTCGCCGATCGTCCGCGCCCTCCGACGAGGCCGCCAGATCGAGGCCGACCTGGCGCGCGATCTCCTCGTGCATGGTGTCGGGAAAATGCTCGCGCAGGAGCGCGCGGGCACGGCCCGCGATCGCGTCGCGCCGACGCTCGAGGACCGTCACCACGCGACCGGGGAACCCGCCACGCGCGTCCAACTCCCGCAGCAGCGTCGGCCCGGGTGAGTCTCCCGCCTCATGCACCGCGAGCGCCGTGCGGTCATCCACGACCCACAGTCCGGAACTCTGCAGGTGCCAGAAGGGATAGTTCGGCGTTCGCCGCGTCCCCTGCGGCCCGAACTCGTCGAGCAGATCGCCCAAGGGACCCTCGATCTCGCGATAGGTCCACGGGCCTCGGTCGCCGCGTTGCAGGCGACCGAGCCCCCAAAGCAGCAGCAACGGCATGTGCGGCGCGCGTCGACCGCCGCGCTTCCACACGTTGAGCCGCTCGAAGCGCGCCAGGATCTCGTCGTCGGACTCGGTCATCGCGTCCCCCGCGGCCCGATCATGGCCGACGTCGACGCGCCGATCGAGAGCGTCTCGTCCGGAGGGCAGCGGACAGAGGCGGTCGCGGCACGGTATCTTCGCGCCACGAGACCACGGGGCCGGCACGCCGGTCGCCGCGTCGAAGCCCCGAACACGTCCCCACGAACGGAACTCCGCGATGAGCACGCCCCGCCACCCGCTCTCCCCCGCCCTGCTGCTCGCGCCGCTCGTGCTGCTCTGCGCTCCGTCCGCCCTGCACGCGCAGGCCGAGGAGTCGATCGAGGCGCGCTACCACGCCGCCGCGGCGGCGGGCGACGAGGCGGCGCTCGTGGCGCTGTGGCGCGCGCACCCCGACGCGGTGCTCGGCACGATCGACGCCGACCTCGAGGGCTCGCTCGCGCTGCGCGAGGAGGCCGAGGCCGCCGGGCAGCCGGCCGACGAGTCGGCCATCGCGCCGCTGCACGCCCGCGCGCTGTTCGGCGCGCGCGCCGCGCAGCTCGCCACCGGCCACCCGATCTTCGTCGACTACGTCGCGTCCTTCGTCGGCTGGGACGCCGAGCAGCGCAGGAGCTTCCGCGCCGGGCAGGCCGCCTTCGGCGAGGCCCGCGCCGCGCTCAAGGACGGCCGCCACGAAGAGGCGCTCGCCGCCGGCCGGCGCTGCTCGGAGCGTGCCGCGGCGCTCGGCGACTGGTGGGGCACCGCGATGGGCCTCACCGCGCAGGGCCAGGCGCTCGCCGGGCTCGGCCGCCACGAAGAGGCGGTCGTCGCGCTCTCCAAGGCGCGCATCCTGCACCACGATCTGGGGCTCACGGGCTCGGAGTACGGCAACCTGCTCGGCCTCGTCGCGGCGCTCGAACAGGTCGGCAGCGCCGCGCGCCTCGCGGCCGCCGCCACGCAGGCCATCGAACTCGGCACGGCGCTCGGCGACGAGGCCGGCGTCGCGCGCGCCCGCGCGCTGCTCGCCGCGGGCACGAGCGAGGCGCCCGCCGGCGCCGCGCGCTGAGCGCATGACGCGCGCCGCCGCGCTGCTCGCGTCGACCGCGCTGCTCGCCGCCTGCGGGCAGCCCGTGCCGGCCGGCGAGGACGACCGGCACGACCTCGCGCCGGCGGAGCGCGCCGCCGGCCACCGCGCGCGCGACGCGGCGCTCGACGCCGGCGCCGCGCCCTTTCCGCAGGACGCCGCCGAGGCGCTCGCCGCGCTCGGCTACGCCGAGTTCTCCGAGCGGCGCGACGCCCCCGACGCCGCGCGCGAGGGCGTGGTGCTGCACGACCCCGCGCGCAGCACGGCCGGCGCGACGATCGTGGCGGTGCTCCCCGAGCCCTTCGCGCTGCTCATCGACGCCGAGGGCCGACTGCTGCACCGCTGGACGGCGCCCGACGCGCTCACGGTCGCGCGCTGCGAGCCGCTGCCGGGCGGCGACGTGCTGCTGCTGGGCACCTGCGGCGACCCCAAGGCCGCCGAGCGCTACCTGCTGCGCCTGGCGCCCGACGGCACGGTGCGCTGGCGGCGCGCCGAGCGCGTGCACCACGACGTGACCCTCACCGTGAACGGACAGGTGCTCACGATCACGACCGAGGCGCGCTCGGTGCCCGGCTTCGACGGCGGCCGCCCGGTGCTCGACAACCGGCTCTCGCTGCACGACGCCGCGACCGGCGAGCCGCTCGGCGGGCTCTCGCTGTTCGACGCGCTGCGCAGCGGCCCGCGCGCGCCGCCGCTGATGCACGACGTGATGGTCGACGCGCCGGGCGACGGCCGCGACTGGCTGCACGCCAACTCCGCGCAGTGGATGGCCTTTCCCGAGCTGTCCGCGCAGGGCCCGCTCTACGCCCCCGACAACGTGCTCGTCTCGCTGCGCCACCAGGACCTCATCGCGATCGTGGACTTCGCCACCGGCGGGCTCGTCTGGGCCTGGGGCCGCGGGCAGTTGCGCCGCCAGCACGAGGCCCACTGGCTGCCCGACGGCAACATCCTGCTCTTCGACAACGGCGACGAGCTGCGCGGCTTCTCGCGCGTGCTCGTGGTCGACCCGCGCAGCGAGCGGGTGGTGCGCGAATGGACGGCTCCGCGCCGCGAGGACTTCTACAGCCGCGGCCGCGGCACGACGCAGCACCTGCCCGGCGGCAACGTGCTCGTCGCCAACAGCAACGACGGCGAAGTCTTCGAGATCACGCCCGAGGGCGACGTCGTCTGGCGCTGGCTGTGCCCGGTGCGCAACGCCGAGGGCCAGCGCGCCGCCGTGCGCGCGCGCCGCGTCGACGAGGCCTTCGTCGCGGCGCTGCGTGCGGCGCGCTGAGCGCCCCGCGCCCCCTCGCGCCGCCGGTCGCGATCGGGACAATGGGGCCCCCTCCCGCTGGAGCCCGACATGAGTCCCGGACACGTCTTCCACCCCGGTCACGACGAGTGGCACGGCCAGACCGTGGTCGTCACGACCCGGGGCCCGCGCACGGTCGTCGGCCGCTGGGACGCGGTGCAGGGCGGCACGCTGCTCATGCGCGACGCGGCCGTGCACGAGCAGGGCGCGGGCGACGAGACGCGCGAGGCCTTCGTCGCGCGCCTCAAGCAGTACGGCATCCCCGTGAGCCACCCGACCTGCACGCTGCCGCACGCCGACGTCGTGTCGGTCGTGCGCCTGCGCGACGCCTGAGGCGCCGCGGCGAGGGCGCGGGCGCGCGCCCCCAGGCTCGCTCAGCGCGTCGCGGTCGACGGGGCCGCCGCGCGGCGCAGCCGCGTGATGCGGCCGCGGGCGTTCCAGTCCATGACGAACAGGTCGCCGCGCGCGTCCCAGGCCGCCGAGTGCGGCGCGAGGAACTCGCGGGCGCGCCAGCGCTCGGGCGGCACGCCGTTGTTCGCGCGCAGCGCCTCGTCGGGCTGGTCGCCGAGGTGCGTCACGAGCCGATTCTCGCCGTCGAAGATCGAGACGCGGCCCGCCAGGTCGGGCACGACGAACTGCTCGCCGGAGAAGGCGATCTTGCAGGGGCGCCGCAGGTCGGGCGCCTGCGCGACCACGCCCAGCACGCTGCCGAAGGGCCCGAAGCGCTGGATGCGCCCGTTCTCGCGGTCGGCGACGAGCAGCGTGTAGGACGAGGCCTCCGCGCTGCCCCGCGCGTCGACGGCGATGCCGTGCGCGCAGTCGAGCTGGCCGACGGCGCGTCCGGGCCCGCCGAAGCAGGTCTTCCAGGTGCCGTCGGGCAGGTAGCGGTGGATCCACTGCTTGCCGTAGCCGTCGGCGACGAAGACGGTGCCGTCGGGCGCGACCGCGATGCTGGTCGGGTTGAACTCCTCGGGCGCGGCGTACTTGCGCGACTCCATCGGAGCGCCGCGGCGCCAGACGATGCGGCCGTCGAGCGTGGCCTTCACGATCTCGTGGCGGCCGAAGTGCACGAAGAACAGGTGCTCGTCGCCCGGCGCCGCGCCGGCCAGCGGCTGGCCGTGCTCGTCGCGCGCCTCGCTCACGTCGCGCGCGATCGTCATGCCGTGCACGCCGCCGGCGAACTCCTCGCCCCACGCGGCCAGCAGCCGGCCGTCGGGCGCGAAGACGCGGATCGCCGGCGCCACGTCGAAGCTGATGACCGCGTTGCCGCTCGCGTCGAACACGATCTCGCCGTGCGTGTTGCCCCAGCCGCCGGCGGGCGGCGGCGGGAAGTCGCCGTCCCACAGATAGAGGTGCTCGCCGGCGCCCATGAGCGGCCCGTCTGCGCCGCGCGCCGGAGCGCCCGGCGGCGCCGGCGCGGCCCCCACGGCCGGCGCGGCGGCGCCCGCGGGCGCCTCGCAGCCGAGGATCAGCGCGCCGAGCACGGCCACGGCACCTCGAGTCCAGGATCGCAGGGCGAACATGGGCGCCGAGAATACCGCGTGGCACGATGCGCGTGCCGATTCCGCTTTCACGGGAAAAGGAGGTGCTGCGCATGGTCCACGACTCGGAGTCCGGCGCCCGAACGTCACCCCACCCGCCATCGCGGCGCGGCTTTCTGCTCGGCACGGCCGCGGTGGCGGCCGGGGCGCTGTTCGCGGGAGCAGCCACGGCGCGCACGACGGGAACCCGGCCCGGCGGCGCGCTCGCGGGCGCCGACGAGGCGGCCGAGCGCGAGGCGTTCCTCGCGGCGGTGGTCGACGGCGATCTCCCCGGCACCCGGGCGCGTCTCGATGCGCGCCCCGCGCTCGTCGACGCGGCCGACGCGCAGGGTCGCACGGCGCTCGTCCTGGCCTACCTGCACGGACAGCAGGCCGTCGCGGAGGCCCTGCTCGAACGCGGTCCGCGGATCGGCCTGATCGAGGCCTGCATGATCCCCGACTGGGAGCGCGCCAAGACGCTGGCCGCGCAGGACGAGGCGGCCCTGCACGCGGCGCACCCGGTCGGCGGCACGGCCATCTACGCCGCCGCGCGCGCCGGACGCGCCGACATGTACCACCTGCAGGATCTCGGCGCCGACCCCGACGGCAATCCGCGCGGCCGGCAGGGCGTCACTCCCGCCTGGGGAGCGCTCGAGTGCGTCGACACGATCAGCGCCTGGCGCTGCAGCGTGGCGCTGCTCAGCAACGGCGCGCACGTGAACGCGCCGCAGCGCGGCGGCGACACCCTGCTGCACGCCGCGGCGCGGCGCGGCGACGTGAACATCGTGCGCTACCTGCTGCGGCGCGGCGCCGACGTGCAGGCCCGCAACCTGCGCGGCGCGACGCCCCTCGCGGAGGCCGAGCGGCTCGGGCACGACGCGGCGGCGGACCTGCTCCGCACGCCGGGGCGCGTGCCGCGCGACGATTTCGCGCTGCGCTACGCCTACGACGCGAGCGGTGCGCCCGTCGCCTGGCCCGACCTCGCGGACGTCTCGCAGGCCGAACAGAGCGCGGTCACCGGACCGTCGCACTTCAATCTCGACAAGGTCAAGGCGGCGGTCGGCGGGGACGCGCGGCGCTCCTTCTCGATGTCGACGCAGAACGAGCTGGCGGTCGAGGCCTGCGCGCACACCGGCTACCACGAAGCGATGCTCTACCACCTCGACCACGGCGTCCCCATGTCGCTCGCGACGGCCATCTCGCTCGGCGACCTCGACCGCGCGCGCAAGCTGCTCGCCCTGCATCCCGGCGCGATCCACGAGCGCGGCCCGCACGACTTCGCCCTGATGTGGTACGCCCCCATCGGGGGCGACCGGGTCGACGCGGCGCAACTGCTGCTCGAGCACGGCGCCGATCCCCACCAGGAGAGCCAGGGCACGATCGCCCTGCACTGGGCCGCCATGCGCGGGCGGATCGAACTCGTGAACTTCCTGCTCGAGCAGGGCGCGCCGATCGACGCCGTGAGCTACAACTTCGACCGGGCCGGGCGCACGCCGCTGCAGCTCGCGCAGGAGCGCGGTCATGACGCGATCGCGAAACTGCTCCGCGAGCGCGGCGCCACCTGACCGGCCGGTGAGGCACTCATCGCGCACCCCGTGTCGCTCCCCGTCTACGAACGCCTGCGGGCCCTGGCCGCGGGCCACCTGGCACGTGAGCGGCCCGACCACACGCTGCAGGCCACGGCGCTCGTGCACGAGACCTGGCTGCGGCTGCGGGCCTGGCGCGGCAGCGACGAACTCGCGCGGCTGCAGCCCGGCGAGGTCGCGCTGCTCGCGAGCACGGTCATGCGCCGCGTGCTGACCGATCACGCGCGCGCCCGCGGCGCCGCCAAGCGCGACGCGGCGAAGGCGCCGGGCCTGCAGGGCGCGCCCGTCCCCGACGCCTCCGCCGCTCGCGCGATCGTCGATGTCGACGACGCGCTGCGCGACCTCGCCGAGCAGGACGCCGAACTCGCGCGCCTCGTCGAGCTGCGCTTCTTCGGCGGCTGCACGCTGCCCGAGATCGCCGAGCTGACGGGCTGCTCGCTGCGCACCGCCAATCGCCGCTGGCAGCTCGCGCGCGCCTGGCTCATCGAGGCCCTCGATGCACGCTGAACGCGACTGGACGCTCGTGCGGCAAGCCTTCGAGGAGGCGATCGAGCGTCCGCCGGCCGAACGCGAAGCCGCCCTCGGGCGCGCGCTGGGCGCGCGCGCCGACCTGCTCGCGGCGGCGCGGGGCCTGCTGGCGGCGAGCGCGTCGACGGCGCATCCGCTCGACGCCACGGCCGCCGAGCTGCTGGGCGCGCCGGGCGCGGAGACCGTGGCCCGGCTGGCGGGCGCGCCGGGCTCGCCCGACGGCGAACCGGATGCGACTCAGGTCGATCTCGTCGGCACGCGCATCGGCGCGCATCACGTGCGCTCCCGCATCTCGTCGGGCGGCATGGGCGAGGTCTACCTCGCCGAGCGCGACACCGACGGCGCGCCCCGGCTCGTCGCGCTCAAGGTGCTGCGCCGCGGGCTCGACAGCCGGGCGATGCTGGCGCGCTTCGCGCTCGAGCAGCGCACGCTGGCCGCGCTGCGGCACGAGCACATCGTGGGCTTTCTCGACGCGGGCGCCCTGCCCGACGGCCGTCCCTGGCTGGCCATGGAATACGTGGAGGGCCTGCCGATCACGGAGCACGCCGCGCGTGGCGGGCTCGACGTGCGTGCGAGAGTGCGGCTGATGCTCGCCGTCGCCGGCGCCGTGCAGTTCGCGCATGCGCGCCTCGTGCTGCACCGCGATCTCAAGCCGAGCAACATCCTGGTCGGCGCGGACGGGCTGCCCAAGCTGCTCGACTTCGGCGTCGCGAAACTGCTCGACGACGACGGGCTCGCCGGCGCGAGCGCGACGGCGGCCACGCGCGGGATGGTGCCGATCACGCCGCGCTACGCGAGCCCCGAGCAGTGGCGCGGCGAGCCGGCCACCGTCGCGACCGACGTCTTCGGGCTGGGACTGGTGCTCTTCGAGCTGCTGGCCGGACGCCCGGCGGAGGGCGCGGGCACGACGCTGCCGAGCGAGCGCGCGCCGGCCGAGCGGCGACGCGCGCTGCGCGGTGACCTCGACGCGATCGTGCAGCAGGCCCTGCAGCCCGCGGTCGCCGGGCGCTACGCCTCGGTCGAGGCGCTGGCGGCCGACCTGCAGCGCTGGCTCGACGACGAGCCGGTGCTCGCGCACCGCGCGCCGGCCGCCGAGCGCGCGCTGCGCTGGGCGCGCCGTCATCGCTGGCCGCTCGCCGCGGGCGTGTTGCTGCTCGTCTCGCTGGGCGCCGGCCTCTTCGGCACCTGGCTCGGCCGCGAACGGGCCCGCACCGAGGCCTCGCGCGGCTGGGGCGCGCACGCCCAGGCGCGCCGCGCCGCGCTGTTCCTCGGCGACGTGCTCGAGAGCGGCGAGAGTCGACCTTGGGAGAGCGCCGCCGTCGAAGCGCGCCTCGAGACCGAACTGGCGCGGCTGCCCGAAGCCGAGGCGCTCGTCCGGCTCGCGCTCGGCCGGCAGGCGCTGGCGCGCGGCGCGCCCGGGCCGGCTCTCGCGCATCTGCAGCGCGCGCTGGATGTCTCGGGCGATGGCCGCGGCCTGAACACCGTCGATCTGCCGGTGGCGCAGGAATTGCTGGCAGCCGCGCGGGCCGTGTTGCCCGCGACGCAGGAGGCCGGAAACCCGTAGTCTCTGGGCGCCTCGCGACAGGAGCCTGCCGCCGATGACCGCCCTTCCCCCCGCGCCTGCGCAGCATCGCGCGCGCGTCGTCGTTGCGGGTCGACTCCTGCGGGCGGCGGTGCGCTGGCGCGCGCGCGCGGCGCGTGCGACCCTCGCCTGCGGGCTGGGCCTGCTGCTCGCGCCGCGCGCCGCGGCGCAGGACGAGCGCGCTCCGCTCGTCGAGCTGCGGCCGGGCGAGCGCATCGTGCTGCTCGGCGGCGCGATGGCCGACCGCATGCAGCACGACGGCTGGCTGGAGGCCCTGCTCGCGACGCGCTTCCCCGAGCTGGGCGTGTCGGTGCGCAACCTCGGATTCGCCGGTGACGAGGTCGGCACCTGGTGGCGCAGCGACGGCTTCGGCACGCGCGACGAATGGCTGGAGCGCACCGGCGCGAGCCTGATCATCGCCTGCTACGGCTTCAACGAGTCCTTCGCCGGAGAGGAGGGGCTGCAGGGTTTCCGCGACCGGCTCGAGACGTTCATCACGGAGGTGCGCGCGCTGCGCCTCGGCGGCGCGAGCGAGGCGCCGCGCCTGCTGCTCGTCTCGCCGACGCCCGGTGAAGACCACGCGTCCGGCCTCGGGCCCGGCGCCGCGGCGCTCAACGCGCAGCTCTCGCCCTACCTCGCCACGATGCAGGTCGTCGCGCACGGGCGCGGCGTGCCCTTCGTCGACGTGTTCACGCCGCTCGCCTCCGCGAGCATCGGGTCACCGCGCACGATCGACGGCGTGCATCTCGGCGAGGTCGGCAACCTGCACCTGGCCGGCCTGCTCGTGACGCGCGGCTTCGTCGGCCTGCAGGCGCCGCCGGTCGACGTGCACGCCGCCGCCGCCCTGCGCCCGCTGATCCTCGAGCAGAACCGCCTCTGGCACGACCGCTACCGCGCGACCGACGGCTACAACGTGCACGGCGGACGCTCGGCGCTCGAGTACGACGGGCTGAGCAACCGCGCCGTGCTGCAGCGCGAGATGGAGATCCGCGACGCGCTGTGCGCGCGCCTCGATCGCGTGATCGTCGCCGTCGCGCGCGGCGAGGACGAGGCGGCCGCGCGCGCGGCGGCGGCCGAGGCCGTTCCGCTGCCCGAGGCGATTCCCGTGCCGACCAATCGCCCGGGGCCGGGCCCGGGCGGCGAGCACGCCTTTCTCTCCGGCGAGGAGGCCCTGGCGCAGCTGCACCCCGACGCGGGCCTGCGCGTCGAGCTGGTCGCCGACGAGGCGCGCTTTCCCGCGCTCGTGAACCCGGTGCAGATGGCCTTCGACGCGCGCGGCCGGCTGTGGGTCGCGGCCTGGCCGAGCTACCCGCACGGCGCGCCGCACGAGCCGCACCGCGACAGGCTGCTGATCCTGCCCGACGAGGATGGCGACGGACGCGCCGACCGCTGCGTCGAGTTCGCCTCCGACCTGCGCAACCCGACGGGCTTTCAGTTCTGGAACGGCGGCGTGGTCGTGGCCTGCGCCCCCGACCTGCTGTTCCTGAAGGACACCGACGGCGACGACGTCGCCGATGTGCGCGAGCGGCTGCTCGGCGGGCTCGACTCGGCCGACACGCACCACACGGCCAACAGTCTCGTGCTCGGCCCCGACGGCGCGCTCTACTGGCAGGAGGGCATCTTCCACCGCTCGCAGATCGAGGGCGCCTTCGGCACGGTGCGCCAGCGCGACGCGGCGGCGTGGCGCTACGAGCCGCGCACCGGGCGCGTCGAGCGCTGGATGGCCTACGGCTTCCTCAACCCGCACGGCCACGTCTTCGATCGCTGGGGCCAGGACTTCGTCACCGACGGCACCGGCAACGAGAGCTACTACGCGCTGCCCGCCAGCGGCGCGCTGCCGCCCGAGCAGAGCCACGAGCGCTACTTCACGTTCCTGGCGCAGCGCGGACGGCCGGCGGCGGCGACCGAGATCGTCACGGGCGCCCACTTTCCGCCCGAGCTGGGCGGCGACTTCCTGGCGGCGAACGTCATCGGCCTGCAGGGCATCTTCCGCGACGCGCTCGTCGAGGACGGCAGCGGCTTCGCCGCACAGGAGCGCCCGCCGCTGCTCTACGGCTCCGATCCCAACTTCCGGCCCGTCGACCTCGAGATCGGCCCCGACGGCGCGCTGTATCTGCTTGACTGGCACAACCCGCTCATCGGGCACATGCAGCACCACCTCCGCGACCCCTCGCGCGACCACGCGCACGGCCGGGTGTACCGCGTGCGGGCCGAAGGCCGGCCGCTGGCGCACGTCACGTCGCTGGCCGGGCGGCCGATCGTCGAGCTGCTCGAGACGCTGCGCAGCCACGACCTGCGGCTGGTCGGCCGCGCGCGCATCGAGCTGAGCGGCCGCGGCCGCGACGAGGTCGTGGCGACCGCGCGGGCCTTCGAGGCGCGGCTCGACGCCGCCGACCCCGACGTCGAGCACCACCGCCTCGAGGCGCTCTGGTGCCAGCAGGCGCAGGGCGTGCTCGACCTGACCCTGCTCGACCGGCTGCTCGCCTCGCCCGAGCCGCGCGCGCGCGCGGCGGCGGTGCGCGTGGCGCGGCACATGCGGCGCGAGCTGGGCGGCGCGGCGCTGCTCGAGCGGCTCGCGCGTGCCGCGGTCGATGCCTTCCCCCGCGTGCGCCTCGAAGCCGTCGTGGCGCTCTCGCACTTCGGCGCGGGCCTGCGGGGCGAGCTGCACGCGCTGCCGGGCGATGCCGATCCTGCCACGGTCGCGCGCGAGGCGGCCGAGGCGCTGTCGATCCTGAACGCGGCCCGTGCGCAACCCGCCGACCGCTTTCTCGACTACGCGATCCGCGCGACGCGCCGCGTGCTCGAGCCCGAGGCGCTCGCCGCCGAGGACGCGCGGATCGCCGCGGCGCGTGCCGCCGAACAGGCGGCGGCCGAGCACGCGGCGCTCGCGGCTGCGCAGCCGACCGGCGCCGCGAACGCTGACGAGGCTGCGCCCGGACCGGACGCCCCCGCCGTGCAGCGCCTGCTCGTGCGGCCGCTGGCCGACCTGATGCTCTTCGATCGCGCGCAACTCGTCGTGGTCGCGGCGCAGCCGGTGGAGCTCACCTTCGAGAACACGGACGTCATGCCGCACAACCTCGTCGTGACGGCGCCCGGCGCGCTGAGCCTGGTCGGGCTCGCGGCCGAGAGCATGGCGGCGCGTCCCGACGGCTGGGCCCGGCACTTCGTGCCCGAACTGCCGCAGGTGCTGCACTCCACGCGCCTGCTCGCGCCCGGCGAATCGCAGACGCTGGCCTTCGACGCGCCGGGCGAGCCCGGCGAGCACCCCTTCGTGTGCACCTTCCCCGGCCACTGGGTGCGGATGAACGGCGTGCTGCACGTCGTCGCCACGCAGGCCGAGGCCGAGGCGCTCGCCGCGCGCATCGCGGCGGCGGCGAACGACGGCGGCTCGGGCGCGGCGCCGAGTGGCGGCGCGCACGCCGGGCAGCCGGCGCGCGCCGCCGCGCGCGCCTTCGTGCGCCACTGGACGCCGGAGGACTTCGCCGGGCCCGAGGGCCTCGCCGGCCTGGCGCAGGCCGACGCCGAGCGCGGCCGCGCGATCTGGGACGCCGGCTCCTGCCAGCGCTGCCACCCCGTCAACGGGCAGGGCGGGCGCACCGGCCCCGACGTCGTCGACGCCGTCGCGCGCCATCCCGACCCGCGCGATCTGCTCACGCAACTGCTGCGCCCCTCGGCCCTCATCGCCGAGGGCTTCGCGGCCGAGCACTTCTTCCTCAAGGACGGCCGCGTGCTCTCGGGGCGCGTGCTCACGGAGACCGACACCTCGGTGCGCCTGCTCACCGACCCCTACGGCACGACCCTCGACGTGATCGCCAAGGACGCCATCGACGAGCGCCGCGTCTCGGAGGTCTCGCTCATGCCCGAGGGCCTGCTCGGCAACTTCACGCAGGAGGAGATCTTCGACCTGCTGGCCTTCCTCGAGGGCCTGCGCAAACCGGCGCGCTGAGGCCTCGCCGGGCGAACGTCGAGCGGACGCAGGGCGATTCGCGCTACAAAGGCGCCACCCATGCCCGCATCACGCGATCCGCAGACCGAATCCACGCCCGCCGCGCGCCCGAAGGCGCCGGCTTCCCGCGCCGCGACGCCTTCCGACTTCGCCGGACTCGGCCTGCCCGCCGAGCTGGTGAAGGTGCTCGCCGGGCTCGGCTACGAAGAGCCGACGGCCGTGCAGCGCGAGACGATCCCGCCGCTGAGCGCCGGCGGCGATCTGCTCGTGCAGGCCGCGACGGGCACGGGCACGCCGGCGGCCTTCGCGCTGCCGATCCTGGTGCGGCTCGGCGCCGAGCCGGCCGGGCGCAAGCATCCGACGCGCGCGCTCGTGCTCGTGCCGACGCGCGAGCTGGCCATCCAGGTGGCCGAGGCCCTGCATCGCTACGCGCGCGGCTCGACGCTCTCGGTCGTGCCGGTCTACGGCGGCGCCGCGATGGTGCAGCAGTTGCGCGCGCTGCAGCGCGGCGCCGACATCGTGGTCGCCACGCCCGGCCGCGCGCTCGACCACCTCAACCGCGGCACGCTGGCGCTCGACGAGCTGCAGGTGCTCGTGCTCGACGAGGCCGACGAGATGCTCGACCTCGGCTTCGCCGAGGACCTCGACCTGATCGTGGCCGCCACTCCCGAGAGCCGGCAGACGACCTTGTTCTCGGCCACGATGCCGCCGCGCATCGAGTCGGTGGCCAAGCGCTACCTGCGCGACGCGCAGCGCCTGACCGTCGCGAAGGAACAGACCGCGCCGGGCGAGCTGCCGCGCGTGCGCCAGATCGCGTATCTGGCGCGGCGCGACCAGAAGCCCGACGTGCTCGGACGCGTGCTCGACGTCGAGGGCCCCGAGTCGGCGCTGGTCTTCTGCCGCACGCGCATGGAGGTCGACCGGCTCGTCGAGCTGCTCAACGCGCGCGGCTACCGCGCCGAGGCCCTGCACGGCGGCATGCAGCAGCGCCAGCGCGACGGCGTGATGGCGCGCTTCCGCGCCGCGAAGACGGAGCTGCTCGTCGCCACCGACGTCGCGGCGCGCGGCCTCGACATCAAGCAGCTCTCGCACGTCGTGAACTACGACCTGCCGACCTCGGTCGAGGCCTACGTGCACCGCATCGGGCGCACCGGGCGCGCGGGGCGCGACGGCGTCGCCATCAGCCTCGTCGACCCGCGCGAGCGGCGCCTGCTGCAGATCACCGAGCGGCACACGCGCCAGAAGATCGAGCTGGCCGCCATTCCGAGCGTGGCCGACCTGCACGCACGACGCCTGTCGAAGCTGCGCGAGGCGGTGCGCGAGCGGCTCCTCGCCGGCGAACTCGACGACGTGCGCGGCGTCGTCGATCAGCTCGCCGAGGAGTTCGAGCTGCGCGACATCGCGGCGGCGGGTCTGCGTCTCGCGCAGGTCGCGACGGGCGGCGAGCGCGACGCCGACGAGCGCGAGATCGAGCCGGTGGCCGACACGCGCCGCGACTTCCCGCCCGACGAGGCCCGCGGCGCGCGCGTCGGCCCGGCGCGCGGCCGCAAGGCGCGCGGCGGCGGCACGCCCTCGACGCACGTGCGCCTGCAGGTCGGCGCGGGGCGCTCGGGCGGCATCCGGCCCGGCGACCTCGTCGGCGCGATCTGCAACGAGACCGACGTGCCGCCGAAGGACCTCGGCGCGATCGAGATCGAGCTGCGCTCGTCCTTCATCGACGTGCCGGCCGAGCGCGCCGACGAGATCATCGCCGCGCTCGAAGGCACGACGCTGCGCGGCAAGCGCGTGCGCGTGCGGCGCCGGCCGGAGGGCTGAGGCGGCGGGCGCCCCGCCGCCGCTCAGCGCGGCAGGGCGAGGTCCTGCGGCTTCACGCCGCGGCGGTGCGTGCCGAAGCCGAACATGGTCGGCTCGTACTCGCCGACGAGGTCGGCGTTGCTGCGCTCGGGGATCGCGTCGGCCATGCCGAGACACCAGTAGGCCGCGTTCACGAAGAGACGGCGCAGGTCTTCGGACCGCAGATCGACCGAGGCGCCGATCGTGGAGCACACGATGCGCTGCTCGTGGCGGATCTTGGGGCCCTGCCCGTCGGCGCTCCGCTGCACGCTCTCGATCGCCCGCTCGCGCGTCCAGACCAGCGGCATCGGCGGCGCGTTGCGGCCGTCGTCGACGGGCGCGTCGTCGGGCGACATGCCCGCCAGCACGAGCCCGTGCAGCAGCACGGTCGCGTCGTCCGGCAGCGCGCCGACCGCGTAGACGTCGGTCGGCCCCCACACGTCGGACACGCCGCGCAGGATCGGGTGCTCGCTCGCCGCGGTCGCCGCGACGCCGCGCGTCGACTCGCCGCCGTGCCGGCCATGGTGCGCGACCCAGGTCTCGCCGAGGAGCTGCCTGCCGAAGCCGCCGGGCCAGGGTGGACCGCCGTTCCAGTCGTAGCGCGCGAAGGCGCTCGCCGAGCCGTCCTCGTACTCGAAGGCGTGCGTCGCCGTGCGGATCGCGATGAGCGGCCCGCCGCCCTCGACCCAGCGCGCGATGCGCGCCATGTCCTCGTCGGGCAGCCGCCGGAAGCGCGTGAACAGCACGAGCAGGTCGGCCTCGTCGAGCGCCGACAAGCCCGGGATGTGCGCGCGGTTCTCCGGGTCGATCTCGCCGGTCTGCGGGCTCGTCGAGAACAGCACGGTGCACTTGAAGCCGTGGCGCACGGCGAGGATGCGCGCCAGGCACGGCAGCGCCTCTTCGCTGCGATACTCCTCGTCGCCGGCGACGAACACGATGTGCTTGCCGGCGCCGGGGCCGGACCCGCCCTCGTAGACCAGCGTGTCCGGCATGGTGCGGCAGGCTCCCAGCGCCGCGATCACCGGCAGCAGCAGCCGGACGATCGACGGCGAGCGGCGGACAGCGGGCGCGCGCATGAACGGCCAGCGTACACGTTGCCGCCGCCCGCGCGCAGCGGGTAGGGTGCGCGGCCATGATCGTCGCCCGCCCCACGCGCGAACAGGTGCTGGCCCGCCTCGCCGACAAGGTCGCGCGGCGCAGGCCGATCTTCATCGCCAGCGCGGGCAGCGGGCTCGTCGCGCAACTGCTCGAACGCGCCGGCGTCGACTGCGTGAACACCTTCTCGGGCGCGCGGCTGCGGGCCAACGGCATGGGCACCATGTCGATGATGTGGCCGATCCTCGACAGCAACGAGCAGACGCTGCGTTCCACCGAGGAGGACATCCTCCCGGCGCTGAAGGGGCAGGCCTTCGTCTGCGCCTGCCTGAACGCCAACGACCCGCTCAAGGACATGCGCACCGTGCTGCGCCGCTGCCTCGACATGGGCGCGATCTCGGTGTCGAACATCGGCCCCTCGATCAGCTACGTGGACAAGGGCAGCGAGATCCGCCGCGTGCTCGAGTCGGCCGGCATCACGCTCGACAACGAGATCGCGATGCTGGCCCTCGCGCGCGAGCTGGGTCTGGTCACGATCGGTTTGGCCTTCGATCTCGAAGACAGCCTGCGGCTCGTCGCCGAGGCGCGCCCGCACGTCTTCTGCTTCCACGCCGGCACGACGAAGGGCGGGCTCAAGGGCTACGACAAGGGCGAGACGATCGCGCAGGTCGCGCGGCGCACCGAGGCGGCCTACGCGGCGATCCGCGAGGTCGCGCCCGACACGCTGCTCGTCGCGCACGGATCGGCGATGGAGAACCCCGCCGACGCCGCCTACATGCTGGCGCACACGAGCGGCCACGGTTTCTGGACCGGCAGCTCGACCGAACGTCTGCCCATCGAACGCGCCGTGCTCGCCACCGCGCAGGAGTTCGCCGCGCTCGACTTCGGAAAGGACCAGGCGCCGGCGCAGGGCACCAGGCCACGCGGCAACGCGAAGCGCAGCAAGCCCACGAAGCGATGACCCCCGTCGTCGCCGTGCTCGCGACGCTCGACACCAAGGGCGACGAGGCGCGCTTCCTGCGCGAGGAGATCGAGGCCGCCGGCGGCCGCGCGCTGCTGCTCGACATGGGCGTGATCGGCGCGCCGAGCGAGCGGCCCGACGTGTCGCGCGAGGAGATCGCGCAGGCCGGCGGCGCCTCGCTCGCCACGCTGCTGCGCGCGCCGACGCGCCAGGCCGCCTCGCCGGTGATGATCGCCGGCGCGACGAAACTGCTGCTCGAGCGCCTCGCGCGCGACGAGGTGCACGCCGTGCTGGGCATCGGCGGCACGCAGGGCACGAGCAACGCGACGGCCGTCATGCGCGCGCTGCCCTTCGGGCTCCCCAAGATCATGGTCTCGACCGTCGCGAGCGGCGACGTGGCGCCCTTCGTCGGCATCAAGGACATCACCATGATGTTCAGCGTCGGCGACCTGCTCGGGCTGAACCCGATCACGCGCAAGATCCTCGGCAACGCCGCGGCCGCCGCCGTCGGCATGGCGCGCTCGCGCGTGCGGCTGCACCCGGCGCGCGCGCAGGGCGGCAAGCCGCTCATCGGCATGAGCAATCTCGGCGTGCTCACCGAGGGCGCGCTGCTCGCGCTGCGCCTGTTCGCCGAGCGCGGCTACGAGGTCATCGTGTTCCACGCCGTCGGCTCGGGCGGCCGCGCGATGGAGCAGATGATGAAGGACGGCCTGATCGGCGCGGTCTTCGACTACGCGCTCGGCGAGATCAGCGACGAACTGCACCACGGACTGCGCGCCGCTTCGCCCGAGCGCCTCACGGTCGCCGCGTCGCTCGGCCTGCCGCAGGTGCTCGTGCCGGGCGGCGCCGAACACGTCGGCCTGCTCGTGCCCG